>CAUJEY010000020.1 GCA_963169325.1 Bacteroidota bacterium
CCGGTAACGAGCTCTATGTAAAATACAAAACCGATCCCGGCAAATTAGTCATTCGCCTTACAGATATATCCGGCAAGTTGCTAAAGGAGGTTTCGGTAAAGGACTATGACGGCGCGGAAGCGGTAACGCAACTAAGCAATATTTTTGAAAAAAGCGCCGTCAAAAGCAGCATTATCGTGAGCCTGTTTCGGGATGGGAAGGTAATCGGAACGACGACCGTGGTGGCGCCGTAGGATTCTATACAAGTTTTTTGAACCACTTTAGCGCGTTAAAAAGAGCGCGGGCTGCGTATAAATCCCGGAATCTTCCCTATCCCCTTTTTCCCCCACCGCTTGTCATCCTGGAAGGAACCGTCCAATCTAAGGTGGGGGGCGTAGAGTGCTGCACTCGTAGATTGGACGGTTCCTTTCAGGATGACAAACGGTGGGGGAGAAAAGGGGGATAGGGAAGATTCCGGGATTATGCATAGTCCGCACTCGGCGGTATAGAGATTATACGTCGGAACAGTGTGTAAAACGTAACCACTCTAAAGATTTTAAATCGGCTCCACCGCAACAAGTTTACCTTGCTGCGCAAAAACGCAGATGCATCCGCGCGCTTACTACTTACTTCTCTGGTTAACCCTCCAAGGGCTACCCACAGCGCTGCCTGCCCAAAACCTGGACCAATACGATGCCCGCCTGGATTATTTTGAATCGACTGGACAGCAAGACAGTTTTTTGTACTACGCCGGCGAAAAAGCCCGGCTGGCCCGGCAAGCGGATAATTTGGCACTTTGGGCCTGGATTCTGGTGGAAACCCACGATTTAGCATCCGACGACCCGAATGACGCCCTGAAATACCTCGACAAGGCCCTGATACAACAATGGCGCGCGCCGGCCGATTCCGCAGCATGCGAGCCGTTTATGTATATCCAGGCATACCGAGGGTACTATCTCTCCAGCACTGGACGAATCTGGCAGGCCGTACAGGCCTACGAAAAGGCCCGGGCCTGGTATGAGCGTTACCACTATGACGATCCCGATTTCGAAGTGGTGGAAATGGTGTACAAACCCCTTGGCAACCATTATACCCGCCTCGGCGACAATGAAAAAGCCCTGGCTGTGTTTCAAAAAGCCCTGACGGCATTACCGCCTGAGGATGTTGCCGGAAATGCCGGTTTGTTAAACAATATCGGTATCGCACAGTGGAATCGCGGCGAACTACAGGCTTCTGAAAAAAGTTACAAACTTGGTTTGGCATTGCCCGGACTGCCGGCGCAACTCCGCGCGCTGTTGCACACCGGAATTGCCCGCACCGAGTTGGATGAAAGCCGGCATACCCTGGCCTGCCAAAACGCAGAAGCGGCACTCCGGCTATTGCAAAAAGTACCGGTGGCAGACAAAGGCGCACAGGAATATCGTATTTATGCCTACCTCACGGCCGGAATGGCGCTGACCCGCACCGGTCAATATGCCGGCGCCGACCGTTACCTGAAGCGGGCCGCGACAGATGCCCGAAGCATATTCGGCGCACATTCCCGCGAAGCGGGTAAAATAGAAATCGCACTGGCTGCTTTAAACCGGGCGCGGGGTCATTTGCCTGAAGCATTGACGGCCGCAAACCGCGCCCTGTCTGCCGTATTGCCCGGCTTTCGCCCGCGCCGGCCCGAAGAGAACCCTGCTGCGACGCTTTTTTACGAAGAAAATTCCATTTTTGAAGCCCTCGAAGAGAAAGCAGTTGTGGCCGAAGCGCTGTACCGGCAAAAGGGCGAACTGATGTGGCTGACCATGGCACTCGAATGCCACGACCTGGCCTGGCAGGCCGAAGCGCTGCTGCGCCAGGTGTATCAATACCGCTCTTCCAAACTGGAACTTCAACAGACATCGCGCACCCGGGAAGAGGCAGCAATGAACATCGCCCGAACCCTGTTTGAAAAAACCGGACAGGCGATCTACCGCGAAAAAGCGTTTGCCCTGGCCGAACGCAGCAAAGCGGCCCTCCTGCTTGAAGCCCTGCAGGACAACCTCATCCGGCAGCGGCTGGCTGGCAGCGACACGCGGTTCAGTCAAATTACCGCCCTGCAGCAAAGCGCGGCGTATTTCGAACGCCAGTTGCTGTTGCACCCCGGTAGTGTGCAGGCGCCGCAATGGCGCAGTGAAAACGACGCCATCAGGGGGCAAATCGCCGCACTGGAACGTGCCATTTACCAGGCCTACCCCACCCTGGCCGGCGCCGGCGCCCCAGGAGATATTTTTTTAAATACATTTAAAATTACTGAAGGGGAAATTTTGACTGAGTACTTCGTGAGCCGTAACTGGTTAGATGTCTTTGTATTGTCGGGAAGCGTGGTCATTGCCTGGCATCGTGTACCCAACGACGCTGACTTACAGAGCCTGAGTAGCCGCTTTTTAACCTTTTTTGAAAATGCCGGCGCTATCATTGCCGACCCGGCGGGATATTTGGAAACGGCGTATGCGCTTTGGCAAAAGATCATTCCCGCAGAAACGGCTTCGGCGCAGCGACTGACCATCGTGCCCGACGGTTTTTTAAATTTTATCCCGTTTGAAGCCCTGGTGACGGCATTACCGGAAGGCGCTCCTTCCCTGCGCACGGCAGCCTACCTGATTCGCCGGCAGGAAATCCGGTACGCCTGGTCGCTGGCCACACTCCGGCAACAGGAGGCGTTAATATCGAAAGCCCCCAAATTTCTACTTGGCGTTGCGCCGCTGTTTGAAGGCGGTGAACGCGGGCTGGCGCCCCTGGCAGCCGGCAAGGCCGAATGGCAAACCTTGCCTGCCGGCAAAATTCAGACGCTCCTCGGCCCATTGGCAGATACGGCGCATTTTATAACCGCAGCCGGCCAGTACCGGATACTCCACCTGAGTACGCACGCCCGGGCCGACCTTCGGGAGAACCGACCGCCGCTGATCGAACTGTACGATGCCGCATTGTTGCTGCCCGATATTTACGCCTTGCCGCTTCAGGCCGATTTAGTAATTCTGAGCGCCTGCCAAACCGGGCTCGGCGTTGAGCAAAAAGGCGAGGGCGTGATGAGCCTGGCCCGCGCTTTCGCTCAAGGCGGCGCCGCTTGTATTTTATCGAGCCTGTGGTCGGTAAATGATCGTAGCACGGTGCGGTTGTTTCAGGATTTTTACCACGAAACCGCCGAAGGGCAACCGGTGGCGGCGGCCTTGCGCAGGGCTAAACTGAATTACATCGACGATAAAAGCATAGCGGCTACCGGGCAATCGCCATATTTCTGGGCAGGTATGGTAGCGGTGGGATCGAACCGGGAAATAAATATGCCGCATGGTTTTGCCTGGGGAATATTTGGTTGGTTGGGTTTGGTGGTGAGCGTGATAGTTGGGCTTGCCTATTTTATGGCGAGACGGCGTAGGTAGGTCTGCGTTTTATGCTTAGGAACGGTGTCACAATAAAGGTATAATTTCAGGCTAAAGATTTTGGCCCCAGATTTTCTGTTTTTAGGGGAATAGCAGAATTGCCCGAAAAACCAGTCAACCAATAACCACTCAACCAATAACCACTCAACTACTTCGCCGGCGCACACATCGGCATCACGGAGCCGTCCTGTTTTTTAAATACAATGGGATCCAGGCTAAGTTGTTCGTAGCCCGTTTGCCCTTCCTTTATTTTGAGAAACTGGTTGGGCTGCACATTTTTAAATGTTTGTACGGTATTGCTAACGGGCCAAACGACCGTGATTTCATCGATCACGGTAGATTTCCCGATCCCGATTTCCCGCCGGAGCGGCGAGCAACCGAAGCTGGCGCCCGAGTTCACTTCCCGGTAAACGATACGTGGCACACCGTTTTCGCGGAAAGCGATGGTTACTTTGGCGCCGATAGCGGCGCGGTTGGTTTGTACCCCTTCTAATTTCAGGCAGATCCAGTTGTTAGTACTTTGATCCGGATTGAGGTATAATGAACTGGGGTAAGCGTCGCCGCGGAAAGCGCCGCCCATTTCAGCATAAATATCCTGGTCGCCGTCATTGTCCAGGTCGGCGAAGGCAACCCCGTGTCCTTTTTGGAGGTTGCCGACGCGGGCATTGACGGTAACATCGGCGAATTTTTTTCCGCCCAGGTTTTTATACATCTTATTGGGAATCAGGGAGCGGTAGTTGGGATTGCCGGTACCGAAATACAAATCAAGCCAGCCGTCGTTGTCGATATCACCAAAATTAGCGCCCATGGCAAAAATCGTCCCGCTGAAGCCCATTGTTTTGGTGACATCCGCAAAGGTGCCGTCGCCATTATTCCGGTACAGGTATAACTTTCCGGTGATGTCATTGGATGGGCGCAGCGCTTCTTTTGCCGCCTGGTACGATAGCTGTTGTTCAAATTCATAATTGCATAAAAACAGATCAAGCCAGCCGTCATTGTCGAAATCAAAAAATCCGGTGGGGAATGTTTTAGCAGTCTCTTTCCCGTGATCAGGCAGTCCGGATGCTACTTCAAAGGCCACTGTATTACCTCTCGTCCCCCTGTTTCGAAGTAGAATTTGTTGCGCGTCGAGGGTGGAAATAATAATATCCGGCCAGCCGTCATTATCGTAATCGCCGGAGGCGACTCCTTTGACAAAGGCTGTAATGTGGAGTACGCCGGGGAGGGCCATGTTGGTGAAGGAGCCGTTTTTATTGTTGAGATACAGTTCGCAGGGATGCGGATTGTCCGGATTGGTCGTTTCGTTACCGATAAACACGTCGAGCCAGCCGTCGCGGTTAAAGTCGTTCCAGGTAGCCGTTTGGGTGGGGTGAAATGACAAGATACCCGCTTCAACCGTTACGTCGGTAAAAGTGCCGTCGCCGTTGTTCCGCACCAGCGAGTTGGGCTGTTTGCCGAACCCATCCTGCCCCTGCCAGGCGCCGCGCAACACAAAAATATCGAGAAAACCGTCGTTGTTGTAATCGGTACTTGTGAGGTTCAAACCGCCGGTAAGACTATTCAGGTTCGATTCGCGGGAACGATCCGTAAAAGTGCCATCGCCGTTGTTGCGAAAAAAATGCATCGGGTCGTCGAGCCCCCATGCCGACGTCACGATATCCAGGTCGCCGTCGTTGTCAAAGTCGTCTGTGATAACGCCGCCGGAGCGGTCGTTGGTACCGATATTCAGTTCGGGTGCTATGTCTACAAACGGCTTTACCGGGTATGGTTCTCGTTTATCGAGATTAGGAATGAGCCATTTTGCCGGCACTTTGGCCGGGTATTCACCCAAAGTCATGTACGCTATATTGAGCAACCACCGCGAATTCAGATCATTGGGGTCTTCCGCTAACATCGTTTCATATACCGCCACCGCTTTTTTTGCGCCTGATTTATCCTGGTGAATGCCGTTTCCCCTGATAGGCATGATACAGGCATCCGATGAGTGCCGTTGCAAACAATTGTTGCGTTCGGCCAAACGCATGCAGGCGACCCCGAGTCCCGAGCGCAGTTTGTTTCGCACGACCGTATCCGCGGTCTGATTCAATAAGGATTCAAAATCGGCAACCGACCGGCTTTCATCACCGTATTCCAGCAAGGTTACGGCCCGGATATACTGCATATTTAACCGTTGGAACGTATCATTGGTGTTTTTAATCATCGAATCGCAAAAGGCAATACGCCTCGCGGATGCATACAAATTGTCGGCATTGTCCAATTGCCGGTCCGTTTCCGCGAGGATGTCGATCATTTTTTGATGAGAACCGGAATTGGCGGATTCCATTGACTGGTTCTCCGAAACATTTCCGCATGATCCGGCAAAGAGCAGTGGGACTAAAACCGCTAAAGCAGACAAAATCAGGTTGATTACAAATTTCATAAGAAATTATATTATTTGCCGGGGCAAAGCCCCGCGAACATCAAAATAAAACAGCGCCGCAAAATTAAGCTATCCGCTTTTGAAGGCGCCGAAAGTTTCGCCCACCCGATTTTTCCATCTACTTTTGCCCACTCTTTTTTTGCCCAACCAACAACAAATCATTACTACCCGCATGGACGCTAACAGCCGGATTTATGTCGATTCCGAAATCGGCCGCCTCAAAAAAGTCATCGTACACCGCCCCGACGAGGGCATTGCGCGCATTACGCCCAAACGCGCCGGCGAACTGTTGTTCGACGACATCGTCCACCTGCCCAATATGCAGGACGAGCATGATATTTTCATCAACGTGTTGAAGGCCTTTCTGGGCAAGGAAAACGTGCTCGAAGTACGCGACTTGTTAGCCGAAAGTACCCGCGAAGAGGAAAGTAAATACGAGGTCATCAACAAAATCACCGATTTCGAGGAGTTACCCTACTCGTTCATTCCGCGTCTTGCCGGGCTTTCGCCGGAACAGTTGGCCGACACGCTCATCACCGGCTACCTGGAACCGGAAGACCGCATCCTGTTCGACCCCATCCCCAACCTGATCTTCACCCGCGACATCGCCGTCACGGTCAAAGATTTCGTCATGATTACCAAGGCCAATAAAACGGCCCGCTTCCGCGAAAACTTCCTCACCCGCCTCATCTTCAGCAGTCACCCGGTATTCCGCCGGCTCAAAGCCGATGGCAAAACCATCAACCTGAACCGGGTAGACAAATTTCCGCCTTCCAAAAAAGGCGAAACCATCAGCATTGAAGGCGGAGATGTGATGATTCTGAACAAAGACTACCTCCTGATCGGCTGCTCCGAGCGCACCAACAACTACGCCTTTCAGTTGATAAAAAATCACCTTTTCGACCGTGGTATCATCAAAAACGTGGTACAGGTGAATATCCCTGCCGAGCGCACCTACATGCACATCGACACGATATTCACCCAAATCAGCCAAAACCACATGGTGGGTTACAAACCCATCGTACAAGACGGGCTCGGCTCTTATGTGGATGTACATCGTTCCTCCGGTGAAGAAATTGAATACCCCAGCCTGAAGGACTTCCTGTTGGCCGAAGTAAATCCCAACATGGAATTTATCTGGGCCGGCCGCGGCGAAAGCCCCTACCAGGAACGCGAACAATGGACCGACGGCTGCAACCTCGTGGCCCTCAAACCCGGCGTGGCCGTCACCTACGACCGCAACCCGATCACAGAAAAAGCATTTAAAGATTTTGGATACAAGGTAATCGGCGCCGAAAAACTGCTGCGCGACATCGACAACGGCAAGATTTCGCCGGATAAGGTGGAAAATACGATTATCACTATTCCGTCCAACGAATTGTCCCGCGCGCGGGGCGGGTCGCATTGTATGACATGTCCGATTGAGCGGGAGGAGATTTGAGGGGGAATAAACCGGCCGGATATCCCGGCAGCAGTGCCTTATAAAAAAGGGGGGTAACAGAAGTTTTTTACAAACTTCCATTACCCCCCTTCACATTTTTTATTTCCCAAAACTACGGTTTACTCAAACTTATACTCCCCGGTATTCACGTTAAACGTCACGTTGTACGTGCCTGCCGTGGTGGGAATATTCGATCCGTCCTGCGTACCCGTGCCGGCCGGGAACGCGTCGGCGCCCCAGTTGTATTTCCAGTCGTGGTTGCCGCGAAACTTGGCGCCACCGCCGGTCAGGGTGATCGTCAGTTTCTGAACGGCATAGTCCGCCGCATCCGCAGCCATATCGGTATCGGCGCCCCAGCCACCCGGCGTGGATTCGCCGATAATGCCGACCGTGGTCTGCTGGAAGCTGTATTCGCCGGTTTTCGAATTGAACTTAATCAGATACAGACCTGCGGGAACCGGAATATTGGCTCCACCCGGTGTGCCGATACCCAGCGGGAAATCAATTGCACCCCAGTTCACATCCCAGCTGTTGTTGGCGCGGAATTTGGCTTCGCCACCTTTGAGGCCGAGAATAATTTCGAAAGTGCCGTCGCCGTTGTTGCGCAGCGGTGTTTCGGTATCCCAACCGCCCGGTGTGGCAGAGCCTATAATACCGATGTTTTGGAAGCCGGCATCCACCTCAAAGTTGTACGCGCCGGTACCGGGGTTGAACGTCACTTTATAACGGCCGGCCGGAACCGGGATATTCGGACCGTTTTGAGTGCCGATACCGGAGGGGAAGTCGCCGGCGCCCCAGTTGGTATCCCAGCTGTTGTTGGCGCGGAATTTGGCTTCACCGGCCACCAAATCCAGGGTAACCTCAAAGTTTCCGTTACCCTTATCCGTCATTTGCGTTTCCGTATCCCAACCGCCCGGCGTGGCAGAGCCGATAATACCGATGGTCGGGTATCTCAGAAATTCAAACGTGTAGAGCAGGGATTTGTCGTTGAACGTCACCTTATAGAACGCTTCACCGGCGGCGTTGGCAAAAGAAATGTTTTTACCAAACTCATCGGCGCGGCCGTCCGGTTCGTCGTCGCCCCAGTTGCGGCCCATAAAGGATGGGTATTCGGCGAATTTGAACAAGGCGCCCGGTTTGATCAGGATTTCGTCCAGCACCCAGGTATTATTCGACACCAGGTTAAAACCATAGTCCTCGCCCTGGAAGTTGTTGAAAGATCCCAGGAGGTACAATCCGCTGACATTGCTGGCATAAGTGAGGGCCGTCGAGAAATTATATGCGCCTGTGCCGGGATTGAACGTCACTTTCCAGGTGCCGGCAGGTACGGGAATATTAGCGCCATCCTGTGTGCCGATACCGCTTGGGAACGAAGCAGCACCCCAGTTAACCGCCCAGTCGTTGTCGGCGCGGAATTTTGCTTCGCCGGCCACAAAGGTCATCACGATTTCAAAATTGCCGTCTCCAACATGCAACATATCCGTATCGGAATTCCAGCCGGTAGGCGTAGCGGAACCGATAATACCCACGCTGGGCAGTTTGAATACCTCGAATGCCGTGGTTCTTACCTGGGTTTTGCCCTTGGTATCAGTGACGGAGATTTCGATTTTATACTGTCCGAGCGGAAGCGTGGCGGCATTGAACGTGCTGCCTGCGATCACGATAGAATCGGAGGTGCCGGAAAGCGTTTCAGTCGAAGTGGCCAGCGTTGCACCGGCAGCATCCAGCAGTTTGACCGACGCAGACGCCAGTGGCGAAACCGAACCGGAAATAAATTTGACGACGACATTGAAATCGGCCTGATTCACTTTGGTGCCGTCGCCCGGGGTAACACTGGCGATGCCCGGCGGGAAATCGGTCAGTGCAGCAATATCAAGTTCTTCCTTTTTACAGGAAAAGACGAGCGCCACCATAAAAAGCAGCAGCGTTGTCAGTTTAAATATATGTTTCATTGTATTGATTTTGAATAGTAATTTTAATAAATATTACTTTTTGTTATTCACCGGGTGACTTCAAGTCAGCCGGTGAATTGCGGACAATCAATATCCCGGATTCTGGCGCAATTTCGGGTTGGCCAGAATTTCGCCGGTGGGAATCGGCAGTACATTGCGATAAGAATCGGTCGTTTTACCTTCTTTTACGCCACCTTTCCAGGGCCACACGCCGCTGTCGGTGAACTTGCCGTAACGAATCAGGTCGGTCCGGCGTGTACCTTCAAAGTACAGTTCGCGGCCGCGTTCGTCGAGGATGAAGTCTACCGTCAGTTGATTGGCAGCGATGTTGCCGGTGGTGTTACCGTAGGCACGTTCGCGCAGTTGGTTGATATAACCCAATGCGGTGCCGGCATCGCCGCCGCTTCCGCCGCGCAGTACGGCTTCGGCATACATCAGGTAGGCATCGGCCAAGCGGAACATGGGGTAGTCGGTGTCGGGGTGATCCAGGTCGCTGCCGCGCACGCCGTCGGAGGAGACGTTGACAAATTTGCGCACCGCATAACCATCGTTAAACGAGGTGATTGCGTTGATGTCCTTGTTTTGGCCGGTCGTGTAAAAATGCGCCCGGCGGTCGATATTGCCGATAGCATCCGGGAACAGATCAACAAGTGCGCCGGTGGTGCGCAGGCCGAACCAGCCGCCGTTCACCCCGTAAACCCGGGTTGCTTCGTCTTTGCCCGGATATTCAGCGCCGGTTTGGTCGTTGATATTATCCACCATGCTGCCACCCAGCGGCGCATGCACGAGATAGGTCATACCACCCCAGGTTTGGGTGCTCAGGCCGTCGAATGGAATCGCAAAAATGATTTCTCTCGACTGGCTGTTGTCGGTCATAAACAGGTGGCGGTAGTTGTCTTGCAGGCTGTAAACGCCCGAGTCAATCACTTTTTTACAGGCAGCCACGCAATCCGAATACCGGTCGTTACCCGTGTACGTCTTCGCATTCAGGTACAGTTTGGCTTGCAACATCCACAAAGCGGCGCGGTCGGCGCGGCCGTAGTCGTTTTCACCGGCAGCCACCATGTCGCCTTCAATATCATTGAGTTCATTTTCAATAAATTGAAATACTTCGGCGCGAGTGACCTGGGCAGGCGATTCAGAACCGATACCGGACGTTTCGGTATAAAACGGAATGTCGCCGAACAAATCGATCCCGTGCCAGTAGCTCAGGGCGCGCAGAAAACGCGCTTCTGCCCGGTAGGTATGGATCGCCTCGTGGGTGGCTTCGCTCACGCCCCGGGCGTCTAATTTGTCGTCGGTGGTTTCCCGCAAAAACTCATTGGCCATCGAGACCTGGAAGAAAATGCGGTAGTAGATGGCGCGCCCGAACTGGTTGGCGGAGGTCCAGGTATGGTTGTGCAGGTCGGGCAAACCTTCGTCGCCCCAGCCGATGACGGCTTCATCCGTGGTCAGTTCCTGCCACTGCCAGTACTGGCGCAGGTAGTTGGAAAAGCCTTCGTCGAGGCTGGAGATGTCGGCTGCGCCGGCGGGGCCCTGTTGTCCGGTTACGGCCAGGCCGGCGTACACGCGGGCGATAAACGCCTTGTATGCCGATTCGTCCTGGAATAACACCGGTGGGGTGGTCGTGCTTTTAGGCTCCAAATCGAGTTTGGTGCAGGCGCCGAAAGCGACAAGGCTAAAGGTTAATACGATATAATTTATCCTTTTCATCTTATGAAATGGTTTGTTGCTTAGATAAAAATTTAACTTTAAAGTCCCAGGCTAAGCCCGAAAATATAGGCCCTGGAGCGAGGATAAGGGTTATTGTCCAATCCCGAACCGACTTCGGGGTCCAGGCCGCTGTATTTCGTCCACACAAAAGGGTTTTGAGCCGTGACATAAAGCCGGAGCGTTGAGGTTCCCGGCATTTTCGGCAGGGTGTACCCCAGCGTAACGTTATCCATACGCAGGAAGGAAGCCTTCTCCACATAAAAATCGGAGAAATACTGCGGCGCGTTGAACCGCGACACCAAAGCCGAGGTGTGCAAATTGTTCAGCCAAATATCGCCCCGTTCGTTCACGCGGTTGAAATAGCCGCCGTTGGAAGCATTATTGTTGTACACGTAGTTGCCCACGCTGCCGCGCATGGTCATGCCCAGGTCGAAACCTTTGAAGGTCAGCGAGGTGGAAATGCCGAGCAGGATATCCGGCGCCGGCTTTTCGAACGGCCGTTTGTCGTCGTCGTTCACCGTGCCGTCGCCGTTGACGTCGGCATACATGTCGGCCAGGTTGATGGCGCCGTCGTCGTTGTGGTCCACACCGTCGGTCAGGGGCTTGCCACTGGGGTCGTACAGTTGTTCGTACACGAAGTAGGTATTGATCGGTTGGCCGACCTGCAGAATTTGCACGAAGTTGCCCACACCACCGGAAATCCGGCCGGTGAGTACGCCCTCGTCGCTTACCTGGTCGATTGCGAGCACCTTGTTGCTGTTGCGGGCTGCATTAAATCCGATGTTCCAGGACAGGTTTCTGTTGTTGACGACATAACCGTCCAGGGTAAGTTCAATGCCCTTGTTCTCCAGTTCGCCGATGTTGGTGAGCACGCGGTCGGTCAGGTTGGTACCGGCCGGGATGTTTACCGTGAACAGGAGGTCGTTGGTTTTTTTGTAGTAGTATTCGAGCGTACCGTTAATACGGCCGTTGAGGAATCCGAAATCGAGTCCGGCGTTGTACGACGACGTTTCTTCCCATTTCAGGTTCGGGTCGTAGCCGTTGGGGCGCACGGTGGTGACGAATACCGGTTCGCCGTTTTCGAAACCGAATTGGTAGCGGGACCTGGCATCGCCATAAGAATACGTGGGCAGGAAGCCAAAATCCGGAATCGCCTGGTTGCCGGTGACCCCGTATCCGAGGCGCACTTTCAGGTCGGAAAACACGTTGCCCATTCCTTGCGCGAAATCCTCCTGCAGTACGCGCCAGGCGATAGCGGCAGAGGGGAAGGTACCCCAGCGGTTGTTGGGGCCGAAGCGGGTGGAACCGTCGCGGCGCAGGGTAAAGGTGACGAGGTATTTGTCCATGAAAGCGTAGTTGGCGCGACCGAAGAAAGAGATCAGGCGGTTGTTCACCTCGCTGGTATTGGCTTCAAAATCTTCGGCGGGCGTGGCGCTGTTCAGGCCGAACACATCGCTGGTCAGGTTGTAGGCGCGGAAGAACGGATAGGTGGCCAGGAAATCCTGGTACGAATAACCGGCCGTCAGGTCGATGCGGTGATTTTCGCCTAATTCTCTTTTGAAGTTCAGGTAAAAATCGAGCAGCGGATTGGTGCGGGTAAAGTTTTCCACCCGGAGTTCGCCGGCGTAGTTCGTCACCGGGGGCGCGACATACGTGGTGGGTTGGAAACGTTTGCGTTCGCCGCTTTGAATGTCGTAGCCGAGAATCAGTTTAGCGCTGAGGCCCTTGATAAAATCGTCCATTTTGTACTCGGCGTCTATGCTGGCGATGTTCCGGAACAGTTTGCCGTAGTCCTGGTTTTGCTGGTAAGCCGACACCGGGTTGCGGGGCGAGCCCGAAGCGTTGTACTCAAAAAATCCGCCGAAGGCCGTGTTGGCGCGGTCGTACACCGGTTGGGTGGGATCGAAAGTCCAGGCGCCGAAGATTTGTCCGGGATCGAACCGGTCTTTGGTTTGGGAGCCTTTGAGGCCCACATTGATGTTCAGCCGGTTGTCGAACAGCGAGTGGCCGTAGTTCAGCGAATAGCTGGTGCGTTCCGTTTCGGAGCTGCGCAGCACGCCTTCCAGTTTTTGGTACCCTGCCGAAACCCGGTAGTTGACGTTTTCGGCGCCGCCGGAGAAACTGACCGAATGGTTTTGGCCGGTAGCCGTCTGGGTGATTTCGTCGAACCAGTTGGTGTTGTTGTCACCGAGTTTTTCCAAACGGTTGGGGGCCACGTAGGTGACCACGTTGCGGAAAGCGGTAGCGTCGAGAATGGGCGCTTCTTCTGCAAAAGAAGAAGTGGTGTAATAACCGTCGTAGGTGAGACGGCCGGCCGTGCCTTTTTTCCCTTTTTTCGTGGTGATCATGATCACGCCGTTGGCGCCCCGCGACCCGTAAATAGCGGTGGCGGAAGCGTCTTTCAGCACGGTGATGGTTTCAATGTCGCCGGGGTTGAGGAAGTTGAGCGGGTTGCGGCCGTTTGAAAATCCGCCCGGGTTATGCGCCACGTTGTCGATCGGCACCCCGTCGATGACGAAGAGCGGTTCGTTGCTGGCGTTCACCGAGGTGCCGCCGCGTACGCGAATAGTCGCTTGTCCGCCCGGCTCTCCGCTGTTGGAGCTGATCTGGACGCCGGCTACTTTACCGGCTACCAGTTGTTCCGGCGAAACGATGGCGCCGCGGTTGAAGTTTTTCTCCGTCACGGCATTCACCGAGCCGGTGGCATCTTCCTTTTTCACTGATCCATAACCGATCACAACGGTTTCTTCCAACACTAAACCGGGCCGGAGCGCGACGTCCATAACGTTGGAAGCGCCGATGGTCAGGATTTGGGAGGAATATCCGGTATAGGTTACTTCCAGTTGGGTAGCGCCTTCCGGAATAGCCAGGCGGTACTTTCCTTCTACATCAGTGACCGCGCCGGAGGTGGTGCCTTTAGCGCGCACACTTGCTCCGATGAGCGGTTCGCCGTTCTCCCCATCGGAGATAACGCCGCTGATTTGCCTTTGGCTAAAAGCAAGGCTACTGCCCAAAAGCAGGCACCAGACCAAGGCAATAAATGATTTGTGTTTGTGGTACTTCATACGAATTGAATTAGGTTGGTGATTTTCAAATGCCGGTTCAGGCTTTCTGAATCTTTTTTGGTGAACAGAATGCAATGATTAACTTGACAATTGACTTGTCAAACAGGACATGAAAACAGGGAAGGGCGTTTTTGCAAAAAAAACGATAAAAATTTGGCAATACGTCGTTAAGGCCGAAGAAAGTCGCAAAGTGGTGGTGACGACTTTTCCGGTGCAATTATAGCAGAAAAGCAATTAAAAAATAATGCGTGCGGTCATTTGTGCTAATTTTTTACAGGGTCGCCGTGTTAACTTTGCCTCATGAGAAATATAGCCCTCTTTTCCCTGCTTATCCTGCTCCACCAAAACCTTCGTTCCCAGCCTGCCTGTGTTTTAAACGTCTGCTGCTGCGGCGCCCCGGAAGAAGTCGGTATCCCAAACGGCGGCTTCGAAGATCCGCCTATTGCCCCACTCAATGGTCGAATCACGTTTTTTGCGGGAGAAACGTATAGTACCTGGTCGGTACTCGGCGGATCTATCGACTTACTGGGTCCCAATTATTCCAACTATACGGCGGGTAATCCAAATGGGGCAAGCCAGTTTATCGACCTGAACGGATTCACGGCAGGTACGATTGCCACTACCCTGACGGGACTGATGCCGGGCAGTGTGTACACTATTGTGCTATGGTACGCCATAAACCCCGGCGGATCTAGTGCCAATTGCATCATACAGGTAGCCGGCGGCGCCTGGCTGAACGCCAACTGGACCGCGACCAACTATGGCAACGATATCTGGCTGGAAAGATGTTTTACGTTTACCGCCCAGGCGGCCTCGGCAGAACTTCGGTTCATCGGCTCCAGTCCCATGCCGACGGCCGGCATGCTGTTAGATAACATGACGATGTGGAAAAAATGCCCCATGGATAATGAGCCGCCTATGGTTGCCGTGCCGCCCGACTCGCCCCTGAACGTGGAATGCAGCGACCCGGTGCCTCCCGCCGACCCGGTATTTACCGACATCTGTTCGAACAGCGTCACCGTTCAACTGGCCGAACAAACCATCCCCCAAACCTGCTTTTATAATATACAACGTACCTGGACGGCCGACGATGGCTGCGGCAACACCAGAACAGTAACTCAACTGATACAGGTGCGGGACACACAGGCGCCGGAATTTACAACGCCCCCGGCCGATTTTATACTGCCTTGCGGCGAGGATTATGCCCCGGCCTTTTTCTCCTGGCTGGCCGATCATGGCGGCGGTGCGGCCGCCGACAATTGCGACACGGATGTCACCTGGAGCCATACTTACCAGCAAGGCCCGAACGGCTTGTGCCGGGCCACGCCGGTGACCTTTACGGTTCGGGACGATTGCGGCAACGTCACGACCGCAGTGGCCAATTTTATCATCGAAGATACCGAACCGCCTGCAATGCTCCTGGAAGCGCAAAATGACACCGTGTTGTGTTCCAATTCGGCCAACGCGCAGCGGATCACCTGGCTGCTTACCCGGGGCGGGGCGCTGGCGACTGACCCCTGCGGCCCCGTCACCTGGACCAACAACTATTCGGGCCCTCCAGGCGCGCCGGTGCTCGAAGTGACGTTCACCGCAACCGACGGATGTATGAACAGCGTTTCTACAACGGCTTTTTTCTATCAACCCGAAATTACGGACACCGTTTACCAAACCGCCCTGACCTGCGACCCGCAACAAGCCGGCATGGATACTACCCTGTTGGTGCAGGGCAACTGCGAATTTTTTACCATTACGACCACCACTTTTGTGCCGGGCGATACGCTGTATCTGACCAACGCAGTTTGTGATTCCGCCCTGGTTGGCAGCGATACCCTGTACCTGACCAACCTGGCTGGCTGCGATAGTATTATCATCACCAACACCAGCCTGCTGCCTTCCGATACGACACTGCTGAGCAGCGCCAGTTGCGATACAACACAAGCAGGCGTTTTTACCCAAACCCTAAGCAACCTGTATGGCTGCGACAGTTTGGTGATTACGACCATTACCTTCCTGCCACCCGATACGACCCTGCTGCTCGGCGCCAGTTGCGATACGGCACAAACGGGTGTTTTCACGCAAACCTTTGGCAATCAATTCGGTTGCGACAGCCTGGTGATCACCACGATTACCTTTTTGCCGCCCGATACGACCCAGTTGAGCGGCGCCAGTTGCGATGCGGCACAAACGGGTGTTTTCACCCAAACCCTGAGCAATCAATTCGGTTGCGATAGCCTGGTAATCACCACGATTACCTTTTTGCCGCCTGACACGACCCTGCTGACAGGTACTAGTTGCGATGCGGCACAAACGGGTATTTTTACCCAAACCTTTGGCAATCAATTCGGCTGCGACAGCCTGGTGATCACTACAATTACCTTCCTGCCGCCCGATACGACCCTGCTGACAGGTACTAGTTGCGACATGGCACAAACGGGTGTTTTTACCCAAACCTTTGGCAATCAGTTTGGCTGCGACAGTCTGGTGATCACCACGATTACTTTGTTGCCAAATGACACGACGCTGTTGTCGGGCACGAGTTGCGACCCGGCACAAACGGGAACTTTTATCCAAAACTGGAGCAATCAATACGGCTGCGACAGTACGGTCATCACGACGGTCAGTTTGTTGCCCTCGGATGCCGTCGCCCTGACGGCATTTACCTGTGATCCGGCCGCGGCAGGTGTTTTTGTTCAAAACCTGAGTAATCAATTTGGTTGCGACAGTGTGGTGACGCAAACCGTCACCCTGATTCCAAAGGACACCACCCTGCTATTCGATGCCAGCTGCAACCCGGCCGGCGTTGGGGTATTTGTTCAAAATTTATTGAACCAAAACGGCTGTGATAGTACCGTGATCACGACGGTTGTGTTTTCGCAAAGCGATACCACTTTGTTAAACGCCTCCTCCTGCGACCCGGCAGCCACGGGTATTTTTACCCAAAAACTGGTGACGCCGGAAGGCTGCGACAGCGTGGTGATTACAACGGTCAGTTTATTGCCTTCTGATGCCGTCAACCTGTCGGCCGCTACCTGCGATCCGGCCGCGGCAGGCGTTTTTATTCAAAATCTGACCAACCGGTTCGGCTGCGACAGCATCGTGACCCAAACCGTGGCTTTGCTTCCGAGGGATACGACCCTGTTGTTCGACGCCAGTTGTAATCCTGCCAACGTTGGGGTTTTTACTCAAAATTTTGTCAATCAATACGGTTGCGATAGTACAGTGATCACTACTGTTGCCTTTGCGCAAAGCGATACGACTTATTTGAATGATAATACCTGCGACCCGGCGGCGGCCGGTGTTTTTGCCGAAACGTTGGTGACGCCGGAGGGCTGCGACAGCGTAATCGTCACCGCGGTCAGTTTGTTGCCTTCCGATACCGTCAACCTGGCGGCCTCTACTTGTGATCCGGCTTTGGCGGGCGTTTTTACACAAACCCTGAGCAATCAGTTCGGCTGCGACAGCATCGTGTTTACCGAAGTCGTGTTACTCCCTGCTAATACCGTCAACCTGACAGTATCAACTTGCGATCCGGCGATGGCAGGCGTTTTTATTCAAAATCTGGACAATCAATACGGTTGCGACAGCATCGTAACGGAAACGGTGGTTTTGCTGCCCACCGATACCACCCTGCTTATGCAGACCACCTGCGACCCGGCCCAAACGGGCAGCGCCGTACTCGTGTTAAACAACCAGTTCGGCTGCGACAGCGTGGTAATTACCCTGACGAGCCTCACGCCTTTGCCGCAGGCATCCGTAACAGGGTCCGATTTCGGCGGCTTTGGCGTTTCCTGCGCAGGCGAAACCGACGGCAGCGCAAGTGTTTCGGCGAGCGGCGCAGGCCCGTTTCTGTTCATCTGGTCGAATGGCGAATCCGGGCAGGAAATAACGTTCCTCCCCGCGGGCAATTACACCGTAACGATAACCGACGCAAACGGCTGCACCAGCACCGCCGGCGTCACGCTCGACGCGCCGGCCCCGCTGCAACTGACCGTTAGCACCTCGGACCCGGATTGTATCGGATCGCAGGCCGGCCGTATCCAGATTGCCACCGGTGGTGGCGTGTCGCCTTACCGTTATTCCATAGACGGTGCACTTTTCCAAACCGCGCCGGTGTTCGGCAACCTGGCGCCGGGCAACTACGTCATCACGGCCACAGACGCCAACGGCTGTACACAACTGGAAACGGCGACAATACATGCGCCCTCGCAAGTTCAGGTGAGCCTGGGCGACGATATCACCATCGAAATGGGTGACCAGGTGACGCTGCAGGCCGTTGTGAGTATCCCGGCCGACGCGCTGGCGTCGGTGGTTTGGTCTATCAGCGATTCATCGGCTTGCCCGCAGTGTTTGAGTCAAATCGTTCTGCCGCTTGTTTCAGGTATATATGTTATCCGGGTGGCGGCCAACAATGGCTGCGCCGATGCCGATACCGTTCGGGTGCTCGTAGACCGGGGCAGAAAAATCTATGTTCCCAATGCTTTTTCGCCCAATGACGATGGCGTCAACGACATTTTGATGATTTTCAGCAAACCTGGGGCGGTGCGCCAGGTGAAATCCTTCCAAGTGTTCGACCGCTGGGGAGAGGCCGTGTTCCGGCAGGAAAATTTTCAGCCGAATGATTCGGGATACGGATGGAACGGCGTTTTTCGTGGCCAGGCTATGAGTCCCGGCGTTTATGTGTGGGTGGCGGAAATTGAGTTTGTGGACGGGGTGACGGAGGTGTTTGGCGGGGATGCGACGGTGGTGCGTTGAAAAAGGGGTTTTTGGATGATGATTTTTCTCCCCTCCCGCGCTTGTCATTCCGAAGTGAACCGTCCGCTCTACATCGGGAAAAACGAGCGTGGATGCCCGACGTAGAGCCGACGGCATGTACTATTCCCAACATACCTAAACTCCACTCCTATGCAAAATGTATACCTTTTGTTTTTTCTTTTTTTACTGCAACAGAACCTGATTGCCCAACCCGTTTGTGTTTTAACCACCTGCGGCAGCACTGCCCCTACGGAAGTGAGCCTTCCCGGTGGCGATTTCGAGGATGCTCCGGTTGCACCGCTTGACGGCCGTATCACGTTTTATGCCGGAGAAACGTACAGCAACTGGTCCGTGTTAGCCGGCTCCATCGACTTGTTAGGGCCGGATTATGCCGATTTCACCGACGGGAATCCCAAGGGCGCAAGCCAGTTTATCGACCTGAACGGCTTCGAGCCTGCCACCATAGCCACAACATTATCCGGGCTCATTCCAGGCAATATGTACACCATCGAACTATGGTATGCTAAAAACTATGGGGCAAGCAGTGCCAGTTGCAATTTATTGGTTGCTAACGGCGCCTGGCTGAATGCCGGCTGGACGGCGACCAATGACGGCGGCGATATCTGGCTGGAAAAATGTTTTACGTTCACGGCCCAAGCCGGCACGGCTGAACTCCGCCTGATCGGCTCCAGCACTTTTACAACGGCCGGAATGTTGCTCGATAATATAACGTTGTGGAGGTGCCCCACAGGAAGTCCGGATACTACGCTCCTGTCTGATGTGACCTGCGATCCGGCAAAAGCAGGCGTTTTTGTACAAAATCTAACCAACATGGCAGGCTACGACAGTATTGTGATTAATACGATCAACCTCTTACCGACAGATACGCTTATTCAGACTTTTACTACCTGCGACCCAACCCAAACGGGCGTTACCGTTGATGTTTTAAGTAATCAATTTGGCTGCGACAGTATTGTGCTTATGGTGACCGGCCTCTTGCAATTGTCCCTGACCCTGGATATTTCCAATTTTAACGGCTTTGCCATATCCTGTTCCGGCAGCACCGACGGCAGCGCCCGCATCGTACCGGTCAGCGGTACTCCGCCCTTCTCGTATGCCTGGTCCAATGGCAGTCAGAATCCGGAAATAACAGGCGTTTCTGCCGGAAATTATCTGGTGACCGTAACGGATAACAAGGGTTGTTCCGGTACGGCCATAGCGGTGCTGGATGAACCGGACCCATTGTTGGTGACGACTACGGTCGTCGGTATCGGCTGTTCCGGCGCAAGCGGCGGCTCCATTCGTATCGGAGTGACCGGCGGCGCAACACCTTACCGGTTTTCTTTGGATAACATGAATTTTCAAGCGACCAATATTTTCAGGGATTTGCCGGAAGGCACGTATACCGCCACTACGATGGATGCCAATGGCTGTTCCTATTCGGAAATCTGTTGGATAGAAACACTGGTACCGGTAGAGGTGTCTCTGGGCGCGGATATCACTGTCGAATTGGGCGATCAAACGCTCCTGCAGGCTGTTGTCAGTGTGTCGGCAGATGATCTGGCATCCGTCTTGTGGTCGATAAGCGATTCTATGTCCTGCCCGCAGTGTCTGGATCAATTGATCGTACCACTTGTCACGGGTGCTTATTCGGTCCGGGTGGCGGCCAACAATGGTTGTACCGATGCTGATACCGTTCTTGTGGTCGTAGACCGGAGTAGAAAAATCTATGTTCCCAACGCTTTTTCGCCCAATGACGACGGCTTCAACGACATTTTGATGATTTTCAGCAAACCCGGGGCGGTGCGCCAGGTGAAATCCTTCCAGATTTTCGACCGCTGGGGAGAGGCGGTGTTCCGGCGGGAAAATTTTCAGCCGAATGATCCCGGATACGGATGGAACGGCGTTTATCGCGGCAAGGCGATGAGTCCCGGCGTTTATGTGTGGGTGGCGGAAATTGAGTTTGTAGACGGGGTGACGGAGGTTTTTAGTGGGGATGCGACGGTGGTGCGGTGAAAAAGTTAGAACAAAAAACCTGTATGTTTGACCCATAAAACCCGCCATCACACCCACCATGCAACACACCGGCAACACCGAAGAAGCGCTTTTTTACCTCTTTTTGGCCGCCGCCCTGGGGTCTTTTCTCGGCAACTTCAAGTGGCGCGGCAACAGCCTGGGCGTGGCGGCTATTCTGTTTGTCGGCCTGGCCATCGGCGCGGCCCGGCCAGAGGTGCGTATCCCCGATGTCATCAAACTGCTCGGCCTTGCTATTTTTGTATACAGCATCGGCCTGAGTTCCGGGCCGGCATTTTTCCACTCGTTTCGGAACCGGGGCGCCACGAATCTGATCCTCGCGGTATCGGTGTTGAGTTTGCTCTCGGTGTGTATCGGGGCCTTGTCGTTTGCCTTTGGGTTCGATGCGTCGGGCGCGGCAGGCATGCTGGCGGGTATCACGACGAATACGCCGGCGCTGGCGGGATTGCTCGATGCCATACAAGCCAGTCCGGGCCCCGAAAGCGATATCATGTCGAACAACGCGGTGGTGGGCTATTCCATCTCTTATCCGATGGGTGTGCTGGGGCTGATGATCGCAGTAGCCCTGATGCGCCGTTTGTTGCGCGTGGACTACGCTGCCGAAGCCACCGCGCTGGGGCGGGAGTTCCCCACCGGCCAGCCGATTATCAATCAAACGGTATCAATCACCAAAGCCGAAGCGACCGGCATAACGTTGCGCGAACTAAAAAAACGACACCACTTACAGGTCATATTCGGGCGCTTGCGCCGCAACGGCGTCGATTCGTTATGCCACTGGGAAACCACTTTCGAACCCGGCGATCTGGTGGTCATTACCGGAGAAACGGAGGAAGTGACGCACACCGGCGCTTTGCTCGGCGAACTGGTTACCAGTACGGATTTAGCCGACGATCATTCCGTATTCGACCTCCGGCGCATGTTTGTCTCCAACCCCAAAGTGGCAGGCAAAACCATCGCCGCACTCAACCTGACCGAAACATACCCCGTGGTGCTCACCCGCATCCGGCACGGCGACACCGATATGCTGGTGCGTTCCGACACCGTGCTCGAACTCGGCGACCGCATCCGCGTGCTGGCGCGCCAGGAGGATATGAAACATCTCGAAAAAATCTTCGGCGACTCCTACGAACAACTCAGCCATATCGACCTGCTTTCTTTCGGCCTGGGCATGGGTTTGGGCATGCTCATCGGCTCCATCGAAATGACCCTGCCCGGCGGTATTCTGTTCAGCCTCGGTTTTGCCGGCGGCCCCCTGCTGGCAGGCCTCCTGCTCTCGTATCTGCGCCGCTCGGGCCCTATTCTCTGGACCCTACCCTACTCCGCCAACCTTACGCTGCGCCAAATCGGGCTCATTCTGATGCTGGCCGCCATCGGGATCAATTCCGGCGCTGCTTTTTTGTCCACCATGCTCAGCCCGGTGGGCCCGCTCATGTTTTTATCATCAGCCATCGTCAGCATATTTGGCAGTATTCTGATTTTATGGGCCGGCTACAAACTGTTTCACATTCCATACATCCTGCTCAGCGGCATGATCAGCCACCATCCGGCCAATCTGGATTTTGCCAACAACCAGGCCGGCAATAAAATACCTACCTACGGCTACGCGCTGGTGTATCCGTTGTTGCTGATTGGCAAAATCGTGTTTGTGCAAATGTTGTGGCAGTTGCTCAAAGTATTGGGGTAAAGGGTTATTGCCACCATTTTAAATGTCTCAACGTCTAATGTTGTCATTCTTTCACATTAATGACTTGAGTCATGAAAAAACAAATGATTGCTATCGCCCTGGCCGTGGGCGCCATCCTGCTGTCCCAATGCAGGCAGGAAACATCGAGCCAAACCAATTCCACAGGCCATACGCCGCAAACGCAAGCCTACGCCGGCTTCGAAAGCCAGGTAAAATGGGGTGAGCACCTGATTACCGTTTCGGCCTGTCACGATTGTCACACCCCTAAAATCATTACGGCCGAAGGGATGATGTTGCTCGACAGTTCCCGGCTGCTTTCCGGCCATCCGTCCGGTATGCCGGCGCCACAGGTGGATCGCGCCGAACTGGAGCGCAAGGGGCAGACGACCACCGATATGCTAACTGCCTGGGTAGGCCCCTGGGGTGTTTCCTACGCCGCCAACCTCAGCTCCGACGACACCGGTACGGGCACCTGGTCGGAAGCGCAGTTTATGACCGCGATTCGCAAAGGCAAATTTAAAGGTCTGGAAGGCTCCCGTACCTTGTTGCCGCCCATGCCCTGGGAGGTGTATCGCTACATGACCGACGACGAACTGAAAGCCATTTTTGCCTACCTGAAATCGACGAAGCCGGTCCGGAATGTAGTGCCCGCCCCGGAACCGCCGGTGTCGGCGTCGATTTCCAGCAAGTAACTGATGTTACGCAGGCCGGCCCAGCGGGCCGCAATCTTTGTAGAAATTTCCGGTATGACATTGGCCCGGTCCAGCGGACCGGTAACTGAGTTCTAATGCGCCCAAAATAGCGGCCCGCTGGGCCGCTCGAAAGCCAAGGGCATGCAAAATACAACAAAGATCTCGGCCCGCTGGGCCGGCCTGCCTGGGTGCAACCGGCATTTGTCCCCCTCAAGTCAGGCATAATCGCCCAAAATTGTTTGATTGAACTATATTTTTTGCATAAAATGCAATAATGGATTTGTCATGCTGAGCGTAGCGAAGCATCCGGGGCCGAAGGCCAAGATATTTTGAATAAAAAACCTTCGGGCTACGCCCTCGGATGCTTCGCTGTGCTCAGCATGACACCGTTTTACGTTGAATTATATGATTTTAAAACAATAAGGGCACATTTGACTTGGTATTTAGGGGGACAGGTGCCGTTTGCACCCGCCTGCGTAACATCAGTAAGCAATTTTTTTTGCATACGATTTTACGGCCCTACACTTTGTGTCTTTGTGACTTTGTGTGACACTTTATTTCACACAAAGCCACAAAGACACAAAGCGTAGAGCCGTTTTTTATTGGTCGGAGAATATGTTAAAATGTCGGGAATGGAAATCAATTTTGACAAAAAGGATTAGATTGCGACTCATCTTAATATCCGTTCCTGCTTTCCCGGAACTACTCCGGAAACGGGATTAATCTCTTAAATCGATTTCCAATGAAAACAACACTGTACCGGTTTATTTTATCGGGTTGGGTGGCCGTTCTGTTACTGGCCGTATCCTGTAAGCCGCAAAAACTAATCCCCTTCGAACCGGTCGACCTGCACCGCGCCGGCAAAGACCTGATCGGCGACCGCTTTACCCTGCGACGAGGTTATCCGGACACCTTGCTTTTAGGCGGGTTCACCATCGTGGTGGAAAAATACACCGAAACGGCCCAGTGGAACGCCAAATTGCAGCGTTTCACCGGCCTGACGGGCTACGGGCGGGTGAAATTCAGTTGTCAGACCCATCACTTCCCCTGGAGCCCGATATGGGCCGGCGCTTTATTCAAACCTGTCAAGGTTGTCATTGTCGATTCCGTGCAGAGCGCCCAAACTCAAATTTCTGTGCGTGATGCGAAAGTGCTTGGCCTTGCCAACAAACCGGGCGAAACCATCGAATTGCAATTGCCGGTCGTCGGCGCGCAGGTCGTCGATCTGGGCGCTTACCTGAACGACTTGTTTCCCAACAAACAACCCGACGGCATCCGGGTAGCGTTTGATGACCTCACGGTGCAAATGAGCGGCATCCGGCCAAAAACCGGCACCGTGCTTGTCGGCGTGGCCACCTATCCTACCCTACCGCCGATACCGGAACCGCCGGTCCGGCTGCCGGTATCCGCCGGTTTTACCCTGGAAATCGACACGTTCACCATCAATCAGGTCGGCGCCATCGCCGGGGCCAGGCTGGTACTGCCATCCTCCCTGACCGCCGGGGCCGAATGCCGTGCCGCGACGCTGAACCTCGGCGAAATACTCCTCTCACAAAAATGTGAATTTTATAAGGAATTGCCTGATTCCATCTATGCATTCGGCGTGGGGCGCACGACGATGTATGCTGCGGGCCGCGGTTATGTGGCCGATTTTTCCGCTACCAAAACTTACGGGCCTTCCGGCAAACCCAACGCCTGGAAAGGCGTCTACCTTTTTGCAGGGGAATCGGCCGGCACGCCATCGGGTGTGGTTTCCAACATCGGATACCTGCAAGCGCGGTACACCTTTCCGAACGGTTTAGTGGAAAGCGACGGCTTGTGGGCTACCTTTAGTTGCGCGCGGCCCTACCGCTATCGCACGGTACAACCCGCCGGCTATACCATGAATTTTGAGGGCGCACAACTCACGGTGCAACGCAGCGGCGTGTTAAACGGCGCTTTAAACGGTGTAAAAGCGGTGCTGCCGGAAAGTGGCGTGCGGGATAAAAACGGCCTGCCCGTGACCGTATCGTTCGTTAGCCTGGCCGTAAACGACCAGCTCGACCTGCGCGGCGGCGCGTCTTTTCCACCGGACGGCAGCCTGTATTGGGGCGACTTGTTATCTGCCCAGCCGATGCTGGCTTTTGGTATTGAAAAGGCAGGCGCCCGCGTGATTCTGGCTTTTTCGGCCCAGGCCAAACAGCCGTTTTTCCCGATCACCCCATCGGGCAAATATTTCGACGAAACGGTGCGCTGGGACAGTCTGCAAGGGGCTACCTTCCTTTTCAGCACCGAATATATGCTGGCTATAAATGCCCGGAACGTCCCCGCAACCTGGAAGCCCATGCCGCCTGCCATGGCCCCGCATCTGAAACTACAGATGATCGGAAAAGGACAGGATGCCTGGCTCAACGTGGTGACCGAAGGGGTGCATTGCAAACTGGAATCGGATATTTACCAGCCGAACGACACCAAACTGGGCGACCCCAATGATGCACTATACGTTGGTAAAACGCCATTTTCCATTCTTTTTGCCAAAGACAACAAAAAAGGCAGCATCCGCCTGCGCTGCGTGGAAAGTGCGGTGTTCGACTGCGATATGCGCGGGCAGGTAGACCTGGCAGAGCCGTCGAAGACCCGGTTGGATTTTAAAGAAATGTGTTTCACCTCCACGGCGCAAAACGCCGGCGGAAAAGTCGACCTGAGCGGTGGCGGCGCTAAACTGGATTACTGGGGTTTGGATCTGGTGCCCAAACCCGGATTTTCTTCGTCCGGTTTGGTGAGCGTACGCACCGGCCAGATCATACTCAGCGCAGCCGGTTTGAAAGAACAGCGGCATTTCGCCGAGCCGTTTTATCTCACCTGGGGCGAACTGCTGGCCAACGGCGAAGTAGGACGTATGTTTTTCGACTATAATTCGGCCGGGCAAAAGTTCGATGGCTTCCATTTTGTCACTTCGGGCGTGGCTTTGTCGCATTTCGATCCGGCGCAAAAAGCATTTCTTCGCGTGGGCGGCATGGCGCATTTTCCATTTTTCGGCGGCGACTATCTACACATCCGGGATATTTTCGATCCCGGCCAGCCGGCCGCGCCTTTTAATTCGAGGGTGATCGAACTCAGCAACGAAACCCTTACCGGCTTTTCTCCGACCGATTTCTCCATCGCCGGCAACTGGGGCGGCGGCAAGGCCCGTTTCGCCTTTGATATCGCCTACGATGCTATTGCCCAAAACGGCTTTACCGGCGCCGGACCGAGTACGCTCAGTTATCTGCTGGGCGGCGATGTCGGCTCCACTCTGGTGATGAATGATCGCGGCGCCTGTATTCGCATCGGCTCCAACCTGCTGGATCAACGAAGTCTGGCGCTTGGGCCCGTAGCCAATATTTCAAACATTACGCGCATCTGGGGTTGCGCCTGCATCGTGGGCGACCAGATCACCAACATAACCGTAGGCGGCGAAGTGACCAATGCCGCCAACGTCAGTATCGCAGCCCGCGTGGGCTCCACGTTGCAGGCCGTGCTGCAGGTGACGCCGACAACCTCCAAAATCACTATGGACGGCGAAGCCTATATGTCATTGGGCGCTGCTGCGGACCTGCTTGTGAACGGCCATATCCAGTTGTCCATGGACTATGCCAATGCTATCCTGGAAGGCGAAGTGGCAGGGCAATTCCGCGCTGCGGAAGGCGCCCTGGTGGTTGGGTCCTCCATTGAGGGGCAAGGCGAGGCGAACTGGCATATCGGTCCGGATTACCAATCCATACAAGGTATGCTGGCGCTGAAAATTATGGGTATCGGCGGTGGTTCCGGCCTCGGTGCGGGCTTTTATGCCGGCATCAATGCGCCGAAGGCCAAAGCCTGGGTGTTGATCGGCAGCAACCCGCGGTATAAATTGAATATGAACTTGTTGCCCAATAACCTCACCGGGGTGTACGGCTATGTACACCTCAGCCAAAGTGTAAACCTCTATGTCGTTTCCGGCGGGTATGAACTGTATGTGGGCCTGGGCGCATTTTTATCGCCCCTGCCAACGGTAATCGGCAATCTGGGCGGGCGTATTCACGGCGAAATCCTCGGCGGTTTGGTGTCGGCAGGCGCCGGATTCAACATGCAGCTGGCGGTAGGGCCTCCCTGTGGCTTAGGCTTTCAGGGCACGGTCAGCCTCGACGCCTGCGTGCTGTGGGTTTTCTGCGGAGGCGTCGATTTGACGGTTGGACTGAATGGCTGTGACGGGTTTTATATTGAATGAATTCAGGGAATGGCCGGTTTTTGAGGTGTCGTCTGCGAGGTACGAGCAGGCGACATCTCAAAAAAAGGTCGCATCAAAACTGTCTAAATTATCAAATCATGTATACGAATAAATATAAATTCAACATATTCCATCTTCTTCTCCCTGCCTTTATCCTGGCCGCTTCCGCCCTTCACGCGCAAAACGCCATTGCCGTCAGCAGCAATCCCGGTCCCGGCCTCCGCATTGCCCTCCGTTGGGAGCCGGCGGCCGGCGCCACGGGTTACCGGCTGTATCGTAGCACGACGGCCGGCAATTATCCAGGTACGGCATTGGCTACGGTACAGCAGGCCACGAATTGCGTGGCGATTCGCTCGCTGCTCATCACCACGCCCGATTCGGCGGACTGGAAATTGGTGCAGCAGGCGCTTGCGGATTCCACGGTCTTATTCAATCCCTGCAATATCGGTTCGCTGACCGTGGGTGCTGAAAAACACAACCGCCTGTTGCTGGTCGCCCGGAACAATCTGGCCGTAGCCAAAATGATGGGTATTGCTTTTGAAGACAACACGGTCGTCTCAGGTACCACGTATTATTACCGGATCAGGGCCCTGAATGCCGCCGGCGCCGAATTTGCGACAGTAGCCACCGATCTTTCCGTCGTGGCGGGCCTCTTTGTTCCGCTGCCGGCGCCTGCCGGACTGGTTTTGGAACCAGGCGATGCCACGGTTTTGGCTCGCTGGAATTCTGTGGCCGGAGCCGCCGGTTACCTCGTTCAGCGTTCCCCGATGCCCGTCGGATTTTTCCTTCGGGTGAATGAAAACACCCTCACTGCGCGAGTAAGCCATCATCTCAATGGCGATACCCTCATACCGAATTCGGAAGGTTTCGTGGACGTGCAACGCTGGGACAGTCTGACGGGCGAACCAACGACACACCTTGTCAACGGGGTCAATGTTTCCGGGCCGTTCAATGCCCGGAACTACTATTACCGCGTTTGCGCCGTCGACCTCTTCAGTCGCGCCGGGGCCTTTTCGGCAGTTGCCGGGCCGGTAATGCCGCAAGACTCTACGCCACCGGCAGTGCCGCGTGATATCCTGGTCACGGCGGACGATGTAACCGGACACGTAAATATTCGTTGGGAGCGCGTGCGTTTTGATGAAATGGGGCGCCGGGATTCGGTAAGCGCTTACCGCGTTTACCGCTACGCTTCCGCCGACAATCCCAATACGACCTCATCGGTATTGCTGGGAACGGTATCGGCGCCGGTCAATAACATCCGAACCAAAGACACGACCGACCAGGACCCGACACTGCGCTCCGCTTTTGGCGACAAAACCTGGTGGTATCGCGTAAAATCGGTGGACCTGGCCGGTAATGAAAGTCAATATTCCGCGGCGTTTTCCGCGACGGTCAAAGATGTGACGGCGCCTGACCTGGTGAAGGGTTTGACCGCTGCGGGCCAGGAACAGTCGATCGACCTGACCTGGATGTTGAATAACGAGCCCGACATGGCCGGTTACGCCGTGTACCGGAGCCTGTGTCATCGCGGCGCCTGGGTGGACTGTAATAAAGCAAAGGACTGCCCGGAAAGGCATGATTTAATCAAATACCTGCAAGGCAAGGCAGATGAACTCACGCCGGAAGAACGCGAAAGACTATACACGATAGCCAAAACCATGGAATGCCCCTGCAGCGGCGATTTTGTGTACCTCGGCGAGATCACGCAGGATTCGGCGAAAGTCGCGCTCGACGCCGGCCATATTATGTTCAGCGACCGGACGGTTCCGGCTGGCTCGCCGCTTTGTTATGCCTACTGGGTAAAAGCCGTGGACGGCTCGGGCAACCGCAGCGGTGCTTTTCCGATTCCTTCCGCAGCCGAACAGGCCGGGATCGTGTGTGAGCGCCTGCGCGACCGCACGCCGCCGGAGCCGGCCTTGTTGTCGGGTCTGTTTGCCCGCGACGGCGCCATCCGCGTGGAATGGATGGGCCCGCCGACGCAGGATATTCGCGCGTATCACGTTTACCGGGCAGAAGCGCCTAACGCCGTGGATGAACCGGTGCTAAACGATTATAAATGGGTGGGCGGCATGACCGTGGAATATCCGCCTGCATCGCCCGTGGTACTCACCGAACCCTACAAGCCGCCGGCCCTGCCGGAATGCGGCCTGATCCCGGTGCAAACCAATGAATGGATGAGTCAGGGCAATTTCACCGACACCGGCGTAGATCCCAAAAAGACCTACTGGTATAAAGTAGTCGGCATCGACTACGACGGCAATGAGGGGCCAACCGACCGCGCCGCACCGATCAGCACGTTTACTTTTAACCGCAAACAGGCCGCTGCACCGGTATTCGATGCCCTGGTACCGCAGACCGATCCTTGCGGCCTGGTGTTGCAGTGGTCGCCGGTATTCGACCCGGGCCAACAGGAAGGTTTTTTGGTGTATCGCAGCACCTCGGCGGCGGGACCTTTTACGCCGGTTTGTTTAGCGCCGGTACAAGGCAATACATTTCAGGATGTGCAAGTCGTGAAAGGGCAAACCTACTGGTATCGCCTGGCCATTTTGATGAAAAACGGGCGGATGTCGCTGCTTTCGGGGGTGATGGCGGGGACGCCGTGAGGGTGGTGTGATGTCTTACTATATTTCAGATGAACCTGAACATTCATTTTTACAAAAACCGATTATGAAAAATAAACAAATTTTAAACCTAATCACCGGGTTATTCCTATCCACCACCGCCCTGGCTCAAGACCCGCTCTGGGTGCGCGACAACACCTGGTATTTTGATAATTTCGTCCAGGCGGAAGTCGGCTGGGATGTGTTTCGCGAAACTTTTGTCGGCGTTGCGCCGGCGCCTTCGGGGGATTTTGACCTGTTGTTATTTGAAACCATTTATAAACAGAAACTTTTCGAAACCGGGCACTGCTTCGGCATCGACCTGCTGGCGATGGTGATGCTGAAAAACGGCGGACACCTGGGTTATTGCCACCCGCCGTACATCTATGCGGCCGAATCGCCCAGCCCGGCTGATAGCACCGTAGGCCCTTCCGACCAGACCTTGCGGCGCGCCATACAGATCATGCACGGCCACCAGATCACCCACCGGTTTCTGTTGTTCCTGCTCGACGTGATTGCTCAAAATCAGCAGCGCAATGGCAATTATGCCTATCAGCAATATATTTATTATACAGCGAAGGACGACCCTTGTATAATCAGTATTACAAAAGATGTTTCGCCGGCCGACGGGGGGCATGTGATCGTGCCGTTTTTTGCTGAAGACCTTGGCGGAGGCGCCAAACGCCTGTACGTGTATGATCCCAACCGTTCGTATTACGAAGCAGGCACGGACGGCCATGATTATTACCACAACCGGCAAAATTTCGTCGATATTTCCGCCTCTGGGAACTGGTCGTATACTATGGCTGACGGCGAGGTATGGACAGGCAATCCGGGCAGCGGCGGCAATTGTATGGTTATTCCGATTTCAGTAGCCGGCAAAAAAGACCGGCTCCCGCAGTCGTTGTTTGCCGAAGGCGCCTATGCCCTGAACTCTATTTTTATTTTTGGAAATAACACCCAACTCCGCCAACTCACCCTGCCTGAATCGGGTCTGCAATGGCTCGATGAACAAGGTAGGGACCTCGAACCCGACCCGGCATGCCGCATGGCGAATGTGTTGCCGTTTATTCCACAAACCGGCGGCCGGCCCGATACCACGGCCAATCAACTGTATTTTATCCAGGGAAACGAACCTGTTGAAATTACCCTGGAAGCCGGCACGGAAGACGGCTACCACATCGGTATCATGGGTGCGCAGGCTTACTTAGAGGTGACTTCGCCAGGAATCGGGACGGACCGTTTGCGGATTGAAGGGATAGATACGGCTGCGCCAAAATGTACGTGGACGCCGGGAGGAGCGGTTGACCGGGAACGCCGGGTGACGGTGCGCGTGCGTGAGCCGGTGGAATGCCCGTGAACACGGAATACAATGGTGTGCCGTAGATTGTACGATTTCACCACGGAGGCACGGAGAATATCGAATGTCGAACAAGGAATATCGAATGTCGAAGTTGCGTAGAGTACACCGCATCACGGAACGCACTACGGGTATTTCGACATTCGATATTCCTTGTTCGACATTCGATATTCTCCGTGTCTCCGTGCCTCCGTGGTAAAATCGTACAATCTACGGGCAAGTTTCCGGAATACCCGGGCCATAACTTTCGTTATTTAGCGCACCGAAATGGAACTTGTTTTTTACGTTTGTCCGTCCGATCCACCTTCGTAAAACATCTTCCATGAAAAATTTGCTCTGCGCGCTCGCCTTGCTATTTGCCATTTCCGCTCAAGCCCAAACCCTCAACGTAACAGCCCTTACCTGCGAATTTCAAACCAACCCCGTCGGTATCGACGTCGCTCAACCGCGGCTGAGTTGGAAATTGACGGCTCCGGGCCGCAATACCCTGCAAACCGCTTACGCCCTGCGCGTGGCCACAGCGGCAGATTTTTCAGTCAAAACGTTGGTATGGGAATCCGGCAAGGTTAAATCTGCCGAATCGGTGTTGCAGGCCTATGCCGGCCCTGCACTCCAATCGGGCCGGCGCTACTACTGGCAGGTACAGGTTTGGGACAACCAGGGCCGCATGTCCGCTTGGAGCCCCGTCGCTTTTTGGGAAACGGGACTGCTTTCCGCTGCCGACTGGAGGGCAAAATGGATCGAACCCGACACCGCGAAAAAACGTTATGCGCCCGCACCCATGCTGCGCAAGGAATTTACCCTGAAGAAAAAAATCGCCAGTGCGCGGGCGTACGTAACCTCTCATGGCTTCTACGAACTTCAACTGAACGGCCAAAAGGTAGGCGACCAGGTGCTTACCCCCGGCTGGACCGTGTATGGCAAACGCCTGCAATACCAGGTATACGACGTGACTAACCTGCTGAAACCCGGCGAAAACGCGGTCGGCGCCCTGCTTGGCGACGGCTGGTACCGCGGCACCCTGGGCTGGGTGTTTCAATGGGCTTTTTATGGTCCCCGGCTCGGTCTGCTCTGCCAGATTCATGTGCGCTACGCCAACGGAACAGAGGAATGGATCGTCTCCGACGGTACCTGGAAAACGTATCTGGACGGCCCCATCCGCATGAACGACATCTATAACGGCGAAAGTTATGACGCCCGCCGCGAGATGCCGGGCTGGTCCCAGCCGGGCTTCTCCGACACCCAATGGCAGCCCGTACAGGTGGCCGAATTTCCGATGGACAACCTGACGGCCTCCAACGGGCTGCCGGTGCGAAAAATTCAGGTACTGCCGGCGCAGCGCATTTTCCGTACGCCCAAAGGCGAATTGGTGGTCGATTTCGGTCAAAATATGGTGGGCTGGGTGCGCTTGAACCTGCGCGGCCCGGCCGGTACGGTGGTTACGGTACGCCACGCCGAGGTGCTGGACAAGGCGGGCAATTTCTACACCGACAACCTGCGAAAGGCCGACTGCAAGTTGGAATACACCATGAAAGGAAGTGGCGCCGAAGTATACGAGCCGCGTTTCACGTTTATGGGCTTCCGGTATGTGTCGGTGGAAGGTTTGTCCGGCAACCTGGCGCCCGGCGATATTACCGGCGTGGTCGTACACTCCGACATGCCACCCACCGGCCGTTTCGAATGCTCCAACCCGCTCATCAACCAATTGCAGCACAATATTCAGTGGGGCCAGAAAGGCAATTTCGTGGACGTGCCCACCGACTGCCCGCAACGCGACGAGCGCCTCGGCTGGACGGGCGATGCGCAGGCTTTTTGCCGCACCGCCGCTTACAACATGGGCGTGGCGCCGTTTTTCACCAAATGGGCCGCCGATATCGCTGCCGACCAGCGCCCCAGCGGCGCTGTTCCCTGGGTGATCCCAGATGTACTTAATAAACCGGAAAGCGAAACCGTGGGCGTCAGCGCCGGCTGGAGCGATGTGGCCACGATCCTGCCCTGGACGATGTACCAGGTGTACGGCGACAAACGCCTGCTCGAAACCCAGTACCCCAGTATGAAAGCCTGGGTGGAGTTCCAGCACGCACAGTCCGGCGACTCCTGTATCTGGAAAAACGGCAGCGTGTTCGGCGACTGGTTGTTTTACCGTCCGGCGCCACACGATGCCAGCACGCCCGACGGTCACACCGACCGCGATATGATTGCCACCATGTTTTTTGCCCATTCCACGCACCTGCTGCAACAGGCCGCCGAGGTGCTGGGCAAAACGGATGACGCTGTTTTTTATAAAGTGTTATTTGAAAAAATAAAATCGGCTTTCCTGCGCGAGTATGCCACGTCGGCGGGCCGCCTCGTGTCGCATTCCCAAACGGCTTACGTGCTGGCACTTGAGTTCGACCTGCTGCCGCCCGAACTGCGTCCGGCTGCCGTCCAATACCTGACCGCCGACATCCGCAACCGCAAAAACCACCTGGCTACCGGCTTTCTCGGCACTCCCTATCTATGCCATGTGCTCTCTTCCAACGGGCATGCCGACCTGGCTTACGAACTGCTGCTGCAAGAGACCTATCCCTCCTGGCTGTACCCGGTAAAAATGGGCGCTACCACCATCTGGGAACGCTGGGACGGCATCAAAACAGACAGCACGTTCCAGGACCCCGGCATGAATTCTTTCAACCATTACGCCTACGGCGCGATCGGCGACTGGATGTACCGCGTGGTGGCCGGCCTGGAAATCGGCGCGCCTGGATACAAACACATCCGGATTCAGCCGCAGCCGAATAGCAAATTATTTTATGCAAAAGCCTCGTATGAGAGCCTGTACGGTACTATTACTTCCGGCTGGGAGCAACAGGGCAATACGCTCCTGGTTGCTGTGACCATTCCGCCGAATACGACGGCTACGATCCTATTGCCTGGCGCCAAGTTGAACGAGGTGAAAGAAGGTGGGCAGCCGCTGCATGCAAGCGGTTTGTTCAAAGCCAGGCAAGATGGCAGCGGCGTAGTGGTGGAGGTTGGCGCGGGAGTGTATCAGTTTGCTTATGCTTATTCCGGCTTGAGGTGAAGCACCGGCTGCACACTGCTGACATTTTTAAACACATAGACATTGTCTACGCACTTAATCAAGCCGTTTCTCTAAAAAAAGAAAAAAAGGTTTTTCCATACTTGCGCAGATCCATCAGGTGCGGGTGATTGGAAAAATCGTGGTGCGGATCGTGTTCCATGACAAATATGCCGTTCGGGAGCAGCAGTTTTTTTTCAAAAATCAGGTCGGGAATGACATCGATCGTCGGGAGGGGATAGGGCGGACCGGCAAAAATATAGTCGTATTGTTCTTTGGTGGAATCGATGAAACGAAACACGTCCATCTGAAAAATTTTCAGGCCGGACTCAATTTTGAGTTGTTCGGCCGTTTTGCGCACAAACTGAACGCAGCCCGGAAATTTGTCCACATAAGTGACGTCGGTGCAGCCCCGGGAAATAAACTCATAGCTGTGGCTGCCTGTGCCGCCGAAGAGATCGAGCACTTTTATATCTTCGAAATCAAGGAGGTTATTGAGAATATTGAACAGCGCTTCTTTGGCGTAGTCCATGGTGGGCCGGGTGGGCCATTTATCGGCGGGCGGGTCGAAGCGGCGGCCTCTGTATTTTCCTGATATAATGCGCACAGTACGGGAGTGATGAATGATGAGTGATGAATGATGAATCTCAGACTGGTTGTTTTACAGCAATAAGAGCATCAGTTCAACATGATTTATTCAACCTGTTTTGTTTACAAATTTTTCAAACAAAACAGGTCGTAGTAGCAATGGCCCGGCAAGGCTGGGCGGTCGGTCGGCAAGTGATAAAATGCGGGCAATTCGGCAAACCGGATATCGCGCACAAAGCGGTACAACAAGCGGTAAAGTTCCGAATCTTCCAGCAGATTTCCGGCCACAATTAAGGGCGTATCCTGCGCGCTCAACCGGAACTGATCGTACAACATCAGCACATAGTACAACAGATCGGAAGAAGCCGAAAAGGCAAAGGAATTGTAAAAAAGCAGATTTTGGCGTTCAAAAACAGCCATTTGGGCCACCTGATTCCGGAAATTGACGAACAAACGGTGCTCTTCGTTTGCGGCTGTTAGCCGGGCGTTGCGCAGCAAGGGCACGGCGAGATGCCGGTTGCGGCTGCGCGGAAAAAATTCCGTACACAATTTGGCTAATCCCGGCTCGGTGGCATACACCAGATAGGCGTCGAACTCCGGAAGTTCGTCGTAGGCGTAGATATAGTCCGCCGGATTTAGCAATAGTTTGAAATAGCCTGACAGCGCGCCGTGCTGAAACAAACGACGGGGAACTAATGTGGCATTCCGGTGAAAAAGCGCGCAGTGGATTTGCCCAAAGGGCAGGCCGAATAACGTTTCCTGTTGCAACAGGCCGCGCAATTGCCACTCGATTTGGTTAAAAGAGGTTTCTTCCCCGGCCAACATCCGGGATTGGAAGGCCATCATGGCGCCCGAAGCGTCGGCTGCCAGCAGACTGACGCTGTCGGCGCCAAACACGACGTTTAGCGCACACTGTGGCGCAGTGTCGGTGTTTAACCGGTTATCAATGAAATCAAGGGTGTGTGTATCCATGCCGCTTACGGGGGAGGTACCGTGTTTTGCCCCGTAAAGATGCGAAATCAATTTTTAGCAGCAACTCCCTGTTCGCCTATTTTACATGAACCGTTGTAACGGGCGCCTTCTTCCACGATCATCGTCCGGGCGGTAATATTTCCTTCTATGACGGCAGAATCCAACAAATGCAGGGCTTCCTTTACAAAAACATCCCCTTTGATCCGGCCTTTAATCGCAGCATCCCGGGCGTGAATATTGCCCTGTACGTAGCTGCCTTCGCCTAAAACCAACCGTTTGTCCACCTTTACTTCCCCGTGTATGGAGCCGTCGAGGCGCACATTGTCGGTGCAGCCGAACTTGCCTTCAATCACCGTTCCTTTGGCAATTACGGTGGTTTGGGTACCTTCTTTATCCGTGCCGTTGGTCAACATCGAGGGCGCCGCGGCATTTTTTTTGTCTTTTGTAGAAGATGAAAACATAAATGGAATTGAAATGATTGAGTGAATTCGGAGAAGTCTTATCAGGTCATTGAGCGTCATTGGGCGTCATTTGGGTTATGGGTTGTCATTAGTTATTAGTCATTGGTCGTCATTGGTCATTAGCCATTGGGGTCATTAGGGATATAAAAAATCAGTTTGGCATTCAGAATAAAGAATCGTGCCAAACTACTGTTTTTCAGGGAGTCAATTTCAAAATTTCACGACAGCAAAAGTCGTATTTTTGCGGCAAAAAGGAAGTTTAATACATTTTTTTTGCTGAACGACAGCACTTTATGCAAATAACTATTTTAGCCATCGAATCCTCCTGCGACGACACTTCCGCAGCCGTAGTCCGCGACGGCCGCGTGTTGTCCAATTGTGTGGCCAACCAGGAGGTTCACCAGTTGTACGGCGGCGTGGTGCCGGAAGTGGCGTCCCGTGCACACCAGGCGAATATTATCCCGGTGGTCGATTTGGCGCTAAAAAAGGCCGGGATCGATAAAAAGGAAATTACCGCGGTGGCGTTTACCCGCGGACCGGGACTCATGGGTTCGCTGTTAGTCGGCACTTCTTTTGCCAAAGCGTTCGCGCTGGCGCTGGATATTCCACTGATCGAAGTAAATCACATGCAGGCGCACGTACTCGCACACTTTGCGGAAGACCCCAAGCCGGACTTTCCGTTTTTGTGTCTGACGGTGAGCGGCGGACACACCCAAATCATTCGGGTGCGGGATTTTCATGATATGGAAATTCTCGGTGAAACGCTGGACGATGCAGCCGGCGAAGCCTTCGATAAATCTGGAAAGTTGCTGGGACTGGGATATCCCGCCGGACCGCTTATTGACCAATATGCCCGGCAGGGCCAGGCCCGTTTTGAATTTCCGGAGCCGGCAGTCTCCGGATTAAATTTCAGTTTTAGCGGTTTAAAAACAGCCATTTTATACTTTCTGCGCGATCAGATGGCGAAAAACCCGCAATTTATCGAAGAGAACCTCGCCGACATCTGCGCTTCCATCCAGCACAGCATCGTCACTATTCTATTAAAAAAATTGCGCAAAGCCGCCCGGCAAACGGACATCCGGGAAATAGCCGTGGCCGGTGGTGTCAGTGCCAACTCCGGCCTGCGCGAAGCCCTCGAAGTGATGGGGCAAAAAGAAGGTTGGCACACTTACATACCGCGTTTTGAATATTGTACCGATAACGCGGCGATGATCGGCGTGACGGCCTATTACAAATATTTGCGCGGCGAGTTTTGCGGCCAGGATGTAGCGCCTTACGTCCGGGGAATGCATTAAAAACCTTCTAACCATCTAACCAGAAACCATCAAACCTTCCAACCAGCAACCCCTATTAGGTTAAACGCGAGAACCGTTTGGTGGAATTCGGAAAATCAATACCCATCAAAAACTGAACAAAAGCCCACATAAACAATCCCCAACCGACGGATGTCCAGGTCAATCCCGGATTCAACGGCGGCCAGGTGGTCGGAATCGTTGAAACGATGATCCCGGCCAGCACGGAAACCGTGGCAGCCCACTGATACAGGCGCAGCCCGGCAAAAACCGGGGTTTGCGGCTCTCCCCGGTACGCCTCTTCCACAAAACGACCCAAGCCGTTCAGCAGCAGGTACATGGCAAAAATAAAAGCAGGTTGCGCGCCGCCGTTCCAAAGCCGCAGCAAAAACCCGCCTGCCAACGCCAGCCAGAGCAAGGAATACAAAGGTGTCGGGTGTAGGGCTTTACCTTTCAGGTGCGATAAAAAACAAACGCGCGATCGCGGATGAAAGTAGCGGATTCCAAGCCGTTCGTGGGTTGGAGCGCCGTGGCAGCAGCCGTTGACCAGACAACGCAGCCGGCCTATACCTTGCATCCAGGGCATAAATACCGCAAACAAAGCGAGCATCACCCAAACATCAAGCCCCATCCAATACAAAACAAATACCGCGACCGGTATGCCGGCCAGCGCACCATAGTACCCGAACGGCCGTTTGAGTTTGTCGGAACCTTCAACGAACTGTCCCCATAAGCCCGCGCACACCACACCGAGCATACCAAAGACAACTGTCCCGGCCACATATTCATCACCGGCCAGCATACCGCCCATCATCATCCCGAGAAAGGCTGCAAAACCAACGTAAAAACCGTGATTGATTACCCGTACCGGCCCGAAATGCCATTCCCGCCAGGAATTAGCCACCATTTCAGCCTGCTCGCGTAAATATTCCCAAATGACCGGGTAATACAATCCGAGCAGCAGGGCCGCTACGCCGGCAAAAATATTGTCCAACGGATCGATCGCATTGGCCATCAAGCCGAGCGTCAGTATGGCTGCGGCACCGAAAATAAACGTTTGAAAACGCGGAAATGCGTTGCGATATAATTCGGCGGCCAGCCAGAGCCAAAACCAGGATATAGAAAAAACAGCGCCGATTTGGAAAGGCTCCAGCAGGGACCCGGTCAGCCAATGCGCCGACCCCACAGCAGGTATTATGGCCGACAGGTATAAAATCGTGGCGCCACTCACCAGACCGCTGAGATAAAACAGCCGCAATTGTTGCCTTGTCCTGGCGGCTAATGGCGATAAAATCACCCACAAGAAGCCCAGAAAAGCCAGTGCGGAGGCCCAGGTCAGCGGAAGCAAATTTAAGGGTGCCAGAAATTGCCACTCCAGGCGTCCTGTCCCCAGGGTAGCCCATCCGGTCAGGCTGTGCAAACACCACGCCGGCAGCAAAACGACCACATACACCGACAGGCGGTGGTACCAGGCCGGGGCACTCGTTTCATTTGGCGGAACGCCGAAACGAAACCGCCGGACGGCATCGGGGAAACGATGGCGTAAATCCGGGTTTTCATACCCCCAAACCAGCGCAACGCAACCCGCCGCAGCAACAGGGCTCGCCAACCAAAGTCCCGCTGCCGACCCGGCATACAGGGATACACCCAAACAGATCAACACAAAACCGGTATAAATCGGGTGCGGCAAATAGCGAAATACACCTTCCTGCACGAACCGCGGCGGCGGGAATGCGTTCATGGGCAGGCCGCCGCCGATGGTCCATAGCGCATACATACCCGCCAGCAACAACCACCCGCCCAACAAAAGCAGAGCCACACCGCCGAACGTGGAATGTACCGCAGGGAGCGACACGGACGGCTCCATGCGCAAGGTCCACCACCATAAAAAAGCCGGCAGCACAACCATGAAGATCAGGCTATACCCGATTTTACCGGCGAGATTGGATTTAAGTGCTTCCATGGGAACTGAATTTCAGGTTAGGAGGTAACTAATTGGTCATTTCGTCATTGGTCATTTCGTCATTGGTCACCATCGCAGGTTAGAAGGTAACCAACTCGTGTATCACCCGCCCGTAGCGCTCCGGCTGACCGGCGATATGCAGCGTGCCATCGCTCAGCCACTTGGTTTCCCGCGCCTTTAAAAACCGAAGGGGCGCCACGCGGTCGATACCCGGCAGGTAAGCGCTCAAAGATTGCAACAAGGCGCTAATTTTTTCCTGCTCTTCTATTACAACCGGTCGATCCAGACGTAGTTGCAAATCATGGTCCGGCGAATAGATCATACTTTCATCCACTGTTCCGCCCGCCATGGCCTGGCCATGGGCAAAAATCCACCGGCGGTCGAGGTCACCTTTCCAGTCTATCCATACCACGGGCATTTCGGGGTGGGCAAATCGCCCCCAACGCAGTTCCCGCAAGCCCAGTTGCCAGGGCGGGAAAGTCATTTCAAGACATTCCACATAGCCCAGGCCGACAATTGGCGGCTCGGTTCCCAGTTCAATATGGCAATGACTCGCCGGTTGATAACAATGCCAGTCCAAAAATCCCTCCGGCCCCTCGTACAATCGTTTCCCGATTGCAGGCGCAGCAGCAGTCCATTGGCCGGAAAACCGGAAACCCTTGTCAGCCCAGCGGATAACGGTTTCACCTATAACCGGTTCGGCCACATGCCGAAACCGGCTGCCGGTGTCGCAATCTCCCGCCTTTTTCAAAAACAAATAACTCGCGTAAGGCACCCGCACGCCATGCCAGGTCAGCATTGCCGAATAGGCTATAATTGCCCGACCTTCGGCATCAACACCGTCGAAATACCATTTTTTCAAGTGAAATGAGGATTTTTCCGGCATGTGCAGGTATTAAATTAGTTGGCAAATATTTTCCATCAGCACCGGTTTCAAAATGTTTGAAATCAGCCGGGAGGGTGATGTAAAGTAATTGATGACACGATGCTAAGTACATTGTAAATTAAATTGCTTGGGGTTTCGTCCTACCTGTTCAACCCCTCCCCCATCCTCCCGACTAAAGTACGGGACAGGCTCTCCCCCGAAGGGCTCCCGATTACCCACAAGTTGATTGAAATTTTTGCAATACATTTTTTCAAAATCCGGCAAGAGAAATATACTTCGCAATCCCGAAGGGATTATATGTTTATAGCATAATCGTACAACTGTTAGCGCAATCCCGAAGGGATTATATGTTGTTACGTTGTGCCAAACATATAATCCCTTCGGGATTTCAAAACATATTTCGCCAAGTAGCTATAAACATATAATCCCTTCGGGATTTTTATAATTGGCAAACAGGCTAAAACGTATTTAAAAAATATTAATCAACTTGTGGGTAATCGGGAGCCCCGAAGGGGAGGGGGGCTTGCACTAAGTTAGTTTATTGATTTTGTATTACGAAAACGCTAAAAAACAGGAAATCAAGCCCCCCTCCCCTTCGGGGGAGAGCCTGTCCCGTACTTTAGTCGGGAGGATGGGGGTGGGGTTGAACAGGCGGCGCAATACCAACAAACTACGCTTGCAATGTACTACCGTATAAACACCACTTCCCCCGGCGCTATGCCCGCGGCAAACGCGCCCACTTTTTCCCCCGACGGTTTATACATAACTACTTCACCGGCGGAGTTGAAATCTTTCGCATCGGCGCAGAACAGGTTTCCGGTAGCCGGGTCGCAACCCAGGCCATAAGCCGCCTGGTCGAACAGTTTGCGAAAGCCGGTGGCCGTTACTTCATAAATAGCGCCGCCACCGGTGAAATACAAGGTGTTGCGATCCGGCGCCGATACCAGGTCATCGGAAAAGACGGGAACAACCCGGTCGTTTTCAACCGCCGGAGCGACCGGCCGGTTGTCGAGAAAACCCGCCGGACTGGGGTCTAAATAATCGCCCTTGCACAGAATGAACAGGTTGGCATTAGAGCCGATTTCAGCCATACAAGCCGGATTTTTTCCGCCCACCGTAAAATGCTGGAACGGACTGGCGGAAATATTGGAACACGTGGAATCCGTGCCGAATCCGCCGCTGTTTGCCACCAGCACAGCGCCCGCAGCGGTTTTAAAAAACTTTTCCGGACCCTTCCCGGCCGCTGTGGTGGAAATGATCTGTTTCGTAGTCAGGTCGATGGTCGCGATGGAGCCCGTCAAGCCGTCGGCGCCCCATTGGCTGACGAGTGCCCGCTCGTTATCCAGCGGAAAGAAAAAACGCGGCAGTTCAAATCCCTCGATAACGCCCTCCAGCACGAAGGTAACGGCATTGACGACCACGATTTTATTCGCCCCGTTTACCACGATGTAGGCTTTGCCGTTGTGCAGGGTCAGCGATTGTACAAAGGCGCCCAAAACGGCGCCGTTGTTGGCCTGACCGAAAACATCCTGCACCGTTTCGCCGGTTTCCGGGTTGTGCCAGGTAATGGCGCCCGTGCCTCCGAAAGGCCCTTCGTTCACCACGAATACCCCTTCGGTGTAATGACCGGTAGTGGCCGGCATGTCGTCTTTTTTGCAGGAAACCAGCCAGAACAGGCCGGCCAGAAAAAGCATGGAAAATTGTTTGACTTTCATTTTTTAAAAATTAAAACGTTGAAAATGAAAGGCAAACGGGGGAAGGGACTTACGACTAACGACTGACGACTGACGATTTGCCGCTTGCGACAAGTCGCAAGTCGTAAGTCGTTAGTTGTAACTCATAAGTCGAATGCCTTGCTTTCGCCCGAAGCCTGGTGACATACGTGGCTCGGGCAGGTCTTCTGGCTTGTTTCCGGCCGAGGCGCCTTCCCATCTCCGCTAGAGGCGGAAAAAGTGGCGTATTGCCTGGCCGTTTATTCCGGAAAACAAAAAGGCCTCCGAAACAACGAAACTTACAGCAGCGGGGACTGCCCCGGATTTACACCGGAGTTCCCTCTTCGCATCTTGCCTGGAAAAATTTTCCTTATGACACGATACTTAATCCTTCCGGCCAAACAGCCGGTACGGAACCTGAACCGGGGGCGAAGGTACGGATTGTAATAGGAATGCAGGACGGGTATTATCCCAACAGGCGCTGGGCCTGCAAAACATGCCGCCGGGCATGCGTGACTAAATATTCCAGCAGGTTGGCAACGGAATACTTCCCAATCCAGCTGTGCTTTTTTGGGACGGAGGCCCGGTTGATATCCACACTGCGGGCAGACTGGACGATACGCAACAGACGTTCGGCGTTGATAATAAAGGACTTAATCATCTCCGGCCCAATGGACTGCTGACGGAAATTGTACAATTTGGCGGCTTTATATTGCTTTGTATTGGCGGGATCGGCCCGGCGTATAGCACGGCGGCCTCGCCCGGAGTAACGAATATCATAACCGGGTCCCCACCGGCGGGCTTTGGCTTTGTGAATAGCCCGTTCGAGGCCCGGGATGTAGTCTTCGGCATAACGGTTGAGGTGCGCAAAACACTCCAAAATATTCCAGGCTTCCGGGTCGGGACGCCGTTGGAGCGTTACCGGATCGAGGTTTGCAAACTGTGCGCGCGCTTCTTCTAAAAGCTTACGCAAATCGGTTTCTAAGCGGTCAAGCAGGTCTTGTTGCGACATGGACGATTATAAAGATGGACAAACGCCGGCAAAGGTACGCGATCTTTGTGCATATTTTGCTTTTCGGTTTCTTACGAACACCGTTCATGCTGAAGGAACCGGGGTTTGCTACGTGATCTAAATCCGTGAAAATCCGCGCACAAAGTCCGCGTCCTCCGTGTTCTCATCCTGCACGCGCGGCCCTCGCAGGAGGATGGGAACACGGTGGACGCGGACTTTGTGCGCGGATTTTCACGGATTTTGACCGCGTAGCGTTCTTTTTTACCGATCTTTGCGCCCCTCTAAAATTCCGCAATCCGCAATCCGTATTCCGCAATTGATATGAAGGTTAGAACCATACGTAAGGATAAAATTAACGTCGTCACGCTCGGCTGCTCCAAAAACCTGGTAGACAGCGAGAACCTGATTACGCAGTTGCGTGGCAACGACTATGAAGTAACCCACGAGCGCGACGACGCCAGGGCGAATATCGTTATTATCAATACCTGCGGTTTTATCGATCTGGCCAAACAGGAAAGTATCGATACCATCGTGGAGCACGCCGCACTGAAAACCGCCGGCCATATTGAAAAACTATATGTTACCGGTTGTCTGTCGCAGCGCTACAAGGACGACCTGGAAAAAGAAATCCCCGAGGTAGACGCCTATTTCGGCACCCTGGAAATGCCGGCGTTGCTGGCCCGCCTCGACGCCGATTATAAATACGAACTGCTGGGCGAACGCCAGATCACTACCCTCCCCCACTACGCTTACCTGAAAATTTCGGAAGGCTGCAACCGGACCTGCTCCTTTTGCGCCATTCCGCTCATGCGCGGCCAACATATCAGCCGTCCGGTAGAAGAGTTAGTGCTCGAAGCGCGCAACCTGGCGCGCCGGGGGGTAAAAGAGCTCATGCTGATTGCCCAGGAACTGACCTATTACGGCCTCGATTTGTACAAAAATCGCGAACTGCCGCGCCTGCTGCATGCCCTGGCCGATGTGGACGGCATCGAATGGATCCGGCTGCACTATGCCTATCCCAGCAAATTTCCGCTGGAAATACTCGACGTGATGGCTGAAAGGCCGGAAATCTGCAACTACCTCGATATGCCCCTCCAACACGCCAGCGACCCTGTGCTGGCCGCCATGCGCCGGCAAATCACCCGCGATGAAACACGTTTGCTGCTGGATCAAATTCGTGAAAAAGTGCCCGGCATTGCCCTGCGTACTACCTTTTTAGTCGGGCACCCCGGCGAAACGGAGGCCGATTTCGAAACGCTGCTGGATTTTGTGGAAGAACAGCAGTTCGAGCGCGTGGGCGTTTTTCAATACTCGCACGAAGAAAGCACCCGCGCCTACGATGCGCCCGACGACGTGCCGGCAGAGGTAAAAGAGGAACGCGCCGGCCGGCTCATGGAGGCCCAGCAGGCTATTTCGCTGCGCAAAAACGAGGAAAAAATTGGCCGCGTGTTTAAAACGCTTTTCGACCGGAAAGAGGGCAAATATTTTGTCGGCCGCACCGAAGCCGACTCCCCGGACGTGGACAACGAAGTACTGGTGTTAGCCAAAAATCAATACGTCCGCATTGGGGATTTTGCCCCGGTGCTGATCACCGGGGCCGAGGATTTCGATTTATTCGGAACTGTTGTAAAATAATGGATTGATTACCCGTTGTATTGATCCGGTTGCCCAAGCAGGGCGCGCCATTTTTGAAACAATGGCGTCCGGACGGCATACACCACCATGAATCCGGCCAGGAGAGCCAGCCAAACCAGACGGCCCTGATAACGGGATACTGCGGTAGAAAAGGTGCTGCACACAAAGGCATTGATAAGCAAAACGGCGGCACTAAATAACAGAAACCGGCGCAAATGTTCCGGCACCCGCGTTTTCCACCAGTCATTTGTCATGACCAGTACCAGCAGCAATAAAAACCCAAAAAACAGATATTGCTGCCGCGTATTGATGCCTTTGAAATCGAGATAATAGTCCCGGTGGTTCTGGTGGCCGTATTTGTAATTATTCATTTCCTGCGGAAAATGCCGTTGAACGGCGCCGAAAGGTGGCGTATTGACGCCCCATTTTTCTGTATCCTCCGCCCGGAAATAGAAGAATTGCGTCAGCGTTCCGTTTGCCGCATGAATCACATAGTCCTTAAAAAACCGGGGCGTAGTGAGAATGCCCCAAATAACGGCACGGTACTCGTCCCGGTGCGCCATCCAGCCACCGTCTTTGTGGGCCGGGCTTTCGCCGCTCCACAAAAAATCATCGGGTAGAGAATCTTTAAAGGCACAAATAGGATAGTTTTTACCCGCCGGGCAAGCCTGGTCGAGGTAAGGTTTTACAAGGCCCATTTCGTGTAGCCGGGCCATGGTAAACACATGGGCAGCCTGATGCGTCACAAATTTTCCGCCGTAAATGTAATGCACCGACATTACCCCAAGCCACCCGGCCGCCACCAACGCGCCGACGGTCAGGCTACGCCTAAACGGTATAACCGCCCGAAAACGGGGAGAAAGACTGGCCAGAAACAACAATGCCGTCAGCAGCAGCCCTTCCAACAGGTGCGAGTTGTGCATTACCAAAGCCGTCCAGCCCAACAAGGCGATCCCGATACGCCGCTGCTTCGACAACCTGACCAGCAACAATAAGCCTACACTGGCAAAAAAGATGGGTGTAAATAAGTCGGGCATAATATACGACACATACAACGAGCTGTTGGTGCAGGCCGTTAGCGCCAAAATAATGCCCACAAAGAGTGCCGGATTTACCGCCGGTAAAAAATGCCGGAGCACCAGATATACGGTCAGACTCGTCAGAACCCCCTGGGCATACATCACCCAGAACAAGCTCTCCATCATGCTGCTGTGGCGGATAAACAACCCGTAAGTCAGCGGCCGGTCGGTGACCACTTCACCGGAGAAACCGGTAAAAACATAAGTGCCCGTGTCGGGATAAACAAAGGGATACCCGTTGTACAGCCCCCAGAAAGACAATATAATCCCGCCGGCAACAATCCACCCTGCCCATTTTAATTGATTGGAATATTTCATGGGAAATAGGAATAAAAAAGGTTTCTGGTTGAAATGGAGGTTTGAAGGTTGGAGGGTTTGAAGGTTCCTGGTTTGAAGGTTCCTGGTTAGAAGGTTCCTGGTTAGAAGGTTCCTGGTTAGAGCCAATCCCTCAAATCCCATCAATTACCAACAACCTTCCAACCAGAAACCCTCCAACCCTCAAACCAGGAACCTTCTAACCCTCAAACCTTCAAACCAGAAACCCTCCAACCCTCAAACCAGGAACCTTCTAACCCTCAAACCTTCAAACCAGAAACCCTCCAACCTTCCAACCAGAAACCCTCTAACCTTCAAACCCTTACTACGTCATCCACATTGCCCGCACCAGCAACAGCGCCATCAACAACCCGATCAGAATAGCCATAACGGTCAAAATCCGGTTGTCCTGAAGTCTGTTTCCCGGTTCTTCCGAATCGATCGCCGCTTCTGCCAACAGGATACGCGCCTGCTCTGCATCCTGGGGACGCACGTGCAGCCGGACCAATATTTGCAGATGCGGTAACACGGATTGTGAGGTAGCATTTGCCAGAAAACAAGGGATACCTTCCGAGCGCAAGCGCGCCGCCGCTACATCGGCCTCCATCGGCGAGTAAAACTTGGCTACTACCTCTCCGGAGTTTTCCTCGAAGTATTGATTTTGATCGAAATCAAAATTGTCTAAAATGTCATTGCGCTGCATTCAGCAAAAATAGGCAGAACATTCCGGGGGTAATCTGCCTTTTTTGGCACTTCTAAATATTTTTTTTCCGTTTGCTTCCAGCGGCCCTACTTTCGCAGGGTAACTTCTCCACATTATTAACACATTCAAACTTGACAAATTCTATGAAACTCCCCTTGGCAGTAAGCCTTCTACTCCTGATCGCAGCCCTTGGCTGGACCGGCTGCGATGACAAAAAAGAAGTCAACTGGCTGGATCAGGCCAATTGCACCGGCATCGATGCAGCTACAAACACCTATGATCTTTCCATAAAGACCGTATTAGACGCTTCCTGTGCGCTCAGTGGATGCCACGATGCCGCCACCGCTTCGAACGGCGTAAATCTCTCCACCTACCTCGGCGCTAAATCGGCCTTCGAAGAAGGCAATGCCCTTTGCGCCATCAACCACGGCGACGATTGTTTCCAAATGCCCAAAGGCGGTTCCAAACTCCCGCAAGCAACGATCAATGTTTTGGCTTGCTGGGCGAAAAACGGGTACAAACAATAAGAGTTTTGGGGGGGAGGAAGCGTAGCCGGCAGGTTAATACGCACACTGCCGGCTATGCCCCCTCCCCCAAAACAATAAAACAAACAACATCTCATGCTTCGGCCCGTCCTCCTCGCCCTAACCCTGTTTTGTTTCGCCGCTCCCCTATCCGCCCAACTTAAACTCGCCCGCCTGTTCGGCGATCATATCGTGTTGCAACGCGATAAACCCATTCGCATCTGGGGCGAAAACAAACCCGGCGAACCCGTTGAGGTAGAAATAAACGGCCGTCGTTCGGCGACTGTAACCGGCCCCGACGGCCGATGGATGGCCGAATTGCCGGCACTCCCGGCAGGCGGGCCGCACACCATAACGATAAAAAGCCGGGCTGAAACCCGCACCGTGTCGGATGTGCTGATCGGAGAAGTCTGGCTTTGTTCCGGGCAATCCAACATGGAATGGCGTGTGCGGCAGGCCGACAACGCCGGGGCCGAAATCGCGACGGCAAATTTTCCGCAAATCCGACACTTTGAAGTGCCGCACGACATGGCGTTCGTACCGCAAAAAGATCTGACAAACGGCGCCTGGCAAGTGTGCTCCCCCGAAACTGCCGGTGAGTTTACGGCCGTCGGATACTACTTTGCCCGCGAACTAAACCAAAAACTGAACGTACCCATCGGGCTGATTCACGCCTCCTGGGGCGGCTCGCAGGTGGAAAGCTGGATCAGTGAAGCCGCCATGGCCAACTCAGCCGTACTGAACTATTATCCCCAAATAATGGCCCGAAGCTGGGAAGAAGACGCCCGGCGCTGGGAAGAAAAACTGATCAAAAAGGTCTTCGGCAGACCGGACTATCCCATCAATTCCATCAACGAAGCGGAATACCTGAACGAGCAGTACGATTTTTCCAACTGGCTGAAAGTCAACCCAAACGGGCAGTGGGACTGGCAGGGGGTATGGGCGTTTCGCGGGGATAGTTACATTCAGCGGGCGATTGATATTCCGGCAGAATACGTCGGCCAATCCACCCGGATCGACTTTGGCCATAACACCGGCGACCTTACTTTTTATATCAATGGAAAACGCGTCTTCGAGGGCTATCACAAAAACGGCGTTTCCATCGACCTGCCACCCGGCGCCTGGCGGGCAGGCAAAAATTCCTTACTCATCAAACTCAGCCCCATGCGCGAGCCGGAGTGGTTTGGTATGGGCTTTATGGGCGCCGGAAAAGATTTTCAAATCCAACTCGACGAAAAAAACAGCCTGCCCCTGCTGGATGTCCGCTGGAACATGATGCCATCCTGGAAAAGCCAACGCCGTTATATCCCCTGGATGAACAACGAGGGCACCATCCTGTACAATGCCATGATCGCGCCCCTGATCCCCTACCCGATCGCAGGCGCTTTGTGGTACCAGGGCGAATCGAATGCCGGCAGGGCCTGGCAATACCGGCAGTCGTTTCCGCTGATGATTCAAAACTGGCGCCAGGACTGGAACGACGAGTTTCCGTTCCTTTTTGTCCAGCTGTCCAGTTTCGGCCCCAATCAAAGCAGCAACGAAGGCAGCGTTTGGGCTGAACTTCGCGAAGCGCAAACCCTCACCCTGCAATTGCCCAAAACCGGCATGGCCGTCAGCACCGATATCGGCAACCCCGACGATATTCACCCGACCAACAAACAGGATGTCGGCCGGCGCCTGGCACTCCATGCCCTGCACATGGTATACGGACAGGACGTGACCCACCGAGGCCCCTATTTTAAAAAAGCTGTTTTTGCCTCCGGCAAAGCCGAAATTACAATGGACGACAGCGGAGGAGCATTGGTGGTAAAAGACAAATACGGCTACCTGAAAGGGTTTGAAATTGCCGGAGCTGATAAAAAATTTTACTACGCCGGCGCCACCGTTGAAGGGGATAAAATCGTGGTGCGTCACCCGAAAGTGCCCGATCCGAAAGCCGTGCGCTACGGCTGGGCCGACGCACCGGTAGATTGCAATTTGTTCAACGCCGCCGGGCTGCCCGCCGAGCCGTTCCGGACGGATGATTGGGAGATGGTGACGAAGGCGGCGCGGTTTGAGTAAAAATTGTACTTCCCTTCAATCCCTGAGAAGGCTACATGGCGCAACCTTACGATTTATCCTGAACATGAAAGAGCAATCTCTATCGCTTTTAGCCCTTTTGGGGGCAATCGTGCTGCTTGCCGGTTGTTCCGGCGCCAAATCCGCTTCCGCCGGACAAACGAAAATGCGCCTCGTGTGGTCGGATGAATTCAACCGCCCCGGTCTGCCCGATTCCACGAAATGGGGCTACGATGCCGGCGACGGCTGCCCGAATATCTGCGGCTGGGGCAACAACGAATTGCAGTACTACACCGTCAATCGCGCCGAAAACGCCTGGGTGGAAAACGGTTTTCTGGTGATTGAAGCCCGGCGGGAAAAAATGGGAACCCGCGAATATTCCTCCGCCCGGATGGTGAGCAAACACAAAGGCGACTGGACATACGGCCGCATCACCGCCCGCGCAAAATTGCCGAAAGGCCTGGGCGTGTGGCCGGCTATCTGGATGCTTCCAACCGACTGGGTTTATGGCGGCTGGCCGGCCAGCGGCGAGATCGACATCATGGAAAACGTGGGCTACATGCCCGACAGCGTTTTCGGCTCCGTGCATACCAAACGGCTTAACCACTCCATCGGAACACAGGTTACCGCCGGGCTACTTTCCACAACGCTGAGCAGCGGTTTTCACGAGTACGGGATTGAATGGGATGCCGAAAAGATTGATTTCTTTTTTGACGGCCGGAAATACCTGACCTTTCAGAACAAACACGAAGGACCGGACACCTGGCCGTTCGACCGCAATTTTCACCTGCTCCTGAATATCGCCGTCGGCGGAAACTGGGGCGGAAAAATGGGTGTGGACCCGAACATTTGGCCACAAAAAATGCTGATTGACTATGTGCGGGTGTATCAGAAATGATTTCAACGTGTCCCCCGTGGTGAAAAGGGGGTGTAGTTCAGCCCTCTGGTTACGCGAAGCAAAAGCTCGGCGGTCCCGAGGTCTGTCGCATAGCCCTCCTTGCTCCGTTTCGTTGCAGCGCATCGCTTTTGCTCACCCGAAAGCCGGAGGACGCCCATCTGACTGCAAGGCCAAAGCGAGGCGAAAGCGAGGCGAAAGCCGAGGTAGGCGTCCCGGTTGGCCCGCGAGCTGTAGCGGCGATAGGCAGCACGGCAAAAATGCGCGTCAAGAATCCAACCACCGCCGCGATACACGTGATTATATCCCCGTTTCGGGCGGTCTATCCAGGCTGTGCCGTCATCTGGAGCGCCTTTATAATCGTCATGCCAATCATCTTCGCACCATTCCCACACGTTACCGCTCATATCGTGTATACCCAATTGGTTCGGGTATTTCAGCCCGACGGGCTTCGTCTCTTTTCCGCTATTGTTTTTGAACCAGCCCACGTCTTTCAACCGGTCGCTGCCCGCGTACTTGTAGCCTTCCGCGAGGTATTTGCCGCCACGCGCGGCGTACTCCCACTCCGCTTCCGTGGGCAGGCGGTAGAAATACCCCGGCGGGCGACTGGATTCAGTCATTTCATTCAACTTTTTGACGAATGACTGCGCGTCGTCCCACGACACCTGCTCCACAGGAAGATCGTCGCCTTTAAAATCGGACGGGTTTTCGCCGTTCATCACCGCTTTCCACAGGGCTTGGGTTACCGGGTATTTCCCGATGTAAAAATCGGAGACAGTCACTTTGTGTACGGGGCGGCAGGCTTCCCAGAGGTCGCCGTGCTCGTCGCCCATGTTGAAGGTACCGCCTTCGACGGGGAGCATCCAAAATTCGCAGTTGTTGACGATTTGTTTGAGCGATTCAATCATATTTTTTTCCTCTAAAAGTCAAAAAGTGAAGTTGTGTGTCTCTCGGCCCCGACCCCGGGAGGGTACTAAAACCGCCGCTGCGCACTACTACTTCACTCCGCTCTCTATTCTCGAGGCTTCGGGACAGACTGTCCTTCCCTTGCTCCGTTTCGTTGCAGCGCATCGCTTTTGCTCACAGGAAAGCCGAAGGACGCCCATCTGACTGCAGAGCCAAAGCGAGGCGAAAGCCGAGATAGTCGACCCGGTAGCCCGGCGAGTTGAGGTCGCGAAGGGCGGCGCGGCAATACCGCGCGCCGTAGAGCCAACCGCCGCCGCGATTCACGCGAGGCGAGCCCCGCTTCGGGCGATCCACCCAGGCAGTACCATCATCCGGCGCGCTTTTGTAATCGCCATGCCAATCGTCTTCGCACCATTCCCCTACGTTACCGCTCATATCGTGTATACCCAACTGGTTCGGGTATTTCAGCCCGACGGGCTTCGTTACTTCTCCGCTGTTGTCATTAAACCAGCCCACGTCTTTCAGCCGGTCACTGCCCGCGTACTTGTACCCTTCCGAGAGGTATTTGCCGCCGCGAGCGGCGTACTCCCACTCCGCTTCGGTCGGCAGGAAGTAGAAATAACCCGGCGGGCGGCTGGATGTAGTCATTTCATTCAATTTTTTGACGAATGACTGCGCATCGTCCCACGACACCTGCTCCACCGGAAGATCGTCGCCCTGAAAACGGGACGGATTTTCGCCATTCATCACCGCTTTCCACAGGGCTTGGGTCACCGGGTATTTCCCGATGTAAAAATCAGAGACGGTCACTTTGTGTACGGGGCGGCAGGCTTCAGTGAGGTCGCCGTGCTCGTCGCCCATGTTGAAGGCGCCGCCTTCGACGGGGAGCATCCAAAATTCGTGGCCGTTGACGATTTGTTTGAACGGGTCGGTCATATTTTTTTCTCTAAAAGTCAAAAAATTGAAATTCGCCTTAAAACTGTGGAGCCCAGCCCCATTCTTCCCTTGCTCCGCACCGCTACTCCACTTCGCCGTCGGTTCCCGAAAATATCAGGACAGGCTGCCCCCTTGCTCCGTTTCGTTGCAGCGCAGCGCTTTTGCTCACAGAAAAGCCGAAGGACGCCCAGCTGACTGCAGGGCCAAAGCGAGGCGGAAGCCGAGATAGTCGACCCGGCCGGCCGGTTGCCAGTCGGCGCGACGGGCGGCGCGACAATTAAGCGCCGTATTGATCCAACTGCCGCCGCGACGCACGCGAAACGCGCCCCGTTTCGGGCGATCCACCCAAGCGGTACCATCATCCGGCGCGTTTTTGTAATCGCTATGCCAATCGTCTTCGCACCACTCCCACACGTTGCCGCTCATATCATGTATGCCCAATTGGTTCGGGTATTTCTGTCCGCCAGGCTTCGTCTCTTTTCCACTGTTGTCTTCGAACCAACCTACGTCTTTTAGCCGGTCGCTGCCCGCGTACTTGTACCCTTCCGCGAGGTATTTGCCGCCACGCGCGGCGTATTCCCATTCCGCTTCCGTGGGCAGGCGGTAGAAATAACCCGGCGGGCGGCTTGATTCGGTCATTTTATTCAATTTTTTGACGAATGACTGCGCGTCGTCCCACGACACCTGCTCCACCGGAAGATCGTCGCCCTGAAAATCGGACGGGTTTTGGCCGTGTATTACCGCTTTCCACAAGGCTTGCGTTACGGGGTATTTCCCGAGGTAAAAATCCGAGACGGTTACTTTGTGGACGGGGCGGCAGGCTTCCCAGAGGTCACCGTGCTCATCGCCCATGTTGAAGGTGCCGCCTTCGACGGGGAGCATGTCGAAAGGGGTGGGCAGGTTGGGGAGTGCTTGGGTGTGGATTTGCATGGTGAAGTAGATACTACTTGGTGAACGCCTCGATTGTTTTTCCAATTCCTTCCACCACGGCCAGCCAGGCCGAATCGCGATCTGGCCAGGCGGTTACGGGTTGCGCTTTAAACGGCAGTCCGCTCAATTTGCCGAAAGGCATGGATTGCCAGCTACAGGCACGCAATAAGACCGGAATAACCACTGCTTCGTTCCGCTCATGCCGATCCATGGCGGTTTTGATTTCCACGCTTTGAATGTAAGGCGTTGCCAGAAAGTCTGCGCTAACTAATAATACAATGATATCAGATTCGGCCAGTTCATTTCGGATTTTGTTATCCCATTCTTCTCCCGGGAGAATATCTGCATCGTTCCAGGGTTGAATTTTTTCGTTCAGGCGTAATGCCGATAAATGGTTGAGCAATTGCTTGAGCAGTTCGTGGTCATTCTTGGAATAGGAGAAAAATATTTTTTTGGGTTGTCCGACCAGGTTTTTTTCTCCGCCTAAGGAGTGTTCCGTTGGGAAAACACCGTCAAGCAATTGGCGCACAGATATGTCTTGTGTACTTTTCGGGCATTCGATGGTCGATTTTTTTCGACCTGTCAGGTCGGCGATGTCGAATTCGTGGGGCGCCCCGGCTTTCACGCAGGTCCCGCAGGGACAAGGGATTTTTTCAAAAACCTTGAGCGCTGGAAAGGAGCGGAGGTGGATTCTATCGAGTTCCTTCCGGATATCACGCAGGACGTTTTTGCTGTCTTCCGTGCGTTCACCCTGTACTTCGATTTTGACGAGTTTCCGCCCGTCGTTGGGGTCTTCCGATTCAAAAATTTGGGCGCGGCAGCCGTCTTTTTCCAATATGACGCCTTTTGCCCACACGATTTTCCGCCCTTCGCGGGCTTCTATGTCCTCGTGCAGCCGGACAATAAGCCGCCCGATGATACCATTGGGCATGAAAGGATACTGATAGGTGTAACGAAGTGCAGATTTTTCCGCCGCCCATTCGTATTCGCCCGGGCGTTGTTCGGGCAGCAGTTGTGGCGCGATATACATGTCGCGGCCCTGTTCGGTGGCCTTGAAGCAGACTTCGAAGCTGTCTTTCAGCATGAGGTTCAGGAGTTTGCCCTGTTCGGCATCATTAAACTTGCAGGACGTCCACACATCGCGCAGCATTTTATTGTCGAAACGCCCTTGATTTTTCAAAACCTCTTCGTGGCGCATGATTTCATAAACGGCATTAGCCGCCCATTGCGGATTCAACACGACAAAGTCAGCCAGTGTGGGATCTTCGTGGAAGTGCAAAATAATGCCGAGGTCGTGGAGCCATTGGCTCAAATCGGCGCGGTTTTGCCGTTTAGTGACGGATTTTTTTGTACAAATGTCTTCAAATTCTTTCGAATCGATGTGGTTTTGGGTTTTACTCAGGCGGTTCAGTTCGAGCCGAACTTCATTCCAGTTGGCCGGAAATTTCAAGGGCAGATGGGGAAGTTTGTGGCAAAGAATATCCTGAATGGTGCTGCGCAGCGCATCGAAGCGACCGTCCTTTTTACCAAAATCCACCTCACGTTTGATGAGTTCCAGTTTCGGGAAGTCGTCGCGGGCGCTTTCCGGGTCGTACGGCGGTCGCGCTATAGGGTTGCCTTTTTCATTGAGCACTACGAGCACAGGTAAACGGTCCGCGGCATTTTCCTCACAACCGAGCAGGCTGATAATTTTGAGCCAGTAGGGAAAATTGGCCACCTGCCGCCGCCCATCGGCTAAGAGCACGTAAAAGGAACGACGGGTCAGGAAAAACTGGTGGGTCATATACTGAATATCCTGCCCGCCGAAGTCCCAGAGGTTGACTAAAAACGTGTCGTCCGGCCGGTCGAGGTGTTGAAAATGCCAACCTTCCCGGATTTGTATTCCAATAGTTGATTTTTGCTTTAGGTCGGGCACGGGGTGGTTGGGGTCTTGCAGGAGATTCCAGAGCGTGGTTTTGCCCGTTTCGCCCTCTCCTACAATGAGCATTTTTACCTCGAAAACTTCGCTTGTGCCCTGTTGGACGAGTTCGCGCAGGAAGCGCAGCACAGCGGCTTTGCCCTGCTTCAATATTTCCGGCCCGGGGTTTTCGAGCGGATTCTCTTCTAAATCCAATTCCGCCAGCGCGTCCATGCCGTCCGGCAGTAAAAATTCCCGGAGTTTGTTTTCGGCGAGATGCAGGTTTTCCAATTTTCGCAAGCCCTTGCCGTCCGGGAATGGGAATGTCGTCAGCCCGTTCTCGCTCAGGTTCAGAACCCGCAAGTGTTCGGCCAAGCCCGGCAATTCAAGTATTTTTTGCCATTTCGCATCGGTCAGGCCGGTTTTGGCGAGGTTCAGCCCGATGATATTGCCGGCCGGGTCGAGGGCATATTTCGGAAAATTCTCTTTGAACGGCATTACGGCAGCCGGCAGGCCACCGTCGCGGTCGGGCGCCGGGTGGAGTTTCTGGTCTGTTATTTTTTCGATTTTTTTGACGAGTTCAGGCATGGCGTTTTCAGATTGAAGGATTGTTGGCAAAAATAAAATTATTTCACACAAAGGCACAAAGGCGCAAAGCGTAGAGTGTTCTTTCACGCAAAATGTACTCTACGCTTTGTGTCTTTGTGCCTTTGTGTGAAATAAAATTCGTCCAGTAGGATGACTTTCGCCCCCATGCGCATCAGGTTTGAGATTTAACAATATGTAAAAGTCGTTTTACTTTTCTTTGCTGCCGTATTTTGGTTTTTTACCTAATTATCAATTTTTTAAATACGA
>CAUJEY010000021.1 GCA_963169325.1 Bacteroidota bacterium
TTTATCTAGAAATTTTTTTGTGTTTTGTTGTTTTGGTGACTAAGTGTTTTAGTACACGCGAGAGAGTAAAAAAAAAACTTAGCCACCAAAACACTAAAACACTAAAACACTGAGGCACTAAAACACCAAAACACTGAAGCACTAAAACACGCACAATGAACATCTACCACGAGATTACTCCCCTCAAAACGCCCGATGTTTTTGTGGTGATCGACTCTGTTTGCAACGGCTTCGACTACCCTATTCATAACCATCCGGAGTATGAATTGAACCTGGTGGCGGGCATGTCGGGCACCCGTATTGTGGGCGACTCCACCGAGCGGTATACAGATTACGACCTGGTACTGCTCGGGCCTTACCTGTATCACAAATGGGACGGCGACGACCACCTTCAGCAAAGCGGGCAGCCCTACCGCGTGATCACGATCCAGTTTGCTATGGATTTGTTCAGCGGCGGCCAATTGTTCCAAAAGGAGCGGTTTATGAAAATCCGAAAACTCCTGCGGGATTCCAGCCGGGGCATGAAGTTTCACGGAAAAACCTTTGAGGAGGCGATGCGGATTATGCTCAACCTCACGGAAGACAAGGGTTTTACCAATATTATCGAGTTTTTGCAATTGCTCGACCTGCTGTCCCGCTCCACCGAATCGACATTTTTAGCCAGCGAGGGCTTTTCGCCGCGGGCGCCCCGCTCGGAGAACAACCGGATTCAGGTAGCCTACGGCTATATCCTGAAAAACTTCACCAATACTGAACTAAAAATTGGCGATGTGGCGGCACAGGTCAACATGAGCGATTCGGCATTCAGTCATTTTTTCCAAAAATCCGCCTTCCGGAGTTTCACCCAGTTTTTGGTGGATATCCGGATCGGCCACGCCTGTAAACTGCTGCTCCACACCGATGAAACGATCAACCAGATCAGTTTCAAATCAGGCTTTAACAACCTCGCCAACTTCAACCGGTTGTTTAAAAAGTACCGGTCCAGTACCCCCGTGGAATACCGCCGGCGCTACTTAGAAAAAAACGAATTCGACTGGACGAAACAAGTGACGCCCTGGCAGTTTTTGCCGGGCAAAGCGCAGGCGAAAGAAGCCATCAAGCCGGTGGCGTATTCCACGAGGTTGGTGCATTTGTAGGCGGGTCGTACCGTTTACTTTACAATTAATTTCAAGGTTTGCGCGGCTTGTCCGGGTGTTTTTATCTGTACGAAATACAGACCGGAGGGTACTCCATTCAAATCCACACGACACCAGTTCGGCAACCCGGCAACGTCAAGTTCCTGTAGCCTGACCAGCCGCCCGCCTGCGTCGAACAAAAACAAGGTCGCTTCATGCTCCAGGTCCACCTCAAAAGTCACCCACACTTCATTTTTGGCCGGGTTTGGGAAAAGTTTGGCGGTTGGCCATTGTCGGTTGGCGGTTGGTGTTCGAAAATCGACATTCATGGGCGGGTCTTCAAGTTTCAAACCCGAAACTTCAAATACCCTATTTCCAAAATATTGCGATCCCACGGTAATCACCTGCGTATGCGTCCTTGCGTTGCCGCAATCATCGTTTACCATCCAGGTGCGCGTAACGGTGAACGGGCAATCCGGACCGGTGTTGGTTTCGCCCAGGTACGTCACAGGCACAATGTTGTCGCAGTTATCGGTGGCCGTCACTACCGGCAGATTGGGCAACGCCGCGCCACAAGTAATGGATGCATTGGCCGGGGCATTAGTAAAATTGGGCGCCTGCGTATCCTGCACCGTGATGGTGTGGCCGGCGGTAGTAGCGTTGCCGCACAAATCCTGCGCCCGCCAGGTACGCGTGATGACGTAATTGTACGGACACGAACCGGCGACGCTGGTCTGGCCCAGGAAAACGATCTGTACATACCCCCCGCAGGCATCCGTGGCCGTTGGACTGCCGATGGGCGGTACGAGCTGACTGCATTGGATGGTGATGTTATCCGGCACACTGGTGAAAACAGGCGCCTGCGTATCCTGCATGGTTATGGTTTGGGTAACAATGCTGGAGTTCCCGCAATTGTCGGTGGCGCGCCAGGTGCGGAGTAGTTGGTAACTGTTCTGGCAGTTCGCGTTGGCGGTGTTTTGCCCCAGATAGGTAATCGCGACCATGGCGTCACAATTATCGGTCGCCACCGGCGCCCCGACAGCGGGCAGTGATGCCGAACATTGCAAGGTGAGGTTTTGCGGTATGCTGGTGAATACGGGTTTCTGCGTGTCGCGCACCGTGATCAGTTGCGAGGTGGTCGTGGAATTCCCGCAATTGTCGGTGGCTCGCCAGCTGCGGGTGATGGCGTAACTGTCCGGACAGGCGCCTGTTTTAATCGTCTGACCAAGGTAGGTAATAGTCACGGATGCATCGCAATTGTCGGTGGCTACCGGCGTGCCTGCATTTGGAACACTATTGCAGGCGACCGTTACATGGGCGGGCACGGCAGTGAAATTGGGCCGTTGGGTATCCCGTACGGTGATCTTTTGCGTTGCCGTTTTGGTGTTGTTGCAGTTATCAACAGCCGTCCATTTACGGGTGAGGACATACGTATCCGGGCAAGCGCCCTGGCTACGGGTTTCGCCATTGTAGGCGATCAAAACCTGGGAGTCGCATTTATCGGTCGCGGCCGGGTTCCCAACAGGCGGTACGGCGTTACACTGGACCGTTACGTTTGCCGGCACGGCAGTAAAGTTGGGTTTCTGGGTATCCTGCACGGTAATCAGTTGAATAGCGGTTTGGGAATTTCCGCAGTCGTCGGTGGCCGTCCATTTTCGCGAGAGCGTATAGGTGTCGGTACAAGGCCCGTTGATACGGGTTTGGCCGTTGTATTGCACCGACAAGGACTGGTCGCAATTGTCGGAGGCCGAGGGCGTCCCCACAACGGGAATACCGTTGCATTCCACGGTAACACTGGCCGGAACTGCTGTAAATAGCGGTTTTTGCGTATCGTCAACGAGCACTGTCCGGGTACATTTGGCGGTATTTTGAGCGGCGTCCGTGGCCGTGAACACCACAGTCAGACCCGTGATAAGGTTACAATTCAAGGTCGGCGAGGCCGTGCCGTAGCCGGTCGTGATGTTAGCCCCGCAGTTATCGGTAACGCCGGCGGTGGCGATCCAGGCATTGATCAGCGACGGGTAGTAGCCGGGCGCGGCGGAGCATTCGAGCGTGAGGTTGGCCGGACAGGTGATTGTGGGCTTTTCATTATCCGCCACGGTCACCGTGAACGTGCATTGGCTACTACCGCGGGTGTAGGCGACGGTGGTCACGCCCGTTGCAAACTGCTGATTAGCCGGAACCGTACCGGTACCGGTGGCAGCAGTGGCGCCGGTCAGTTGGTACGACAGGTCGTAGGCTGCGCATACATTGGGCAAAGCCACTGCCGTCGTAGCCGCTTCCGCGCCGCAATTACCCGTTCCGTCGTCGGCCGTGACAAGCATTTGATTGCCCGGGCAAACGAGGGCCGGCAAGGGCGCGTTTTTGACCACCGTCACGGTTACCCGCTGCAGGCTAAACAGGTTCGACGCATCGGTCGCTTTTACCTCTACCTCGTAGCGATTGTCGCCGTCGGCATCTGCGGGCATGTCGGCATCGGGTGTAAAATTGAACCACGACAACACGCCCGTTTGCGGGTGGATGCTGAACCGGGCCGCATCTACCCCGCCGGTTATGCTGTAAATCAGACCGTTGCCTTCGCTGTTTTCGTTGTCCGAGGCCTGCACATCCACCACATCCGGGCAGGTATTTTCGGTGTAATTCACATCCTGCAAAGAATAAATGAGCGGCTTATTGCCCAAAATCAAACGAATCGGAATTGGTCCGGCTAATTTGCCCATAGCCAGGTGGTGTTTGAAAATCACGGTGTCTACCGATTCATATACCTTTTGATCCGCCCCGCGATATACCCGAAAATACAACGTGTCGCCTTTGTACGCACTGGCATAATTATTCAGGAAATAATACGCCTGCCCGTTGAACCGGACCGGAGCGGCGTATCCCCGGAGTTGTCCTTTGGAAAAAACCGCAAGGTGGTTGTTCAGCAGGTTGTCCGGTACGCCGTTGACCTGAATTTGCACCACCATCGTCATGCTGTACTGGAAGGCCGATGCATTGACGTTCCAGCCGCCGGGCTGGGCATGGGCACTGGCCATAGCAAACAACAAAAAAATCAGGAGAAGTATCTTACTATTCATGTTGTTGTATTTTTTCAGGTTTTTTAATTGGGGGAGAGATGGTTAAAATTGTGATTCCACCGCACTTGTGTTTTTGCCAGGTATATCCCGCAGGGATGCTCGTTTCATTGGGCAACCCGGCAAAAACATCAAGCGGGCGGAATCCAATCACTCCTTCACTATCTTCCGCACGGCTATTCCTTCCGCCGTTTCCACGCGTATGAAGTACACGCCTGCGCTTATGGAGCCGGCATCCCAACGTATCGTGTTCAGCCCCGATACTGCAACGATGTCTTGTTGCAATACCAGGCGCCCCATAACGTCAGTGATCACCAGCCGCGCTTCCCGGGCCTGTTCAGCGCCGAACAGGATCGTCGTCGCGTCGCTAAACGGATTGGGCTGCACACTCAGGAAAATCTCCGCAGGCGTCTCGGCTACACCTGTCGTTTGCAGGGTGAACGGCATGGGCGACAATACACTTCCCGAGTGCTGGTTGGCGGCGAAAAACAGCGTTTCCGCCAGATCGCTCACTGTGTTTCCAGCCGCATCGAACAGTTTGAACTGCAACTGCTCGCCCGAGGTGTTGGCATACACCGTGAGGAAGAACAGGTGCGCGTCGAGCGGCTCGATGTAGATCGCCTGCGCCGAACCCCGCAGTTCATTGCCGGCAAAAACCCCGACTTCGTGGCTTTCCAGCGTAGCGTTTTGGCCGCCGGCGGCAAGCATACCCACCACGGTCATGGTGTGCTCGAATTTCGTCGGATCCACCGACCAATTGGAATGATGAATGATGAATGATGAATGATGAATGTCCGTTTCGCCGCGTGCAAGGGCGGGATTGTCGGCGAAGTTGGCCGGATAGGTGATCGTACCCGGGTTGCTGATTTTCAACTGGTATCCCTTGGGCGGTTCCAGGAATTGCAGCGAACCGAGCCAGCCGAAGCCGGCGATGTACTGTGCGAAGGCCGTTTGCCCTTTGATAATGTCCCCGTTGAGCGGGGTTAAGCCTGCCAGGGCATCGGACACCGGGAGCGCATAGTTTGGCACATAACCGATCCAGTTCCAACCCGCGGCGACGGGAATATTGACGGTAGCCGGGTCAATGAGTGCCCCGCGCATCTGGATAGTATCGGTTTGGTCGGCCCGGTACTGAAACATGCCGGTGTTATTTACGGCCGCGAGCGAACCGACCCAATTGCCGCCGAAGTACTCGGAGAACGCGGTTTGACTCTTAAGAAGATCGTTCTGCGGATGCTGAAGCGAGGCCAACGCGCTGTTGAGTGCCTGGTTGGGTTGCAGCAGGTTGAACGAAATCCAGTTCCAGCCGGTCGTCAGCGGGATGTCGCGGCGCACCATGCTGTTGGTGTGCAGCACGGTGGGGCTGCCGACGGTGCCGATCACGTTGTCCACCTCGAACTGGAATTGTTCGATCACCTCGCCGTAGCGCAGGCAGGCCGAGGCATCCCAGATTTCAAACTTGACGGGCTTGCCGTCGTCGGTATCGTTGCCGTACACGGTCATAAAGACGCGGTACTGGGTACCGAGCGGCGGCAGCGTAGGCAACAGTTGCAACTTGCCGAGGCCGCGCAGTTCGCCGTCAATGAACGCCGCCACGATGTCCTCCTCGTCGGTGCTGAGTTGGCCTTCTACATCGAGTTGCAGCGCGAAGTTCATCGTGTGCGGGAAGGCGGCCGGGCTGAACACCCAGTCGGGTGATTCGCACAGCACGCGGCAGTTGACGATGAGCGGTTCTTTGCCCTCCGGGGCATCAATGCGAATGGTATCTAAATAGTTGCCAAACGCGAGGGTACTGTCAAATTCAAAGGTGATGTCCTCGGCTGCGCCGGGCTGGATCACGCCGCTGTTGGGGAATACCCGCACCCAGTTGGGCACGTCTTCCAATTCCCACGCCGTGGCCTGGCCGCCGTCGTTAAGGATGCGGCGTGTTACGGTCACGAACTGCGGCTTGCGTTTGGTCACTTTTACGTTGCCACCCTCCCAGCGGATGGGGTTGCGGTCCACGAAGAATTCCCAAGATGTCTCCACAAAGATATTGTTGGCCAAGTCCTTGATGTTGTTGACCTCCACGCGCAGCACCTTGTTTTCGATGAAGCGGTTGGGCACATTCGGGACGATGATGATTTTATCGCCCTGGCAGGTGATAATTGCATCAATCAGGTTGCCCGTTTCGGTGTCGTAAAGGCCCACGTTGTTGTTGTTGAAAAAGTCGGCCTGAATGAGTTGATCGCAGCGGATGTCCTCATTAAATTGGATAGAAATCTCGTCGCCCCGGCTCAGCACACCGTCGGCGGGTTGTGGGGTGCCAAAAAGTTCGGGTGCTTCGCGTTCGAACTTTCCTTTCACGATTCTTGAGATGCCAGGGTTTAAGGCGCCTGAGAAACACTGTGTCACGGCTCGGATTTCGTAGTTGCCGTCCTGCAAAGTCGAGGTTGCCCAAGTGACATTTTCAAAGACTGGGCCGAGGTCGGCTTTCATCACTTCGGCAATGTTGATCCAGGCCCCGTCGCCCTGCGAGCGGCGGTACTGGACGCGGATGAGCTCGAGGTCTGGGTCGGCTTTGTCGTATCCGTCCACAGTAATGAGCATATTGGGGCCGTCTGCGATAGTCTGCACCCAGCCGTCTTGCGATGGGAAGCCGATGTTCACGGGGCTGCATGGCTCCAAAAAGTATACATCGAGCTCGATTTCCTTGTAAAACGAGGGGTTCACTCCCGAGCGCGGAAGCCCCAGCCACACGGCGCGATCAAATTCGCAGCCCGAACGGAAGGCAATCCTTAGGTCTGTGTAATCAAAATCAACCAAACCGCGCTCCACCGTGAGGTTCATTGTACGACTCTCGAAGGGAAGGATTTGGTAAACCTGCGGCGAATTGTTCAATTCGATGCCGTTCACGCGAACGACCGCTCCTTTTGGGTTGGACTCCGGCACGAGTTCTAAGATATAGAAACCTACATCTTCGGAGGGGGCAGTATTGCCAAGCTTCACTTGGAAAACCGCCGCTCCGTTCATCGGAACATTGACTTCCACGTTTTTGTCCACTTCGATTTGCACCTCTTCGCGTGCCTGTGTGCCGGGTTCCCATGGGCAGACCGATTGCCCGCTCACGAGGTCGAAAACGGGTGTGCCATAGACCTGGTCTTTTTTGATGTTGACCGAAAAGTTGTCCAACCCGTCGTCGTCCGCCAAGGTAAAACCGACAGTGCGCGTGGTGTTGGAACTAACGCCTATGTTTTCGCTTGCAGAAAAGTTGAGATTTAGCGTCAGTCCGTCGGTTAAGCCTACGCCGTTGACTTTGGTGCCAAACGTCGCAATAAAATCTTGGCTAAATTCTATATTCGATTCGAAGGAGGTAGATTCTGTGAGGCTCGTTTGTACCGATTGCTGATAGATAGAACCTGCATCAAAAGAGATATTTTGTGAAAAAACTGCTGATTTTTTCAGATTGGTATTTAGATCAATGATGTCCTGCCAGCGTTGTGCACTGACGACATCACCGATGGTGTTCAACTGCGGGATGACGAGGTCTTTGATTTGTCGCTCTGAGTAAATAAAGGTACTCGCATAACCATCCGGGAAAATGTAGAGGTCTTTGTCCAGGTAAAAATCGCAGGTCGTTGTGTCAAAAAGCAAGTCATCGGTGATGCCAAAAATATAGTTTATCGCAGCACCCATATATACATCGCCGCCCAAGGCACTGCCCACCACATTTTGGTCGCTGCTGGTCGAGATGGTTTCCAAAAAGGTGGTGCAGGATTCGCCTGAATTGCTTGCCAAGAAACTTGTCTTCAAGTTTGACACAAAATTCAATTTATCTTCGGTCTCAACCTTCAATTCCACCTCTGAGCCAACACCCACCGAAGTTGTGAGTGACGTACCGAGGGATATTTCTGTGGACGTTGTGACACCCGTACCGAATCCCGCTGAGAATGACCAGTTCTGGCAAGTGGTGGTCCCCTTTTCTATGGTTGCCGAGGAGCCGTCGCCCGGTGGGTCGCGCAGGATCATCATCGGAATTTGGGGGGAAGTGGTGGCGAAGGTGGTCTGGCGCGCGCGTTTGCCCAAAACCACCGTCGGCAGCGAGAGGGTTGCCTGCTCATCGTGCGCCTCTGCGGTCACCTGCAAGGTTTTTTCGTAGGGCGAAACGATGTTGGGGCTGCCCGCCCGGTAAACGTACTTGAACTGCCCGTCCGTCATCAGGGTATCGAATTGGTCAAGGTCGCTGATGTTGTTGTTGATGATCAGTTTGGCAGTATCCAGGTAGCACCTGCCGCCTTCGTATTCTTCAAAAACTCGGATAATTGTTTGCGATTTTGCTGCCATTTCCAGCATGGGAGTGCCACATTTGTTTACCTCCATTGGAGACATCAGCACCTGCGGTGGAGCGAGGTAAATGAAGTCGGCAGTATCGTTTTCCATCTTCAAATCTAAGGTTTGCCCCCCCAAATTTTGGAAAAAAGTGTAAATAACAGGATCCGAGTGCTGGATAACGGCAATCGTCACAGAGTCTGGCGGAACGCCGTCGAAGGTATATTTGCCATTGCCGGTCAATTCCTTCACTTGTTCGTAACAGCCGTTGAGCGTTGCCACTTTCACTTTTACAATTGCCCCATCAGCAATAATAGACTTGCGGCAGGTCTCGTTGCCCGCCAACTGCCCGATCACTTGCCGTTTCGTTTGGTTGCGGAACAAAATGCCCGCCAATGGCGATGCAACATTGTTCACTTCCCAAAATGGAGGGAAATAATTGTGGTTTTCAAATTTGGGTGTCAGCGTAAAGGTCTTACCCGGTTCTACATCAACAATAAACTTACCATCAAGGTCGGTGAAAACCGGTGGGACGTTTGATGTGCCGTTTACCAAAATTTCAACCCGATTCTGAAAGCAATCGGTGTTTTCGAAACGTACATAGCCGGAAACCGGAATGGTCGATTGGTCAAAAAAATCAACCCCGTCAGTACTCGTGTTGGAAGGATCCAACGTGACAAACTTGGTCGAAGGCGTGTACAAATGCGGCTCCACCTGCATGATACCGGCCACCGTCGAGAACATCGCGCCGCTGATGGCGCCTTCGCCCGTCAGCGCAAAACCGTAGTCTTTGAGCGACGTGCCCTCCCCTTCATTGAGCGGGAAATAGTTGCTCAAATACTTGCTCGTCACATTGGTGCCGACGTTCGCCGCCGTTTGAATATCCGGCAACGACAACAACGTATTGAAAAACGCCACCTCGTCAATCAAACCGGAGAAATAATTGCCCCCGGCGTTTTTGCCCAACAGCCAGCCGCCGCCGCCGGCGAAATCAGCCGCTACGCCCGAAAACGTGTTCGTGCCGACCAGCGCGCCGTTTTTGTAAAACGTCACCACGGCCGAGGAGCCGCCGCCCACCTGCTCGATGACAAAAGAAAGACGGTGGAAACCCATCCCCAACGAACCAAAATTGTGGGTCGTGCCGCCGATTGTCAACACCAAATCACCCGCGTTCAAATTCAGGTTGAAATGGCTGCCCTTGTTCAAAATACACTGGTTGCCCGCAAAATCAAACCCTTTTACCGTGATTTCGATGGTCGAAGAATCGGCCAGGTCAAAATCCGTCAGCGTGGCGAACTGCTCGTTCACGCCGTTGAATTCGAGCGATTGGTTGTAGTAGAAGTTCTTTGAGGGGCGCGCCGTGAAGGTCGTGCCCGCGCCGTAATTGATGCCCGGAATCCGGTAAAAACCATCCTCGTTGGTCATGCCTGCGTTCAATACGTTGGGTTTATCGGCCGAAAAAGCCGCGCCGCAGAAATACAGTTTTTGCTTGGCCGGCGTCAGGTCAAAGGTTTTGCTGCCCGTGCCTTCGTCAAATTTCCAATAATTCACCAAACCGTCCATGTCGGGCGCGACCGTGCGGTTCATAAACATCTGGATTTCGGTCTGCGACAGTTGGCGGTCGAAAAAACGCACTTCATCAATATTACCTGTGTAGAAACCTGTTTCATTGGCTTTTCTGCCAAAAAACAAGGGTATCGAATCGGCTTCCACCGAAGCGACAGCCGTCGAAATCAGTTCGCCATCGGCGTACAAAAGCAAAGAGGAGCCGTTGTACGTCACCGCGATGTTGTGCCAATCGTCGGCGGTAGCTGCCGGGAAAGCGTAGTCCATTTCGGTCATCCCGCCTGGGGCGGGACCCACGCCGTTGCCCATACCGAAGCGAATGCCTTTGCCGTCCGCAGCCGGCAGCGTGTGCAGCCACCAGTTTTTGGAAATGGTGCTGCCGAGGTCAAAAATAGCGGCATTGTCGTTGCCTGCGCCCAATTTGACCCAGGTCGAAAGCGTGAATTGTGTGCGTGGGTACGCCGTGCTGTACTCTGCAAACGCCATGTCGTCGCCCGCAAAAATGCCGGATGTGCCGATGGTCGGGGTCAGGGTCACGATGGTGCCGGGGACGGGGTTGCCCACAAAAGATTTTACCTGGCCCGTGACCACGCCGTTGGGATTCAAAAAACCCAAAGCCGCGCCGCGCACGCCTTCGCCGAAGGTGTTCACGCCCGTCACTTCGTAGGTGTAAAACCTGCCCGCGATGACGTTGAAATCCAAAAACGAGAAGGTTTCGCCGTCCACCGCGGCCAGCAGCGAGCCGTCACGGTAGAGTTTGTACGAAGTCGCCGTGGGCGACAGCGGGTCGGGCGCCCAGTCAATCTGTACCCGGTCTTCGAGGTCGCCCTCACTGGCCATCACCACCGGAGCGGCAGGCGGCATCAAAAAACTCGACCAAAAACCGAATGTGCCTTTGGTCTGCTGCGCAAAATAAGAGCCCACGACCGGCTGCCCCACCGTGACGTTGAGGCGCGTTTTGGTCGTGTAGGCATTGCTCACGTTGCCGTAGTTGAAAAACGACGTGGACTTGTAGTAGTCTTCGTCGCTCGCCGTGGCGCAGTTGGGGCTGGATTGGGCTGCCATTTTTTGGACAAGCACCAGCATCAGCACTGCTGCGAGGAGCATGTATTTTATGTTATGCATTGTTGAAAATTTTTAATTTTTGATCAAAAACCGCCCTCCCCACTTCGGCCAAGACCGAGGGGCGCGGGGGGGTTAATTTTCTGTGATGGTCAAATTACCCCCTGCTCCTGCATTGTAAGTTGCAACGTTGCTACCCAAGTTTGATAATTGGATGATAGCGGTCTGACCTGCCGTCATCGCTAAGCTAAATGAAAAGTTTATGTAGGTATCACGACCATAAGCCGAAGGAATCGACTTAGCAGATCTTATCACATCACCACCAGCGGTACCACCAGATCTTATGGCATACTCGCTAAAAGCAGTTTGACCAGCTGAATAAACAAAATTATAGCCGCTAAAATGATAAATACCTGTTCGCGGGGCAGTGAAGGTGTTGTTGGCAAAGCAGTTTTGCGCATCGCTAATTTCAGTGTACAAGATAGTATGTAGTGAACTGTATGGTATGTTCGTTTGACTAGTGGCATTGGTACAATATACATAAGCTTTCGCCTGTGCCGTCGGCGTAACATACCCGCCCGTCTGCCGCCAAACCGAGCCATCGGACTGCAACTCGACGACACCATTTGCCGGAACATTAGTAGCGGTAGCACCCGTGAGATCCACATAATTCGAAGCAGTCAAGGTTTTGGCGACCGCCTCCTTGTTCACCAGCATCAGATGCCGCCCTGCATTGGCTGCCGTGGCAGCAGGCAGGGTGACGTTTTGGTTGGCGGTGTGGTCTAAGAAAATGACGTGGTCGTCGGCTGCGACGGTGTACGCAGTGGCCGTGGTGGTCGCTTGTCCGGTGCCGATGGAGCCGTCCACCGCCAGCGTTGTGCCGGGTGTGGTCGTTCCGATGCCCACATTTCCCGTGGAGGGGAAAACATTGTCCTGCCCAATCAACGAAAGGGCATACGGCGAGGAGGTCAGCCGGGCGCGGGGCGTGTGCTCCGGCCCGCCGGGGATGGTCAGACCCAAATAATAGGTCTGATCGAAGGGTACGTTCAGCGGGTTTACTTCACCGAGCAGCACGCTGTACACGCCGCCGACCAGATTGACAGACTGCGTTTCCGACCAAATAGCTGTGCCGCCCGCGTCGGTGGTGTAGAGTTTGAAGGTGATGTCGTACACGCCGTTGTCCACTGCCGTGCCGTTGAAGTTTTGGAGCGAGCCTTGCACCGAGAGGCTGGCTTGGGCGGCGAGTTGCGCCACCGAGAACAGCCCGATGATGAGGACTGCGAGGGTGTGTAAAAATGTTTTGTTCATTTCAAAAAGAGACTATATTGATGAAAGATTACACTCGTGGAGCGTTTTTTTTAAAATGTTGAATGTGCTTCCCGCCGCCCTTGGTGTTTTCACCAAGCGCATCCCTGCGAGATGCCAAGCCCAAGCACGCACTCCGCCGCTGTTGCCTGGTGAAAACACCAGGCAGGGCGGGGGGATTAATTTTCTGTGATGGTCAAAAAACCAGCAATTGATCCGTCAGAAACAGTAACAGTTGTCGTCGGGTTACTGCTGGCGAAAAAGTTGATGGTAGCGGTCTGACCTGCCGTCATCGCTAAACTAAATGAAAAATTTACGGCATAATCAGGAGCAACCTGCGGCCAAATCGTTTTATTGAATCTTCGCAAATTACCACCAGCGGTACCACCAGATACTATCCCATACGAGAGTTGAGTAACATTAAGAGCAGGAAAAATACCATTAAAGCCACTAAAATGATAAATACCTGTTCGCGGAGCAGTGAAGGTGTTGTTCGCAAAGCAGTTTTGAGCATCGCTACTTTCAGTGTATGCGATAGTAAAATTTGTGCCGTTTGCTGGCATGCCCGTTTGACCACTGGCAGGGTGGCATAGTACAAAAGCTTTCTCCGCCGCAGCCGCAGGCGGCGCAAACGTGGTCGCCAGCCGCCACTCGGTGCCGTTCGAGCGCAGCTCGATCATGCCGTTCGCGGGGATTGCTGTCGCTGCCGTGCCCGCCAGATCAACATAACTCGAGACCGTTTTGGCCGTCGAAGTCTTGTTGATCAAGACAATTTCGCGCCTCGGAAACGTCGCCGCCGACGGCAAAGTGACCGACTGTGCACCCGCCAAATCCAAAAAAATGACGTGATCAGCCGCCGCGACCGTGTACGATGCCGCGCTCGTGGTGACCGTCGCCGTTGAAATCGAGCCGTTCGCGTCGAGCGAAGTCGTCGGAGCGGTCGTGCCGATGCCCACATTTCCCGTGGAGGGAAACTTGTTGTCCTGCCCTAACAACGACAAAGCGTAGGGCGCAGAAGTCAGCGTCGAGCGGGGCGTGTGCTCTGCGCCGCCGCCCACCGAGATGCCGAGGTAGTACGTCTGGTCGAAAGGAGCGGTGAGCGGATTGACCGAGCCGAGGGTGACGCTGTACACGCCACCGATGATCTCAACGGGGTCCTGGGTTTCCGACCAGATGAGGGTACCGCCGCTTGCCTGGTCATACAGCCTGAACGTAATGGCATAGTCGCCGTCGTCCACGGCTACGCCGGTGGATTTTTGGATGGTGCCCTGCACGGAGAGAGTAGCCTGGGCGGCTGCTTTTTGAGCAAAAGCCACGAGGCAGACGAAGAGAAGAGCGACGAGTTTGAACTGTTGCATTTTAAAAAAATTATTTTTAAAAAATATGGAAAAGACAAGGCAGAGGCGCCTCCCGGAAGTACCGGAAGTCACAGAAAAAAAAGATGCATCAGGAAATTTTGTAAATCGGAAATGGGCAACCCAAGAATCGGAGCAAGGTGCTTGTTGTGACACCCGCACTGCCTTTTGAAGTGCAACAGTAGGTAAGTTATCTGTTTTTTATGGCACAACAGGTATGGACAAAAGTGTGGACATTTGCGCAGCCTCCCCGAAAAATGTCCCTAATCGGCGTATAATTGCCCTTGTTTTCTGAATTTATATATAAAAATGAAAAAACTGACTCGCCTGAATTTTTCAACCGGGTGCCTGCTGAGCCTTGCCGTCCTTGTACTGGTTGCCTCTTGCCAATCCGAAAAAAACCAACTTACCTACCAAAAAGAAGCGGTTGAAAATGCGCTGAAAAAAGCAGATTCCATCCCGATATCCGGCCTGTCCGCGCTTGCCGAATCCTTGCCCGGGGCAGCCGAGCAGGATTCTTTTTTTGATGCGTACATACCCAGTATTTATATGCGCAAAGGCTTGGACTCCTTGGCAGCGGTGCTTCCGATTTTTGAAAAACTCCGGGGCGAGGAAATTTTTGCACAATCCATCATTTTTGAACACAAAGGATTGGCCCACCAACTCAGCGGGCGGTTCGATTCTGCGGAACATTACTATGGACGAAGCATCAGCATTTGGGAAAACACGAAGGAATATGACAAATACGCAAAGGCACTCAATGCCCGTGCGGCACTTTATAATTCGAAAGGAAATTTGGATCAGGCAATGGCCGACAAATTCAAGGCCCTCGAGATTTTGCAAAACGCACTGGACAAACCCGATGATTTGACGGCGGAAAAAAAGGAAAAATTGGAAAGTACGATGATCGAAATCCGTGCTTTTTTTGGGGGTGATTATTTCAAAAAAAAGGAATACCAAAAGGCTGTGGACATTTTGCAGACCCCGACTGCCTATTATTTGGAAAAAGGCAATATCCGAATGGCAGCACTCTGCCTCACCACCGCCGCAGTTGCTTACGAAGAACTCAACGATTTGCCCAAAGCATACGAATCCTGCCAAAAATCAATGGATTTGTTGCGGCCTGCCAATGTCCAGTCGCAGTTGGGGATAAGCCTCAACAATTACGCAAAATTGCTCCAAAGAGAAGAAAAATGGCAGGAAGCACTCGACACCCTGAAAGTCGCAAAAGTGATTTTTGAAAAATTGAACAATCCGGTGGCACTGGCCAGGATCAATTTCAACATGGGGCGCAGCCAGGCCCGTCTTGGACAAATGAAGGAGGCAGAAGACAACTTTCAATTTGCGTACACGCTGAACGACCAGCGCAAGGATTATCCCCTGTTATTGCATGTTTGCAATGAAATGGTGCAATTGAACAAGCGAAAAGGTGATTTCGCTGCTGCTTTGAATTTTCAAGAAAAAGCAAATGTGGTGAGCGATTCTATTATGAATGGGGAAAAGGAAAAAATCACAAAAAACTTGGAAATAAAATACGAGACGCGCGAGAAAGAGGCTCAAATTATTGCCCTGAAATTGGAAAAACACTTGACCAACCAACGCAACGGCTGGATTGCCGCCTTCCTCCTTTCGCTCGTCGGTGCAGGCGCCTGGTTCTTGCGCTACCGCCACCGCCGCGAAAAAGCCCTGCTCGAAAAAGACCTCGAAACCCAACGCCTCGAAAACGAAGTGCTGCTCGCCAACGAAAACCTGAACCGCCAAACGCTGGAAAACGCCGCCCATGAACTTGAGTTGCACAAAAGTCAGTTGGAGGAATTCACGGCCCTGATGTTAGAGAAAAACACCCAAATTGAGGGCCTGCAATCCCAATTCGAGCAAATTGCACACCCCGGAGAAAGCAACCCCGTTCGGCAAAAGGCCTTAGACAGCGACGATGTTGACGCACTTTTTCAAACCTCGCTCGTCACGGAAATGGATTGGCAAATCTTCCAAAAGCATTTTGAAAAAGTCTTCCCCGGAACATTGGGCCGCCTGAAAATCCAGCACCCGGAACTCAGCACCGCCGAACTCCGGCTCGTGCTGCTGACCAAAATGGGGTTAAAAACGAATGAAATTGCTGCTTTACTCGGCATCTCGCCCGACTCCGTGCGCAAACTGAAATACCGCTTCAAGAAAAAAATGGGGGTCTCGGAAGAAGAACTGCTGAATAGTGTGGAGGAATAAACATGGCGTGATTGACCAAACAGACCTTTACACGCCGCGCTTGGTGTTTTCACCAAGCGAACTTACCGGGAGACTCACTTGCCCCCGGCGCCGCGCTTAGCATTTCGGGGGAGTGCGCTTGGTGAAAACACCAAGCGCGGC
>CAUJEY010000022.1 GCA_963169325.1 Bacteroidota bacterium
GCCCCGGCAATTCGTCAAACGAATAATTCCGGAATTCGCCCAGAAACAACTTCGGTTGCGTCAGCAGGCTGTCGAAACGTTCCGGCGCTTCATCCACCAGGATGCAGCGGGCGTTGTCGGGATGTTCGAGCGCGGAGAGCATCAGAAATTCGTAAGCCGTTCCCCAGGAAAGGATGAGTTTATCCATGGGGACTTGTTGTTCGGTCAGCAGGAATTTTCGATGAGGAAGTCCGGCTGTTTGGCGCAAATAATCTTGCTCCCAGCGCAGGCGTTCCGTCCAGGGCCGGTGGCTCCGGTAAATATGGGACAACTGTAAAATGGTCAGTAAAGCCAGGGCGACAAACAGCCCGCGTTCGGACGTCAAGCCCGGCAAAACGTCAAATATCAGCGGCACGGCAACAAATACGGCCAGCGGCAGGTACAGGTTTTCCAGGTAAAACTGGTTATCGCCGTTGTGGAACGGGACATTGACCATCAGAACAAACCCTACGGGAAACAACGCCGATAATAAAGCCTTCAACCCCTGTTTTTTCCAAATATAAAAACCGGTATTCAGGAGGATTCCTGCCGGAATCAGGTAGTAATCCTGCAAACACCAACGCAGGAAATCCCGGTTACTCTTGATATCAAACCAGTTGGGCCAAAGTTCGCCGAACGCCTTGGCGCGTTCCATCGACATGGCATCGTACCAATCCAGTTTGAGCACTTTGTATTTTACAAAAACGGTGAGCAGGAAAATCGCCAGGGCCAGCAGATGTAACGCGGGCCAGCCTGCCGGCGGGTTTTTGCGCAGCAGAAAAAAAATACTGCAAAACACCATGGCGTACAACACCATCGGGTGAAAATAAAAAGCCGTCACCAAAGCGGCGCCCAGCAAGGGATATTCCCACCAATACAACTGGTAAATACTTTCCCGCCGGTGAAGCCAGGCCATGATAAAAACCAGAAAGGCCAGGCCTTGCGGCATTTCCGAAAGCCAGTAAAACGTGTGCGTCGTCATCAGGACGGACAACAACAACAGCACGAGACCCCATTTCCACTGTCGGAATCCGAACGTGATGATCAGAAAAAGCAGGAGGTAATACAATACATGTCCGAGCGAATAGCTGAGCAGCACGCCCTTCAAGGGAAGTTCCGCGGCCTGGGCCAACCAGGCAAATACCTGTGTGCCGGCTGCGCCAAAACGCCCGCTTTGTATCTGAAGTTCGCCGGTGCGCAGAATATGGAACGTTTGGAACGCCATATCCAGAAAAGCCATTCGTTCCAGGTAAAAAACAGCCGCCATAACAGCCAGGGCCAGATAGGCCGCTGTTCCCAATCGGATGGTCTGTTTTAGCGCCGCCATGGGAAAGTCTTAAAAACCGATTTTCTTTTTGCCTTCCGCCTGCTCCTTTTTCAGCGCAGCCATCCGGATGGCCGTGACGGCAGCTTCCACCCCTTTATTGCCGTGTTTGCCGCCGGCCCGGTCCAGCGCCTGTTGTTCGTCGTTGGGCGTCAGCAGGCCGAAGATAAAGGGTTTGCCGGCCACCAGGCTGAGTTGCATCAGGCCATTGGCTACAGCCGTGTTGATGTACTCATTGTGGCTGGTTTCGCCCCGGATGACACAGCCCAGGCAGATCACAGCGTCGGGATTGTACTGGCCATTGAGGATGCGCGCACCGGTGGGCAACTCGAACGACCCCGGCACTTGCACCGTGCGGATGTTTTCCGGTTTTGCGCCGTGTTTGATCAGGGTATCATAACAGCCTTCATACAGGGCGTGTGTGATCGTAGCATTCCATTCGGCGACCACAATACCGAAACGCATCTCTTCCGCAGAAGGGATGGAATGTTCATCGTATTGCGACAGATTTTTTAATGCGCTGGCCATGTTGAGTGGTTATTGGTTGAGTGGTTATTGGTTGAGTGGTATTAGTGTCACGTTTGTCAAATTAACCAATAACCAATCAACCAATAACCAGCTTATTCGGCGCGTTTCCGGAAAAACCGGTAAGCGACGCCTTTTGTTTCATACATGCCTTTTTCTGCGGGATTGGTATTCAGCAGATTGTACAAGGTGAGGGTATCGTTTTGGGCGCTGTACCGGAAGCCATACATTTCACCGGAATCTTTCACGGTTGACTTCGACAGGGTGATAATATCCATATCATTATCCATCACGAAGCAGTCGCCGGCGGTACACACCTCGTAGCGGTCGAAGGGTTTCCAATTCAGAATAAATCCGCCCGGGGTAAATTGAATTTCCGGTTTAACGGCGCCTTTACCCGTTTCACCAAATACGCCGGAGAACAAGTTATGGTTCAGGGCAACTGCAAATGCGGTGTAACCATCGCGGGTATTTGCGTTGGATTTTATAAAATTATCCAGCTGTACAGTCCCTGTAGTACCATCAAACATGGATATATCTTTTTTATCCTGAGAGTGGTAGATCAGAAAAACCGATTTGCCCGGACGCGCGCCGATCATTTCAATAGTATCGGCGGTAATTTTAACGGGTAAAGTCCACTTTTCCATGCCGTTATAACAAATAACGGAGTCGGGTTTGTTGGGATCAAACGTGATCCCAAAAGCATACGGGATATGCGAATTGGTCATGGCATCGAGTACCGAGCCGTATTGATTGGCCCTGCTGCAAAAATCCATCGCGATCCAGTGTCCGGCCAGCATGGTCCGGGTATCGTTGTGAAGACCGGATTGGTCGCCGGCGGATTTGGAGTCGGGTTTGCAGGCGATAAAAAGAAGCGTCAGCGCTCCGGAGAGTAAAATGGTATATTTCATATTCTTATTCATGTTTGGCGTCCAAAGCCTTTTTATTTGGGCGCGCAAAAATAGCATTATCACTTCAAAAACCGCAGCTTCACAAAAAACCGCGGATCCCGCGCCCCGATTTGCCGGGCGGCCGCCGGAGACAACACCACTTCCACATTACTTTCGTATCCGGCAGGTATACGTCCGATCACCTTGGCATATACGGTCTTTCGGCTCATGGGGTTGGTCACGCCCATTACCGTGCCGATAGCAGCTTCCCGGTGCAGGGCATACAAATCGCCTTTTTCATTGCTATCTCGTTGCCAGGAGCAAACGCCTTGCGATTCGACCTCTTTGCGGGTTTTCTTTTCTTCGATATACCGTTCTTTGTGCGTACTGAGCGGCGTAGGCGCCATGCCGGCACGCCATTCTGCGGGTATACCTTCTGCACTCATCCAGCCCATGTGAATCAGCTGCCCGGGTTGAATACTTTCTGTTTTCAGCCGATTTCGCTTCATGATACTGTCAACCGGCATACTGAAATGTCGTTTGCTGATCTGAAACAGGTTGTCGCCGTTTTGCACCACGTAACAGATCGGAACAAATTTGGCCGGATTGAAATTACTACCTTTGTAGCGACGAATTGCCCGGTTCGGAATTGGAATAGAAACAAACTTTCCAACCTTCAGCACGGGTTCGGTTTGAAACTCCGGATGCAGTTCATACAATTCCTGGAGGCTCAACCCGTAAAATTTTGAAATGGAGAATAGGGTTTGTTTGGGTTTGATGTAGTGGTGAATGACCTTTTTTTCGCCGTCCACAGTGAGCAAAATCGTATCATTGGCAGCGAGCAGTTGAACGGCGGGCACACCTTTAGGTGCGGTTTGCGCTGAAACGATAGATCGACAACAAAAGGCTGCCAGTAGCAGCAATGGTAGAATGGTGCGCATAGTTTTCTCAGATATGTTGGTGCAAAAGTACAATCCCTCCTCGTCAAACGTATAAAATCATAACATTTGTATGCACCTCGGTATTATCCCGGCGCGTTTCGCCTCCACCCGGTTCCCGGGCAAACCCCTGACGGACATCGCCGGCAAGAGTATGATCCGGCGGGTTTATGAACAAGCATGCCAGGCAAAAAGCCTGGATAAAGTCGTTGTTGCCACCGATGACGAGCGGATTTTTGAACACGTCGAATCCTTTGGCGGCGCGGTTATGCGCACCCGGGCCGACCACCCTAGCGGAACGGACCGCTGTGCAGAAGTGGCCCGGCATTTTCCCGTGGCGCAACTGATCCTCAATATTCAGGGCGACGAGCCGTTTATTCAGCCGGAGCAAATTGACTTGCTGACCGAAACGCTGCTCCGCCAAAGCCGATTCACCATCGCCACCCTGGCAAAAAAAATCGACGACCCGGCCTTATTGCAAAATCCGAACGTGGTCAAAGTAGTTTTTTCCAAAAAACAAGGCGCCTTGTATTTCAGCCGTCATCCTATTCCCTTCCTGCGTGGTACGTCGCCGGAACATTGGCTCGAACATCAGGCCTATTTCAAGCATATCGGCTTGTACGGATTCCGGCGGCAGGCCCTGTTGCGGGTAGCCCGCCTGGCTCCCACTGCGCTGGAGCGGGCCGAATCGCTGGAACAATTGCGCTGGCTGGAACACGGCATCCGCATTGCCGTGGGCATTACGGAATGGGAAACGGTCGGGATTGATGCGCCGGAGGATTTGCTGCGATTATTTTAACGAAGGTTGTTACAACCATTCGTGTCCTTTGAGGGTTTAAACTCCCTTATTGTTACCTGTAATCACTGCCTACTGAATTCATTCTATGAAACGCCGTGCCATTGTGTGGTTTCGCCAGGATTTACGCCTTCACGACAACGAGGCGATTGCTACTGCCCTTCGAATGGCGGATGAAGTAATACCTGTTTATGTCTTTGACGAACGGGTGTTTAAAAACCAAACACGATTCGGATTTCCCAAAACGGGAAAACACCGGTCGCGCTTCGTGCTGGAAAGTGTCGAAAATTTGCGACAAAACCTGCAACAGCTCGGTTCCAACCTGCTGATTCGTATCGGCAAGCCGGAGTATATTCTTTCCGAACTCGCCCAGCAACTCAAAGTCTCCTGGGTGCTGTGCAACCGCGAACGCACACAGGAAGAAGTTCAGGTTCAGGATGCCCTGGAGCAAAAACTCTGGTGCATCGGCGTGGAACTGTTGTATTGCCGCGGCAAAATGTTGTACCACACACAAGACCTGCCGATGCCCGTGCAACATACGCCGGACATTTTTACCCAGTTCCGCAAGGAAAACGAAAATATCACCCCCGTTCGGGCGCCCCTCCCCTCCCCAACCGCGATGCCCCCGCTACCGCCTGATGTGGATTGGGGGGCGTTGCCTGCCTTGCAGGACTTCGGGCACGAACCTTTTGAAGACGATGCCCGGGCCGTCGTACCTTTTAAAGGTGGAGAAACGGAAGGCCTGCGCCGGCTCCGGCACTATCTCTGGGAATCCAATGCCATTTCTACCTATAAAGAAACCCGCAACGGGCTCATCGGGAGCGACTATTCCTCCAAATTCTCTCCCTGGTTGTCCACCGGTTGCTTATCGCCGAAAATTATTTACCACGAAATCAAACGTTACGAGCGCGAACGAACGGCTAACGAAAGCACTTACTGGATGTTTTTCGAGTTGCTTTGGCGCGATTATTTCCGCCTGATGGGTAAAAAACACGGCAACCGGATTTTTTTAAAAAACGGCCCGCAAAACAAACCCCTGAAACACCTCAAAAATAACCGCGAACAATTCAATGCCTGGGCCGAAGGCCGTACCGGAGTACCTTTTATCGACGCCAATATGCGCGAACTGAACGCTACGGGCTGGATGAGCAACCGCGGCCGGCAAAATGTAGCTTCTTTTTTGGTTAAAGACCTGAAAGTTAACTGGCAAATGGGCGCCGAATACTTCGAGTCGCACCTGATCGATTACGACCCCTGCAGCAACTGGGGCAACTGGAACTACGTGGCCGGCGTAGGCAGCGACCCCCGTGAAGACCGCTATTTCAATATCCTCACCCAGGCCCGCAATTACGATCCGCGCGGCGAATACGTCCGGCTCTGGTGTCCGGAATTAAAAGATGTGCCGGTGGAAAAAATACACCGCCCCGACCTGTTGAGTGCCGGCGAACGGCAGGAATTTAAAGTGAACGGGTACCCGAAATCGTTGGTGCGGATGGAGAAATGGGCGGTGTAAAGTCTATCTTAGTAGCAATGCTCGTCAGCAATAGCAATCGCTTGTGAAATAATCTCCAGCCCCTCGTCAATCTGTTCCTCGGAAATACACAGCGGCGGAGAGGTAAAAATATAATTCCAGCGAACGAAGGTGTACATCCCGAGTTCTTTGATTTTCGCCGCTACTTTATTCATCACTTCCATTTCGGCGGGTTTGGCGTTGAAGGGGGCCATAGGCTCTTTGGTTTCCCGGTTTTTGACTAATTCGATACAACCCAGCAATCCCGTGTTTCTGAAATCGCCAATACTCCAGTGTTTTTGCTTTAATGCTTCCATGCGCTGCTCCATGTAACGGCCCATAGCTGCCGCATTTTCGATCATATTTTCACCTTCGTAAATTTTCAACACCTCCAGACCGGCGGCACAACTGACCGGATGGGCAGAGTAGGTCAGGCCGATCATCAGGGGCTTGTCGTTGAAATGATCGGCTATCTTGTCGGATACGATCAGGGCGCCCAGGGGCAGATAACCGGCTGTTATGCCTTTAGCCGTCGCAATCATGTCCGGTACCACCCCGTGTACATCCACTCCGAACCAACGGCCGGTGCGGCCAAAACCGCTCATCACTTCATCGGCGATCAGCAGAATGTTGTACTTATCGCACAACGCCCGCACTTTTTTTAGATAATCGGGTGGATATTTGATACAACCCGAGGAGCCGCTTTCGCCTTCCATCAGGATGGCGGCGATATTGTCCGGACCTTCAAACTGTATAACCCGTTCGATATGACTCACACATTCGCGATTGCAGGTATTGATTTCTTTTCCCCAGGGACACCGGTAGCAATACGGGTCTTCCACGTGTACCACATTGGGCATTTGCTGGGCATCGGCGGGTAATTTGCGCGGATCTCCGCCGGCAGTCATGGCCCCGTAGGAGGCGCCGTGAAAGGCGCGATAACGGGCGATGATTTTGTGTTTGCCGGTGTACAGCCGGGCGAGTTTTATGGCATTATCGATGGAAGTGGCGCCGCAAACGGTGAACAGGGTTTTAGTGAGGTTGCCAGGCGAAATTTCAGCTAATTTTTTTCCCAGCAGGCCGCGCACCTCCGTCACACAGGAAGGCGTTACGTAGCTGATCTGCTGCATCTGTTCCACTACGGCCCGTGTGACGCGCTGGTTGCCGTGTCCGATATTGACATTCATCAAACCCGAGGAAAAATCGAGGTAACGTTTATCCTCGTAATCATAGATATAAACGCCTTCGCCGTATTTGATGGCAATTGGAGTAATGCCTTTTTGTTTGCTCCAGGAAAAGAGGGTGTAATCGAGGCTGTCTTGCAGTATTTCTGCTACGGGGTGGGTAGTTTCTGTTTGCATAATTTTTAAATTAAGGGTTTGGGGGTTTGGGGGCATGCGCATCAGGTTTAGTATTTAACTAAAGTATATTTTGTTGAAAAAGAAAAGGTGTTCCATTTTTGTCTTGGCAAAACAAAAATCATGGAACACCAGACTTTAAATAAAGCATGGCAAAG
>CAUJEY010000023.1 GCA_963169325.1 Bacteroidota bacterium
TTTACAAAAAATTCAAATCTTTAATTGTATTCCTCGGCAGCCCCTCGCGTAAATAATTTTCCATATAAAAATTATTTCCGCGAGGGGCTGCCGATGAATCCATTCCCCTTTTCCTATGCACAAAAAATTTTTGCTCCTGCTTTGTGTGGCCGCTTTCGGCCTCTTTGCCTTCAAAGGTTTTGAAGACAACAAGTATTTCGAGATCATCAAAAACCTCGAAATCTTTACCAACGCCTACAAGGAAATCAACCACTCCTACGTGGACGAACTGGATCCCGGCAAACTCATGCGCGCCGGCATGGATGCCATGCTGGAAGGACTCGATCCTTTTACCAACTATATTTCAGAAACGGACATCGAAGGGTATCGCTACATCTACGACGGCCGCTACAACGGTTTTGGCGCCGAAGCCCGGCAAATGGGCGAATGGGTGGTGGTGACCGAAATATTCGAAGACAGCCCGGCCCACAAATCGGGCCTGAAAGTGGGCGATGCCATCACCAGCGTAGGCGGCCAAAGCGCCAAAGGACGCACCCAGGATGAGGTGATGGCCTTCCTGCGGGGCGTGCCCGGCACCAAAGTCGACCTGATGGTGCGCCGGCCCGGCGAAGCGAAGGAACAACGTATCGTCCTGGAACGCGCCGAAATTGAATCGCAAAACGTACCGCACCACGGCATCGTGGCGGAAGGAGTCGGCTATATCTACCTTACCACCTTCACGCAGAACGCCGGCGAAAACGTGGCCAATGCCCTGCAAGACCTCAAGAAAAAACATCCCGGCCTGAAAGGGGTGATCCTCGACCTGCGCGACAACGGCGGCGGCCTGCTGAACGAGGCGGTAAACCTGGTGAATGTATTTGTGCCCAAAAACGAATTGGTGACCAGCACCAAAGGCAAAGTGCCGGAATGGGACCGCAGTTTCAGAACCCTGAACAATCCGATCGATAAGGAGATTCCTGTAGTGGTGCTGATCAACAAAATGAGCGCCTCCGCCAGCGAAATCGTGAGCGGTTCTTTACAAGACCTCGATCGCGGCGTGCTGATGGGGCAACTGAGTTATGGCAAGGGACTGGTGCAAAACACCAAAGACGTGGGCTATAACGCCAAAATTAAACTGACTACCGCCAAATACTACATTCCATCGGGCCGCTGTATCCAGGCTGTACGTTACAAAAACGGCGAACCGGTACATATCCCCGATAATGAACGCGCCGCCTTCAAAACCCGTGGCGGTCGTACGGTACTCGATGGTGGCGGCGTCAAACCCGATATCGTGCTCCCGGTGGATACCGCTACCGGCATCGTAAAAGCCCTGCTGGATCAAAATATAATTTTCGACTACACTACCCAGTGGAGTCTGAAACATCCGCAAATCGATTCGATAGAGATTTTTTCCTTCACCGAATGGGATGACTTCAGCCGTTTCGTACAGGAGAAAAAGTTTGAATACGAAAGCGCCTCCGAAAAAACGCTGAAACAACTCCGCGAGGTTGCCACCAGCGAAAACTATCCGCTCACGGCCGATCTTCAGGCCATGGAGAATAAGATCAAGGCGGAAAAAAAGGGTGAAATGACGAAAAGCAAAGCGCGTATTCTGCATGAAATCGAACAGGAAATTGTAGGCCGCTACTATTTCCAACGCGGGAAAGTGCGCAAAAGTCTGAAAAATGACCCGGAGGTGGACGAAGCCGTGAAACTGCTGAACGACCCGGCAAAATATCAGGCTATCCTGGAAGGAAAAAAAGGCTAACCCAACCGGTAGGTTAAAAAAATGTTAGGAAAGCGGCGTGTCGTTGGAGGCGGGCGTTGGTTTTTGTAATTATTGTTAACCCATCAGTATGCTAGCCAGGCAACGAAAACAATCCGTTGCGGTGTCTTGATAGCTCGAATTGTCCACCATCCACAGCCTTTATGAAAAAATGTAGCCTCCTCCTTGCCTGCTGCTGTATTGCGGTACATCTTTTTGCACAATCCCGCCCTACGGTGGAAGCCGCCTTTCAGGCCCGTCTGCCCGAGATCGACGGCCAACTCACAGACACCTGCTGGCAAAATCTGGCGCCGCTCGATGCCTTCACTACCGCTACGCCGGTTTTTGGCGAGGCGCCGAAATGCCGAACGGAAGTCCGTATTTTTTACACTGAAACAGCGCTTTATATCGCCGCCCGCTGCTTCGACCCCGATGCCGGTGGAGTGCGTTACGACGGCGGCATCCGCGACGGCAACCTGACGGGCGACTGGTTTCAGGTCAGCCTGGATACCTGGAACGATGACCAGTTGAGTTTCGATTTTGCCGTGTCCGCCGCCGGCGTGCAACAGGATGTCCGGCAATTTAGTAGCGCCTGGAACGCCCGCTGGCAAAGCGCTGTGGCCCGCGAGGCCGACGGCTGGACGCTGGAGATGCGTATACCCTTCGGTGCGCTCCGCTACGCCGGCAACCGGGAGGTACACGAGTGGGGACTTCAACTCACCCGCTATGACCGAAGTACCGGACAAACCTCCACCTGGAGCCCCCAGGACCCGCTGGTGGCAGACCGCCAACTGCAATTCGGTACACTCACCGGGTTGCGCAACATTCGTCAAACCGGCCGAAACCTGCTGGCCGTACATGCCGGCACGTCGTATGTCTCTGCTGCGGGTAACCCTTTTTTTGAATCCGATTACCTGGGGCAATCGCTGGGCATAGACGGACGTCTCGGGTTGAATGAAAGCACTACGCTGGACTTCACTTTATTACCTCCGTTGACATACCTTTTCAACCTGAACTCGGTCATATACTACGGCGATCAGGATCGTATTTTCGGCAACGCTTCCCTTCCGCCGCCACGCCAGTTAGAAGCGGAGGAGCAACACTTGTTTGAGCGCGGCACCTATATCAACTATACCCCTGTGGCTTACGGCTCGCAGATGCTCTGGCGCCTGGGCGCCTTGCCCCCAAATGAGTTTGTAACCTCCCCCGGCCAAAGCGAACTGCTGAATTCGTTCAAACTGACGACCCGAACAAAAGAAAACTGGCGTTTTGGGGTGTATAATGCCATATTGGGTCCGGTGAAATCTGAAATTGTTGACGTCATTTCCAGCAGTTTCTCCAGGCGTAAAGAAACCCTGCAAAAGGTCTCCAATTACAACTACCTCACCGCCGAATACCTGTTGGCGAATACCGGTTTTATCCAGATTTCCAATGCCTCGTTGCTATCCGGCCCCGGGGCAAACAGCGCCATGCCGGCCCTGGATTTTCGCCTGCGCGACCGCCGGAACGCCCATCAAATCGCTGGAAGTATGCAATTGGATTATCAGCAGTTGGATACGGCCGGCAGTTTGGGACACCACTACCATTTCGCCATAAGCCGGATCAACCGGCGCTGGGGCTGGAGCATGACCCATGCCGGCGATTATATCCCCGGTTCTCTATTTTTTGCCGTCCCAGGCCGGCATTACGCTTCCTCTAATGCAGGGATCACCTATCAAAATTTCAAACCCAGCCGCCGTTTTTTAAATGTGTTTGCAGCGGCAGGCCTTTCGCCCCGTTGGGCGGCAAACCCGGGCGAACAAACGGTTTGGAACCTGAATGCCAGCCTGGGCGTATTGAACTGGAACTTCCAGCGGTACGAATTCGGGCTGTCGACCATACCCTACAGGCGTACCCTCCGCTACGAAAATTCAGGCGCCTACCTGAACCGGAAAACGCCGCCGCGTGTCGATGGAAATCTGGGTTTTACTTCCGATCAGCGGAAACGGATGTACTGGACCGCCCAGGCCGCCGCCGCCATGACCACCCGGGGAGATGTAGAGGTGGTGCGGGCGCGGCTGGGGACGGTGTGGATTGCCGGTCCGCGCTTTTCACTCCAGTTTAATACAAACATGAGCGGCACTTTTGGAAACCTCGAACTGCTCAATACCCCCGGGCGATGGGTTTTTGAACGCAACAACGTTTGGCAGGTTAATGCGAACCTGGAAGCAAGTTGGTACCCGATGCGCCGGTGCCGGGTGTACGCCGGATTGGGCTGGCATCAGTATGATTATACCAACCGGGAGGCGCTGGAACTCCAGGCCGGTACCGGTGAGTTGGCGCCGGTTATGGAACCTTTACCCCAGGCGTTCGAAACCTATGAAGCCAGCGGAACCTTAGGATTTCAGTATTTTTTCAAAGACATCAGCCAGATCGGGTTCTCTTACCTCGTCAATCCACAGGCCGACAGTATTTCGGGTATCCCGCCGGTTTTTGAATACGCGGAAAATCGGCTCAATTTGAACGTGATTTATGTGATCGGCGGCTCCGGCAAAAGGTAAACAACCCATCGTCCAATGAAAAAATATAACCTCCTCCTTTGTTGTACCCTCGCCGCTGCGTCCCTTGTCGCTCAACCCAATAAAACCCGGGAAGCCGTGCGGCTCAGTTGCGCCCCGGTTATTGATGGGCAACTTGCGGACTCCTGCTGGCAATCGCTCCAGCCTTTGGAGGCGTTTGCCACGTCCACGCCCGTTTTTGGCCTGAAACCGGCCGGCCATACCGAAGTCCGGCTATTTTATACCGAAACGGCGCTTTATGTGGCGGCCCATTGTTTCACGCCCAATGCCGGCAAAATACGCCGCGACGGCGGTATCCGCGACGGCGACCTGACGGGCGACTGGTTTCAGGTCAGCCTGGATACCTGGAACGACGACCAGTTGAGTTTCGACTTCACGGTGTCGGCCGCGGGTGTACAATACGATACCCGGAGTACATCGGGCTGGGACGCCAACTGGCAAAGCGCCGTGTCGTTGCAGGCCGATGGCTGGACAGTGGAAATGCGCATTCCCCTCACGGCGCTGCGTTTTCCACAAAAAGCGGAACAAAACTGGGGTCTTCAACTCACCCGCTTCGACCGAAGTACAGGCGAAACCTCCACCTGGAGCCCGCGAAACCCCTTGGTGCAGGACCGCGTGTTGCAGTTCGGGACCCTCACCGGCCTTCGCGATTTGCACCAGTTGCGACGGCTGGCGCTGGGCGCTTATCTGAATTCGAACCTGAGGACCCAAACAAAACCGTTCGAGGTAAACGATATTACAGAAACCGCCGGCCTCGATGGCCGGGTAGGGTTGAACTCTAAAGCAACGCTGGATTTTACTTTACTGCCGCCCATGCGGGTAACGATAGATTGGCGCAGTATTTTTCAACCCGTTGAAATTGAAAAAACCTTCAATATTTCCGTAACGGAACCCCGGCAGTTTATCCAGGAGGAACGCGACCTTTTTGACCGGGAATACGCGTTGAATTATAGTCCGATCGTGTGGGGACATCAGGTTTTGGGAAACCGGCCATTGAATCCCGGAGAAACCTATGTCAATGCCACAAATAGTAAATTGCTCCAGGCATCCAAACTTACCGCCCGCACCGAGGGAAACTGGCGTTTCGGGGTATATAATGCCTTGTTGGGGCCGGTGAAAGCCACTTTTCGGAACGACTCGCTGGGGCGCGTCTATGACCAAACCCTGCAGGTATTGTCGGATTTCAATTATATGTCGGCCGAATACCTGCTGCGCAATAACAGCTATATTCAGGTATCCAATGCCGGCCTGCTGGCAGGCCCGAATCTGACTACATTAGCCCCGCAGTTCAGCTTTCGTCTGCGCGACCGGAGCAATAGCCTGGAAGCAAACGGAATGGCAAGAATGAATTACCAAAAAACAGATACCCTGCGGGTGCAAAATTATCATTACCGCCTCGGCATTGCCCGTGTCAACCGGCGTTGGGGTTGGGAGGCATCCTTTGAAGAATATTATACGCCTGTTCAAAAAGCGACACCGGGGGGCAGCCTTAACGGCAATGCGCGCGCAGCCGTAACATACCGGAGTTTTCGCCCCAGGGGACCTTTTCTGAATGTTGAGGCAATGGCGGGTACTTTCCTGAATTATAACGGCAGTATAGCACTGCCGGAGGTGAAACTTGGGATAAACTTGTTCGGCCATATCGGCGCGACGGACCGCCGTTTTCGGCGTTATTCCTTAGACTTGTACACCAAACCCTATTCGAGCAAGATTCGGTATGATAAAGGCGGTACTTATTTGTACCAGGAAATTGCGCCGGTTGTAAGCGGGAATCTGGGATATACTTCCGACCAGCGGAAACGATTTATTGGCTCAGCCAACGTTTATGTTTCGGCCAGTACGAAAGGGGAGATGCCCCTTCTGTATGCCGGCATCCGGCCCCAATGGGTGCTGAGCCGCCACCTGACCGCCGAAGCCGCCTGGGAATCGCGCGCCAGTTTTGAACGACTTCGGGTATTGTCTACCTTTAACGATTGGGCCTTCGAACGGCATAATGAGTGGAACCATGCGATTCGGTTGGGTATTCGCTGGTATCCTGCGGATCGGCTGATGGCCTATGGTGCTATGTCCGCGACGGCTATCCGGTACACCAAACGGGAAGCCGTGACCCTGCAAAATGATGGTCAACTGACTCCATCAGACCTGCCCCTGTCCCCGCCCTGGTCGCCTACCGTGGGCGAAGCGCACGTCGGGTTGCAGTACTTTTTTACGCCCACCAGTTATGTCCGGTTTCAGCACATATTCGGGGATTATAATACCTTATATTTTGACACACCGCAACCGGGCGCCCAAAACCGGTTGAACGGAACGACCGATCTGACGGTGGTTTATTTTCTGGATGGTGCGGGGCGGCGTTAGAAACCGTTTGTCACGCCGATTTTACGGTTTTCGGAAAACAACCACATTGTTGTGGTAAAAATGTTGGTTTTTGGGAAGAAACACGGCAAACAGCATCCCCAGGAGCGTTACCGGCGCGATAAAAACCGGCGTCAGAATCAGGCGCAGGATTTTGTTTGCCGGAAAAACGTGGTGATAAATATAGGCGTTCCACATTTGAAAAATCGTCTGAACGGAATGGGTGGTTTTGTCCACTTTAATTACTTCAAATCCGGCTTTTTTCAGCAAATGGTCGATGCCAAAAGAAGTGTAGCGCGCAAAATCGAACGGAACTTCGTGTTCTTCCCAGGCAAAAGGCATGGTGGCCAATAAATAACCGCCGGGTTTGGTGACGCGGTACAGTTCCTTCAATATCTCGTCTAAGTTGAAGACGTGTTCGAAGACTTCGGAAGAGAACACCGAGTCGAAGGTATTGTCCGGAAAAGGAATCGTTTTCCCATCGTAAAAAACATCGATTTGTTCGTTTTCATGCGAGTGTCCGCTTTTTTCTATGTCGACGCCGATGTATTCCTGCACCGAAAAAAGGGGCTTGTACGGTTTCTGGCCGCAGCCGAAATCCAGCAGTTTTCCGTTCAGATAGTCCTTGTTCTTAGTAATGCCCTTGTACAACCCCTTTCGGATGTGATAATAGGGGTTTATAAAAATACCGGGAAGAGAAGGGTTGAACATTTCCCGGGCATACAGTTGTTTGAATCGGTGTATCATAGGCTAAAGTAGGTTAAACTTCAGGTTTTTCAACAGACTAAAAGTAGAGCCCCTTTTCGGAATGACCAAGTGTCTCTGCCAATATCTGTGGAAAACTTCTGTCCCGCCGATGCCCCATTCTCCCCAAAACTGCCGTACTTTTGCACAGTTATGAGCAACTTCGTCGTTTCCGCCCGTAAATACCGCCCGCAGCGTTTCGAAGACGTGGTAGGCCAGCAGCATGTCGCCCAGACGCTTAAAAACGCGCTGGCTACCGACCATGTGGCGCATGCCTTTCTGTTCTGCGGCCCGCGTGGGGTAGGCAAAACGACCTGTGCGCGTATCCTCGCCCGGGTGCTCAACTGCCAGAACCGCAGTGCCGACTTCGAGGCCTGTAACGAGTGCTCCTCCTGCAAATCCTTCAACGAAAACGCCTCGTTCAACATCATCGAACTGGATGCCGCCAGCAACAACTCGGTGGAACACATCCGCGCCCTCATCGAGCAGGTGCGTTTTCAGCCGCAACAGGGCAAGTTCAAGGTGTTTATCATCGACGAGGTGCACATGCTCTCCAACCAGGCGTTCAACGCTTTTCTGAAAACACTGGAGGAGCCTCCCCCGTACGCCATCTTTATCCTGGCTACCACGGAGAAACACAAAATCATCCCCACCATCCTATCGCGCTGCCAGATTTTCGATTTCCGGCGAATCAGCGTGGCCGATATGGTGCTGCACCTGAAAAATATCTGCGAAAAAGAAGGGCTGGAAGCCGAAGAGGACGCCCTGCATATCATCGCCCAAAAGGCCGACGGTGCCCTGCGCGATGCGCTTTCTATCTTCGACCGTATCACCAGCTCTTCCGCCGGGAAAAAAATCCGGTACGAGGACGTGATCGAAAACCTGAACGTACTCGATTACGACTACTATTTCCAGGTCACCGACGCCCTGCTGGCCGAAGATGCCCCGGCCATTCTCAATTTGTTCGACCTCATCCTGCGCAAAGGGTTCGAGCCGGAAGTGTTTCTCACCGGCCTGGCCGAACACCTGCGCAACATCCTCGTGTGCAAAGACGCCAGCACCCTGGCCCTGCTCGAAGTGGGAGAAAGCCTGCGCGAACGCTACCGCAAACAAGCCACACTGTCGCCCCTGTCATTCCTGCTCACCGCGCTGAATATCGCCAACGACTGCGACATCAACCTCAAAATGGCCCGGCACAAGCGCCTGCACCTGGAAATGGCGCTCCTGAAAATGTGTTACATCAACCGCGCCGTGCAGGCCAGCACTTTAACGGAAAAAAAAACTCCTGAATTAACGGTTAACGGTGGACGGTCGACGGTGGACGGTGGACGGCCCACGGTAGACGGTGGACGGCCCACGGTAGACGGTGGACGGTCGACGGTTGACGGTGGACGGTCGACGGTTGACGGTGGACGGTCGACGGTTGACGGTGGACGGCCTACGGTAGACGGTGGACGGCCCACGGTAGACGGTGGAGGGCCCCCCGGAGACCGGGGGCGGGTTTCGGGTTTAGGGGGTGGAGAGGGCCCCCCCAACCGCGACCCAA
>CAUJEY010000024.1 GCA_963169325.1 Bacteroidota bacterium
CCGGCGACGTGCTGAACCCCACACAGGAAGCGGAATTTGAACGGTATATCCAGGCCGGCGGCGGTTTTGTAGGTATTCACGCCGCGTCCGATACAGAATACGGCTGGACCTGGTTCGGCGGCCTGGTAGGCGGCTATTTCGCCAGCCACCCGGAGATACAGAACGCCCGGCTCACGGTGGAAAGACACGACCATCCTGCCACCAAACACCTGGGTAAGGAGTGGAACCGCCGCGATGAATGGTACAATTTCAAGGATATGAACCCGAAGGTGGAGGTGCTGCTCAAAATTGACGAGTCGAGTTATAAAAACGGCAAAATGGGCGCCGACCACCCTATGTCCTGGTTTCATGAGTACGATGGGGGCCGGGCATTCTACACGGCTTTAGGGCACACAGATGAGTCGTTTTCCGAACCGGATTTTCTGAAACATCTTCTCGGCGGCCTGAAATATGCCATAGGGAGCCGGAAACACCTGAAATATGCACAATGCCGGACACCGGCACTGCCTGATCCTACCCGTTTTGTAAAAACCGTACTGGCCAGCGATCTGACCGAACCGATGGAATTCGACATGTTTCCCGACGGGAAAATTATCCTGATCGAAAGGCGCGGCGCCATAAAACTGTATCATCCAAATACGGGATTAATGACCGTGGCCTACAAATTGCCCGTACACTCCGAAGAAGAAGACGGCCTGATGGGCCTTGCTCTTGATCCAAATTGGGAAAAAAACCACTGGATTTACCTGTATTACTCGCCCGTGGGGAATAAATCGGTCAATTATCTGTCGCGCTTCAAATTTGCCGGCGATACGCTCGACCGGGCTTCTGAAATCGTCATGCTCGAAGTAGCCGTGCAACGCGAAGAATGTTGTCACGCGGCCGGCTGTATTGAGTTCGACGAAGAAGGCCTGCTTTACCTGTCCACCGGCGACAATACCAATCCCTTCGCTTCCGAGGGGTATAACCCTATCGACGAACGCCCGGGCCGCAGTGCCTGGGACGCGCAAAAATCCTCGGCAAATACCATGGACCTTCGCGGTAAAATCCTGCGCATACAACCGTTGCCCGATGGTTCTTATATCTGCCCGGCCGGGAATTTGTTTACGGATAAGGATGTGCATGTGACCAACCCCACCCCCGGCCTCTCCCCTAAAGGAGAAAGGGGGCGAGAGGGGCTCGTAGAGGGCTCTACGTTACCCCTCCCCTCCAAGGGAGGGGCCGGGGATGGGGTTGAAGGGGTTGGTCGCCCCGAAATCTACGTCATGGGCTGCCGCAACCCCTTCCGGCTCTCCATCGACAGCCGGCGGCGTTTGTTGTTTTGGGGCGAAGTAGGCCCCGATGCAGGCGAGCCCGACAGTACCCGCGGCCCTGCGGGGCACGACGAGGTAAACCGCGCCGGCAAAGCAGGCTTTTTTGGCTGGCCGTATTTTGTAGGCAACAACAAACCGTATCGCGAATATGATTTTCGTACTAAAACGTCGGGCTCTTATTTCGATCCCGAACACCCCGTGAATAACTCACCTAACAACACGGGGGCCCGCGATCTGCCACCCGCCCAACCGGCTTTTATCTGGTACCCCTATGGCAATTCGAAAGATTTTCCGCTCGTCGGTAACGGCGGCCGCAATGCCATGGCCGGGCCGGTGTACTATTGCGACAAGTATCCTGCAGAAACCCGCCTGCCTGACTATTACGACGGAAAACTCATCACCTACGATTGGATGCGTAACTGGATGATGGCCGTTACTATCGACACCTTGGGCAATTTCGGCCGGATGGAACCGATCTGCGATTCCATCAACCTCTCCCGGCCTATGGACATGCTGGTAGACAAAAACGGCTCCATCTGGGTGCTGGAATACGGCACGCAATGGTTCTCTTCCAACCCCGATGCCAGGCTCAGCCGTCTCGACTATGTGCGCGGCAACCGCCCGCCGATAGCAGCTTTAAATACCGAAAAAACTGCCGGCGCAGCGCCTTGCGCCGTCGTGTTTTCCGCTGCCAAAACAAAAGATTACGACGACGACCGCTTGCGGTATCAAATTGATTTTGGCGACGGACGTCCAGTGCTCGCCATTGATAAGAACAGACCCGCTGCAGCCGCAGTTGGCGCGCCTAAAAAAAACTTAAAACATCCAGCCGACAGCCTGGCACACGTGTATAGCCAGCCGGGAACATACGAGGTAGTGCTGACCGTCACCGATGCGCAGGGCGCTACTGCCACAGCCAAACAAAAAATCAGCGTGGGCAACGAACCGCCCGCGGTACAATGGGATTTTGGCGGCAAAAACCGCAGCTTTTATGAGCCGGGCTCCATGCTTGCCTACCAACTCCGGGTCATCGACCAGGAAGACGGCAGTCTGGAAAACGGCGGTATTCCCCCGGCGGCAGTGGCGACTTCAATTGATTACCTGGAAACAGGATTCGATATTACACAAATCGCCCAGGGCCACCAGGCTGCCATGCAAATGGCCGAATACTCCCGCGGCAAAATACTGGCAGACCGTTCGGATTGCGGTACCTGTCACGCCGTGGATCGCCAGATCAACGGCCCGGCTTATCAGGTCATCGCACAACGGTATCGGAACGACGAGTTTGCTGTGCGCAATTTGTCCAAAAAAGTAATCAAGGGCGGCGCCGGCAACTGGGGGCAAACGGTCATGAGCGCCCACCCGCAAATCAGCGAAGCCGATGCCGGCGAAATGGTGCGCTGGATACTCTCGCTCGGCGCTCCGCCCAAAGCCAAACAAACGCTCCCGGTAAAAGGCGAATATGCGCTGGCGGTTCCGGCATCCCAAGCAAAAGGCAAAAAAGCGGCCCCGGGGACCTTTATTTTTAATGCTTCATACAGAGACCGGGGCAGCCGTGCCCAATCTGCCCTCGAAGGGGGTGAGACGATAGCCTTGCGCCCGGCTTTCCAACAAGCCGAACAGGCCGACAGTATGTCGAAAAACGTGCGCGCTTACCGGCCCTTCAACGGCGATACGGTAGTGCTCAACGAACTGAAACACAATAGTTTTTTTGTATTCCGGCATGTCGACCTGCGTGGCATTTACTCTGCCGCGCTAGGCCTGGGCTCCGGGGATAAAAACTACCGTTTTACCGGGGGACGTATCGAAATACGCCTTGACGGACTGGAAGGCCGTTTGGCCGGTTCGGTGACCATTCCACCAGGCAACCCGGAATCCCGTATGGATATTACAGAATTTACCATAGAAGTGGACCAGGCAGCCTGGCCCAAAGACGGCGCTTTCCAAGACCTTTATTTTGTCGTAAAAAATGAAAAAAATCCCGCACAGTTCGTGACCGCCGTGGATTGGGTGCGGTTCAATTTATAAGAGTTTGAAGTTTGAAGTTCGACGTTTGAAGTACCGCGTCAAACTTTGAACTTCAAACTCCAAACTTCAAACTATAAATTGTCGGCTATAGGGCAGTTTTATTGGGTAGGTACACAAAAAACGGTACACTTTTCGCATAGCGTTCCAAAAACATACTATGCAGCGTCTGAGATACATTTTCCTTTCTTTAATCGCCTTGTTCGTTCTTGTCGGTGGCCTGTTTCGTTGCGGTTCCGACGATGCCGGGCCCCGGATTCTGGTGTTTAATAAAACGGAATTTTACTTTCACGAAAGCACTGTTGCCGGCACGGAAGCCCTGGAGCAACTTTGCCGCGACAACGGTTTTCATCCGGATATCACGGATGACGCCGAAACCTTTACGGAGGAAAATTTGCGCCGCTATGTTGCCGTGGTTTTTCTAAATACCGCCGGCGATGTATTGAATTATAAACAGGAAGGGGAACTGGAGCGCTACATCCAGGCAGGCGGCGGTTTTGTGGGTATCCACACCGCCATCGACACCGAACACAATTGGAAATGGTACGGCAAACTCATCGGCGCCCAATTCGACGGATCAACGGACGTTCAAAAAGCTGCGCTTCAGGTACAGGAAAACAATCATCCGGCTACTCAACACCTCAGCGCCGACTGGCAGCTCAGGGACGAGTGGTTCAACCTCAAAAACATCAGCCCCGGCATCAATGTACTGCTGACCCTTGACGAAAGTTCCTGCCAGGGGGGCACCATGGGCAATTTCCACCCGGTTTCCTGGTATCACGAATTCGACGGTGGCCGTGCGTTTATCACCGCCCTGGGGCATGAGAAAGCATTGTACACCGAATCCGCCTTCCGCCAGCACCTGCTCGGCGGCCTGAAATACGCCGCCGGAGACAATAAACTACCTGATTACAACAAACCGCGCCCGGCAGCCGCTGCGGCTACTACCGGCGGTACTGGTTTTGTTAAAACCAGTGTGGTGTGCGACCTGTATGAACCGATGGAAATGGATATGTTTCCCGATGGTAAAATCATGTTTATCGAACGCCGTGGCGCCATTAAACTGTACGATCCTTCCACCGGCCGTACCAATCCAGTGGACGAAATAAAAGTTTACCATCAAAATGAAGAAGGTCTGCTGGGTCTTGCCATCGATCCCAAATGGCAGGAAAACAACTGGATTTATCTCTATTACGCACCCGAAGATGACAAGGAAAGCGCCATCCGGCTGTCGCGTTTTGTTTTTAAAAATGACGAGATCGACCGCGCTTCCGAAAAAATATTGCTGACCGTAGCCACCGACCGGTCCGTGCATAATTACCATGCCGGCGGCTCCATTCAGTTTGACGCCGAAGGTTATCTATATCTCTCCACCGGTGATAACACCGACCACTACGACGACGGCTACAGCTCCCTGGACGAACGCCCGGGTAAAAGCCAGTACGATTCGCAAAAATCCGCTTCCAATTCCATGGATTTGCGGGGTAAAATTTTGAGAATCAAACCATTGTCCGACGGATCGTACCTGTGTCCGGCCGGCAATTTGTACAACGAAAAAGACCTGACCCTGGCGCCGGGCGCTCAACGGTTGTTCGAAGACCCGCTTTGGCAGGGTATTGTCAGCCCCTGGCCTTCCGGCCCGATGGCTGCTATCGACACCGCTTTTTCCGCCAGAGCCGGGAAAGTGGTAGTCGGGAAGGGGCGCCCGGAGATATTCGTCATGGGCTGTCGCAACCCCTTTCGGATTTCTTACGACAACCGCACGAAAACCCTGTACTGGGGAGAGCCGGGGCCCGACGCCGGCGTGCCCGACAGCACCCGCGGCCCCGAGGGTTACGACGAAATAAATGCCGCCCGCACGGCCGGTTTTTACGGCTGGCCGTATTGTGTGGCCAACAACAGACCCTATCGCGATTATCACTATGAAAACGATCAGGTGGGCCCTTATTTCGACCCAAAAAACCTGGTGAACAACTCGCCCAATAATACCGGCGACAAAAAACTGCCGGCCGCGCGGCCAGCCCTGATCTGGTACCCTTTTAAAAGTTCGACTGAGTTTCCGCTCGTCGCCAACGGCACCCGCTGCGCCATGGCCGGCCCGGTGTACTACTGCGACCAATATCCCGCTGAAACCCGTTTTCCAGACCAATATAACGGCAAACTGATCATTTATGAATGGATGCGGGGTTGGATGCGGGCTGTCACACTCGACTCGATGGGTAACTATCTGTCGATGGAACCATTTGCCGACAACCTGCGGGTGTCGAGGCCCATCGATATGTTGATCGACAAAAACGGCGCTTTGTGGGTGCTCGAATACGGAACGGAATGGTATTCCGCCAACCCCGACGCCTGCCTGAGCCGGATCGACTACAAACGGGGCGATGGGCAACCGGGCGACCAGGCAGGCGCTCTTCAACTACCTCCGGTGCGCTGGGATTTTGGGAATAAAAACCGCAGTTTTTATCAACCGGGCGATGTTGTGCCCTATAAAGTGCTCATTTCAGACCCAAATACAATTGACGCGACGGCCCTCGATATTGCCATTGAATACAAAGAAACCGATCAGAATGCGCGCGTGTTTGCCCAAAAGTACCGGCCGGTAAAAGTGAAAAACGAGTTTGAACGTGGCCGGACGCTGGTTGACGGCTCCGACTGCAAATCCTGCCATGCCGTGGATCGCCAGGTGAACGGCCCGGCTTACCTGGCCATTTCGGCCCGGTATAGTCCGGATAAATCGGCCTTGAGCAAACTGACGGAAAAGATCATCAAAGGCGGCAGCGGCGTGTGGGGAACGCAGGCAATGAGCGCACACCCGCAGTTGGCTCTTAAAGACGTAAACGAAATGGTACGCTGGATTCTTTCTCTGCAGGATCAGTCGAAAAAGGCCGTGCCCCTGCAAGGCCGTTATACCCTGGCTGCAACCGCCTCTTCGACAACCGCGCCGGGACTTTTCGTTTTCAGTGCCACACATCAGGGCGGTGGCGAAACCCTTGTATTGCGCCCGGTTTTACAACAGTTGGAAAAAGCAGACAGCTGCTCCAAAGGGCTCCGCACTTACAAGCGTCCTCTGAATGCTACGACCACAATGATGACTGAATTGAAAGATCAGCAGTTCGTTGTATTCAAACAAATCGATTTGCGCGGAATCAAGTCCCTGGCTTTTGCTGCGGAGACTTCCGGCCAACAGAAACATGCCGGTGGCGGTACCCTCGAACTGCGGCTCGATGGGCCTGACGGCCCTTTAGCAGGGACCGTAGCGGTGCCAACTACTAATGCAGGAAGTGCAGGACTTATGGAATTGACCTTGCCGGTTGACCCGGCTGCCTGGCCTGCCGACGGAAGCTTCCACGATTTATATCTTGTGGTAAAAAATGAAGGGGCGGGGGATAAGCCGGTGCTTGGGTTGGATTGGGTACGGTTTGGGTTGTGAGGTGTCATCCGCGGGGAACGGGAAGAATACATCTTAAACACACATAGATTTTAATTTCCCCGGCTGATCAATGCCTCCGGCAACATTTGCAGAAACGGTAAACAGCGGGCATAATTTAAACTTTCATAGTCCTGCCCGATATGAACATTCCGGTAGTAGTCCCGCAAATGTTCGTAGTAGTATCGTTCGGAAGGAATGTACCAGGCTGTTTCGCCGAGTTTTTCTGCCAAAAACCATTTTTCCAGAAGGCGGGCCATACGACCATTTCCGTCTTCGAAGGGATGGATTTTGAGAAAGACCAGATGTATCATGGAGGCAGTGTAAAAGGTTTCCTCCAAGGTAATCGGCGCCGTCAGTAACACGGCGATGTCGGTAAAAAGTTTTTCTGTTTCCCCGGCTAAAATACCGGCATCGGCGGCCGTGTATTCAATGCGACCCTCCGTATCAACGATAATTTCCTGTTTGGTTCGGATACGGCCGCGGCTTCCCGAAGGAAGCAGGTTTTTAGTCAGGCGTGCGTGCGCTTTTAATGTATTGGGCAGCGTGAGGCGGTGTTTCCTCGCCCATTCGTAAGCGGCAAAGAGGTCGTCAGTTTTGCGCGTATAGTCTGGTTTGTACTTTCCTTCTAAAAACTTATGCCGTAGAAAACTGTCTAATTCTATGTTTTCCCCTTCGATTTTAGAGGAATACACAGAGGCCACCGAAGCATAGAAGCCGAAGGTATCGGGTGTAATTTCTACCTCGGGAATGGTTTTGAGCAATGTATCCCAAGCCAAGCCGGGGAGGGCTTCGGCGTAGGTGGCGAAGAATTGGGTGGGGATGAGTTTTAGTGGAAGGGTCGTGGGCAAGGTTGGTGTTTTGAAACAAAGATAAGTCTTACTTCATCGGTAACAACCCCACAATCTCCCTTACCTCTCTCAACGTCTGTTGTGCCCGTTTCCGGATTTCTGCACTACTTTCCTGGATTTGCGCCTTCACGGCGCGTTTATCGGCGTTCAACGTGTGTTGATAACTGTTAGGGAAATAGTCCTGCCGCTATCAAATCCAAACGCTCCAAAATCCGATTTAGATGATTTAATTCCAATACTTTAATAGTGGCTTCTGCTATTTCTGATTTTGGATAAATTACTCCCTCCAATACTTCAAAATGTTCGAACCAATTGTGTTTTCGTGGATGAAAGAAGCGTACAAATACCTCTTCATTCTGTAGCACGGTTCCAACGTCGCTACCTTTATTTCCATTACAAATGGAGCAAGAGAATGCAAGGTTATCCAACACTGTGGCGCCACCATGTTTGAGGCTAATAATATGGTCGATATGAAATTTAATAAAAGAGTCTGCTTCCGGGCGCCGACAGTACTCGCAGCGATAGCTGGCGCGTTTGGCAACTGCCTTACGCCAGGAATCCGGAATATATTCGCTCATGACGGGAGTTGTGACAGTCGCAATCGCGCCCGGGATTTAGCCAGACGAACAATGTGTTCCAAGATGAAGTAATGGTCTAATTCTTCTTGTTCCGAGGAATTAAGCCCCCTTTCCCTCTTTTTATCCAATAATTCTTCTACCCGCTTTTGAATATTATCCGGTGCATGAAAAGCAAGCACTTTAGCCGGATCCATGCTTGCCATGAGATCAGCTAAGCTGTCGTATATGTTTGGATAAGCAACCATTTTTGCTGTATTGCACTAATTTCAGTTTCAAAAGTACGCAAAATGCTTCAAAAATAATACCTTATTTCATCGGTAACAACCCCACAATCTCCCGTACCTCCCGCAGGGTCTGTTGTGCGCGTTTCCGGATTTCAGCGCTACTTTCCTGGATTTGCGCCTTCACCGCGCGTTTATCGGCGTTCAACGTATGCAGGCGTTCGCGGAAAGCGGAAGTAAGCGCGGCGAGAGCGTCGGCTACACTTTCTTTCAGGTCGCTGTAGCGCAGGGCGCCGGACTGGTAATCGGTCATCAATGCGTTGTGGGCGTCGAGTTGGCCGCAAGCGCGCAGGATTTCGAAGAGGTTTTGTACGCCGGAACTCATTTGCCCGGCCGGGGTGTCGCCGGTATCGGTTACGGCCGATTTGATTTGTTTACGGACGCGCTCCTCTTCGCCAAAAAGATTGATGTAGTGTTTCTCGCCCAGGCTTTTGCTCATTTTTCTGGAAGGATCGGCGGGCGAGAGGATTTTCGGCGTCTCGGTGAACAGCGGCTCCGGATGGCGGAAGTATTCTTTGCCGAACTGGTTGTTGAATCGCTGGGCGATGTTACGCGACAGTTCGAGGTGTTGCTCCTGGTCTTTGCCGACGGGTACGTAATCGGCATGGTAAATGAGAATATCGGCGGCCTGCAATACCGGGTAAATAAATAGTCCGGTACTGACAAACGCCTCTTTGTCAGTGTCTTTTAGTTGGTCGGACTTGTCTTTGAACTGCGTCATGCGGGATAGCTCGCCATACGAAGAAACACAACCCAGCACCCAGGAGAGTTCCAGATGCTCCGGCACCAGGCTTTGCACGAACAGATTTTCCGGCTTGACACCGCAGGCCAGCAGGTAAAACACCATTTTCCAGGTATTTTCCCGCAATTGATCGGCCTTATATGGCATGGTCATGGAGTGGTAGTCCACCACGCCGTAGGTACAGTGATATTGTTCCTGGAGACGTACCCAGTTCTGAACGGCGCCGAAATAGTTGCCAATATGCAGGTCGCCGGTAGGCTGGATGGCGGAGAGGATGTTTTTCATGATGCAGTTTATGTAAGGTTCAGGAGAGTTTAGCGCATTTCGTCATTGGGCGTCATTCGTAAACCGTCATTGGGGCATGGCTGCAATAACAGATATTTCGATATTGACGAACTTTGGCAACTCAGAAACCTGGACCAGTTCGCGGGCCGGAGCGAATTCAGGTTTGAAATATTCGCCGTAGACAACGTTGATGCGTCCGAATTGGTTCATGTCTCTGACGAATACAGTGGCCTTTAGCACCTGCTCCAGGCTGGAACCTGCGGCATCAAGAATGGCGCGAAGGTTTTGCAGTACGCGGTGTGTTTCGTCTTCGATGCTGTCAAGTACCAGATCGCCGGTCGCCGGGTTGATCGCAATTTGGCCGGACACAAATAGCAGACCGTTAAAGGCGACGGATTGGTTGTACGGGCCGATAGGCGCCGGGGCGTTGGGCGTGTTGATGATTTGTTTCATGGCAACTTGTTTTTTATTCACCATACCTCCGTGGTGAATTTGCTAAAATAGAAAAAGCCCCACGACATCCCGACCTGACGGTCGAGACTGGAGCCTCCTCAAAAATCGCAGCGGAAAAGCGTCAACCGACCTCTTCTGCGGTAATTTTACCTGGTACCAAAACATGGCCGCGGTAGTACAAGTCACCGTCTACCAGATAGGCATGGTGAAACAAGTGCTGTTCGCCGGTAGTCGGGCAGGTAGCGATTTGCGGAACATCCGTGGTGTAGTGCGTGCGGCGAGCGCGTTTGCGGCGCTTGGAGTGCCGCCATTTAGGATTCGGCATGACGTATGGTCAAGTTATGCGTTAATGCAGTTAAGATATCGGGTGTCGGGTGGCTTTTAAACCTCCCGGCTACCCTTAGTTATTTCAAATCTTTGAGCGCATCCCAAAGCGGGTTGGATTTGCCCTCATCGGCTTCATTTTCAAGATATTTCAAAACGTCGCGGTTGCACGGCGGATTAGGATCGCTTTCGCAGTCGTACGTATTTGTGATCGGCAATGCCAGCACCGCAAACTCGTACAGATAAGGGGCCACGTTAAATTCCGGCGTATCGCGCGAAATAAACACCACCTCATCATCCTCATCACCTTCCGCGTCACCGTATTTGACCACCAACTGCCGCTCGGTAAGAATCGGCAAATGAATAGCCGCGGTGCATCTGTCACATTCGGCTTCGCTGTAACCCTCAAGTTGAAAATCGAGCAACAGCATATCCGAACGTATGTCCAACTCCAAAACCGCTTCTACCAATCCTTCCACTATCGGAGAATCTTCAAATTGGCGAAAAAACGCGTTATCAAGGGTGTATTTAAACCGGTGTATCCCAATTTTTAACCCTTGAATAGGTATCGAATACGGCAAAAACGGGTCCATCGCCACTACGTTTTGAAAACAGGGCTGCAAAGGTATGTCAAGACGCTTAATTCACCAAACCCGGAAGAAAGAAAGTTTAAAACCGGCATTTGTCCGGCGGCTATCCGCCGTCTCCAACGGGTGTTTTGCAGACTATTTTAGACCAATCAGGCTATTCTTCGGGAATGGACGTTTTTGAACGTATTACTGCCTGCCGGATGGTGAAAAGCCGCCGGAGAGGCGCGGCGTTGAATAGTTCCGAATATTCTTCGTTTTTTTGCAGAAATTTTACTTCAAAAAACAACGGTCCGTTTAATTAACATAAATCGCAAATGATTGAAAATAAATTATTTAGCGATTATCTTTCATCCTTTACCCTTCCTATTCAATCATGTTTTTTCGCTCTTTATTGACAACTGGTACCTTGCTGCTTGTTCCGTTTTTTCTTGCTGCGCAAATAGAAGATGCGGACCTTATATTTCGTGAATTGCGCGTCCTGGAGGGCACCTGGTTTATGCCGCAGGACCGGGGCGACCGGCTGGAAGTGTGGAAAATGCAGGATGACAGCACCCTCACCGGACGGGGAATGCGTATCAAAGCAGAAAATGGCGACACCGTGCTGCTGGAAACCCTGCAATTGGAACTTCGCGGTGAGGTGATCACCTATTATGCCACGGTGCGCGGCCAGAATAAAAACGAACCGGTGGGCTTCGAACTCACCCTGGCGGACGCCGAGGGATATTTGTTTGAAAACCCGGAACACGACAACCCGCAAAAAATCCGCTACCGGCTCTTGGGAAATCGCGAACTGCAAGTCACCACCGAAGGTAAACGCGGTAGCCGCACCGTGACGGAGGAATATGTTTTTGAACGGGAATTTACGCCGGCCGGACTGGAATTCCGGGTGCGGGCAGGAATGAATTATTTCAACCAAAACGCTACAGGATATTTAGTTTCATCGCAACCGCCCTCCATGTCGCCGGTATTTACCGGGCGACCCGGCTGGGAGTTGGGCACCCAGTTTACCGTTCGGGGCAGTGGCGGATTTATTACGCTAAATCTGGAGATTGGGTTGATCGGCAAGTTTTCGCACGCCGAGTCGGCATTTACGGTGCCCCTGGATACCGCCCCGTTTTTCATCGATTACCAACGCGACGTAACCTACAAACAAACCTGGCTGGTGCTGGCGGCCGTGCCCGAAATTACGCTTAAACGCGATGGCCGCCTCTCCCTGCTGGCCGGGCCCTACTATGGCCGGCTGCTGTTCAATCAAACTACAGGCACGGAATTGCCGGGTGGCGATAACAAACTTTTCGACGCCAACAACGATTTCAAAAAGAATGATGTCGGCATTCTGGCCGGATTTCAGTACCGGCTCAACTTTGGCAAAAAAGATATGGGTGGAAAACTCGGCCTGCGGGCCAACCTCGGTCTTGCGAATATCGACAACCTCTACGCCGCCCGCCAATCCGATGGAACGAATAATAGTTTATATAACGGCCGGGTTAGTTTGCGAGGCATTTCGTTGTATTATAGCATGGATTTACTGAAACTATAAACATCTCAAGCGGTATACACGGGTTTAATTTGTAAATGTCTTTGCGGAGGGGGGATAAATATTTTTTTTGAAAAAAAATATTTATCCCCCCTCCGCAAAGACATTCCCCTCGCAACATGGCAAAACAAAAATTCTACGTCGTCTGGGAAGGCCATCAACCCGGCATATACACCTCATGGGATTCCGCCAAACAACAGGTGGACGGCTTTCCACAGGCGAAATACAAAAGTTTCGCTTCGAGGGCCGAGGCTGAAAAAGCGTACAAGGGTTCATTTTGGGCTTATGCCGGAAAGGATACGAAGACCGTAAAAAAATCGCTGGAAGAACTGGAAAGAGCCGGCGTCCGGCTCGACAGTCTGGCCGTAGATGCCGCTTGTAGTGGCAATCCCGGCGATATGGAATACCGGGGCGTACATACCCGAACGGGACAGGAGGTTTTTCGGGTCGGACCTTTACCCGACGGCACCAACAATGTCGGGGAGTTTCTCGCCCTGGTACACGGCTTAGCCTGGCTGAAACAACAAAACCGGCCTAATATTCCGATTTATTCCGACTCCCGTAATGCCCAACTTTGGATAAAAGCCAAAACATGCCGCACCAAATTGGAGCACACCGGTCAAAATGATCCTATTTTCGAAATGATCGACCGGGCGGAAAAATGGCTCGCCGTCAATAAAGTGACTAACCCTATTCTAAAATGGCAAACCTCCGAGTGGGGAGAAATCCCGGCAGACTTTGGGAGGAAATAATGAGATCAATGTGTTTTAAATGTGGTCAATTAATTGTTCACATTTAAAACACATTGATCTCATTGACCACATTTAAAACACATTGACCACATTTAAAACACATTTACTTCTTCACCAATGAAATGGCTTGGAACACTTGCCCGTTTTTGTCTTCCAACGCCAGCACGTAGGAGCCGGTTGGCAAACCAGCCAGCGAATAAGACTGGGCCGGCGTAGCGGTATAACGGGCTACTTCACGACTATCCAGGGAAAACAGGCGGATATGCTGAACGGCTTCGGCATTTTCCAGCAGGAAGTAGTCTGTGGTTGGGTTCGGGAAAAGTTTTACGTTGGCGGCAGGCAACCCATCCTTTGTTCCGGATGTTTCCGGGGTGAACAGGTAAGCCACGATAACGGAGTCGGATGGGTTGTTATCGTTGAAGAGTTTCAGATTCACCAGCGTCGTAGCGTCTGACAAAAGGTCGGGATTTAGGAAGTGCATAATAATGCTTCCTGTGGACCCGGCTGCGATGTCGAATTTCTGTGTGCTGACGGTCGGGATGTAGCACAGGTTAAGGTCGCAAACTTGGGTGTGGCAGCCTGCGGTGATATTCATCACGGTGCGTTCCCATCTGATAGTTTGCGTTGCATTGGTTGGATTGGTAATCTCGATGTGTCCCTCCACATCTTCTGATGCCGGCGTGATGGTCCAAACCGAATTAGTCGAGATTGAAAAGGAGGATTGGGCGAACGAGGCACCCATAAAGCCCAAAAAAAGGAATAGAAGTGTACCGAAACGTTTCATAGGAGAAATGTCCATTTTTAGCAGGTTTTGTAATAATTAGGCAAATATACGCCTGTCGGATGGTACCAGTACCCTAATTTTGTTTCCAGTCGGGCTTTTTTTAGTCGGATTTATGCAATAGCAAAAAAAATATGAGAAAATTTTGGGTGCTTGCCCTGTTTTTGACGGCTATGACGCGGATTTTTGCCCAGTTGCCGTCGGGCTCCATTGCACCGGATTTTACAGCCAAAGACTTAAACGGTGAAACCTGGCATTTATACGACCTGCTCGATCAGGGGAAAATCGTTGTTCTGGAAATTTCGGCAACCTGGTGTGCGCCATGTTGGGCTTACCACAATGGCCACGCCATGCACCAGTTTTACGAGCAACATGGCCCTGACGGTGACGACCGGGCGCGTGTCCTGTTCATCGAGGGCGATCCCAAAACGAATATCAATTGCCTGTATGGCCAATCGGGGTGCAACGACTACTCTCCGGGAAATTGGGTGACCGATACCCCTTTCCCTATTATTAATGATGATTCTATTGCCAAAGCATATCAAATCGAATACTATCCGACTATTTTTGTGGTTTGTCCCAACCGAAAGATATACGAAACGGGGCAATGGAACGCCGCTGACCTGTGGGAACAGGCTGTCACCTGCCCCGTTGCTTACGGAACAACAAATGCCGGCCTTTTCGATTTTTCCACGGGTACAGCGTTTCAGGAAATCTGTGGCAGCCTCCCTTTGACCCCCTCCTTTTCCCTGATCAATCTTGGTTCAGAAGCCCTTACGCAGGCTACGCTTGCACTCACCTGGAACAATACCCCTTTGCAAACCGTCGAATGGAACGGTCACTTGGATTTGTACGAAACGGCCGCCATTACATTCGATGAACTTGCATTGACTGATAGCGGTACAATCACCACTACACTTGTAAAAGTCAATTATGCTCTGGCAGATGATGATCCTGTTAATAACATGTGGGAGCGCAATTTCGATGTTGCCAAAAATTTTAACAGCCTGAAAGTCCTGCTCCGAATCAGGACCGACCTCTACGGCGCCGAAACATACTGGGAACTACGCGACGACGTAGGTACCGTGCTTGAAACCGGTGGAAACAAAGCCGTTGGCCCGAATGGCGGAGGTATGTACACCGGGATTGCGGGAGGCCCCGGCGCTTACAACAACAACGTTACCATACGCGATACCCTGAATCTGCCAAAGCCGGGCTGCTACTCGATTCACTTTGTCGATTATTACGGGGATGGTATGTGCTGCAACTTTGGCAACGGCTATTACAGGTTGTACAACCTGGATGATCCCACGCTTCCTGTTATTTCCGGTGGCGAATTCCGCGCCTACGAGGAGCGGGCATTCAGTGCAGGCCTGGTTACCGCCACGGGCGAACCCGAACAACCTGCCGCCCCATCTCTTTTGTTGTACCCCAATCCTGCCGGCGATTTCGTCGGGGTGAATTTTACACTCCCGGAACAAGCCAATATTTCGCTCGGTATTATAAACGCGCTCGGGCAGGTTGTATACAGCCAATTATCTGCGTTTATGCCGGCTGGCGAACACCGGAAAGAAATCAATATCAGTCAGTTGCCGGAAGGGTTGTACTGGATACGCTTGCAGGCGAATGATCGGGCTGTTACACGAAAATTGATCGTGCAACGGTGGTGAATTCCTTCGGATACTCTATTTTCGATCGGTGGTTCTTTTTGTTACCACGCCGTCTGACAGACGGCGTTACACATGCCTTTCGGCATGGTACGACGACCGCACCAGCGGCCCGCTTTCCACATAGTTAAACCCTTTTTGCAGGCCGACCTCTTTGTATTCGGCAAATATATCAGGGTGTACATACTCAGCCACGGCGATGTGCATTTTGGTCGGTTGCAGGTATTGGCCGATGGTGAGAATATCGCAGCCGTGCGCTACTAGGTCGTCCATGATCTGGAACATTTCTGCTTTCGTTTCTCCCAGGCCGACCATCACGCCGCTTTTCGTACGTTTACCGAAGGCTTTGGTGCGTTGTATTTGTTCCAGGCTGCGTTCGTATTTGGCCTGTGGGCGCACTTTTCGGTACAGGCTGGGCACCGTTTCCATGTTGTGGCTCACTACTTCCTGTCCGGCAGAAATCATACGTTCGAGTGCTTCCCAGTTGGCTTTGGTGTCGGGGATAAGCGTTTCAATCGTGGTATCGGGGCAACGTTCTTTTACTGCGCGCACGGTTTGATACCAGATTTCAGCGCCACGGTCTTTGAGTTCGTCGCGGTTGACGGAGGTGATGACGGCGTGTTTAACGCCCATCAGCCAGATGGCTTCTGCCACGCGCCGGGGTTCGTCTTCGTCATATTCGTTGGGCCGGCCGGTTTTTACCGCGCAAAAGGAGCAGGAGCGGGTGCAAACATTGCCGAGTATCATAAAGGTGGCTGTGCCGGCGCCCCAACACTCCCCCATATTGGGGCAACTTCCACTCTGGCAGATCGTATGGAGTTTAAAATCGTCGACGATGCTCCGCACGTTGCGGTAGCTTTCGCCCATGGGCAGGCGCACTTTGAGCCAGTCCGGGCGTTTGGGACGCGATTCAGTTGTATTTTCTATGATGGGAAGGTCTAACATGGCCAGTCTGCATTATCCGTGATAATCAACAACTCGTTATTTGGGTGGTAGGCTGTTTTCATTGGGATTTTGGCAGCGCTACCAGGTCAAAATGTTTCCACCGGTTCATGTCTTCCGGTTTTTCAATCGGAATTAGCGACGTACCGGCAAAAAAACCGTCGATATGATACAGGTTGTAACCTATATCGGCCAAGAGATGAAAGTGTTCGCTACGCTCTTCCGGGGTTGTTTTACTAAAACACTCGGAGATGACCACTGGTTTACTTTTTTCCAGCAGGCCGCGGATTGATCTGATAATTTCCTTGTCATACCCTTCCGTATCTATTTTGATCAGGGCCAGTTTTGGCATCCTCGCCGGGTATTGTTCGAGCAGGAGCCGTTCCAGGACGATCCCTTTTACTTTTGTCGGCAGGGCAAAACGCCCGTGGCGATCGGTATCCTGCCGGGAGATGCCCCCGTTGTTAAATGATGCTTCCGAGGAGTGATAGAAAAAATCCGCTTCTTCGTCGGTTATGGCAAAATTGAGGGGTTTTATGTTGGTGAGGGCGGCGTTCAGGCCGGCATTTATTTCCAATATTTTGAAAACGTGGGGGTTGGGATCGAAGGCGAGGGTTTGGCCCTCTTTGCCAGCTGCCAGCGCCATAGCGACGCTCATTTGCCCGATATTGGCGCCAATATCGAGGACTAAGTCGCCGGATTTTATAAATTTTTTAAAAAAATTGACGCTTTCCTGGGTGATCGATTTGGGGGCGACCAGGGGGTTTTGCCAGTTTGCAAATTCAACAGGCCCCGTTTCTTCGAGGTTGAAACGGGTGATTTCGTAGGGGTATTCCTGAAAGTAACGCCGTGCTTTTTTTCTCCGGAAAGATTGGATCAGGTACTGGAACATTTGCTTCGTTTTTTCCGGGGAAATTGTTTATCGT
>CAUJEY010000025.1 GCA_963169325.1 Bacteroidota bacterium
AGTCCGCGTTATCCGTGTTCCCATCCCGCTCGAGCGGCCCTCGCAGAAGGATGGGAACACGGATAACGCGGACTGCGTACACGGGTTTCCACAGATTTTTTGGTTGAGTGTTTAAAGATTTACCTGGGATTGCCGCTTCGAGCGAGCAAATCCGCCAACGACCGCGGCCGACGCATTTTTTCCCAAAAAAAGCCTTCCAACCTTTTGGTGCCCGCCGTTTTTATCGGAGCAAATGTCCCTTTTGGCGCGTCGTAAAACTTGATACTTTCCACCTGGTTGTTCGCAAAAAAAAGCCGCATTTCCGAACAGGCCGTTTCGTTCACGCCCACGTAAGCGCCTTTATCGTCGAGGGCATAGTAAACGGCCTGGGCATTGCCTTCCACGAGCATTTCGCGGGCCTCATCGTCGCTGAAAAAAACGGTGTTGTTGCGGCCTTTGATCTGGTTGAACAGTTGCTCGTCTTCCGAATTGATCACCAGGGCGTTTTGCCGCAACCATATCCGGTCTATTTTTTTGTCTTTCAGCAACATACGGATCGTATCGGCGGAAAACTGCGAAGTATCGGCCCAGATAAGGGGCACGTTGCCCAGTTTGTAGAAGGTGAAAATGCTGTCGACGGAGGAGAAGGTAAGCGAATCACAGGAGGCCTGCAGGTTTGATTTAAAAATTCGCACGTCGTGGTAAGCCAGCAAGAGGCGGTTGTCCGAGGCGCTGTCGGGCTTGAAAGAAGTCAGGGTATCAGAGCTCATGTAAAGCGTATCGTTTTCGATAAGCGATTTCATCAGGGGGCGCCCGCCTGCGCCGAGGTCGCCGAATCCGCCGTAGGCATGGATGTATTCGGTTTGTTTGTTGTAATCCATGCGGTACGACAACAGAGTGACGTCGGCGGCTGTGTCCTGCCAGATGACGTTGCCCAGTGCCAGGCCGTTGCCGAGCTGGTCGTTGAAGTTGATGGAATCGGCCTCGATGATATTGGGCGGATCGATGACGCGGCCGCGGCCCGTGAGTTGGTATTGTTTATTGCGGCTATCGTAGCGCACTTCCTGGCCGGTCATGGTCTGGGCGCTGTCGCGATAATCGACATTACCAATGAACACTGCCTTTTCCGTTTCGGTATTGTACCGGATCACATCGGCTTTCACTTCGCGCCGTGCAGCCGGCTCTTCGATATAAGCATCGCCGTCGAGGATATATTCTTTTGTGGCGCCGTCATAGCGCATTTTTCGGGAGCGGCCGCGCTGGCCGTCGCGTTCGTATTGGGGATTTTTATCGAATTCGGCCACGTTATTTTCTGTGTCGTAAAATCCGCCTTCGGTGTAAATTTTACTGCCTTGCTGGCTGATGAGTGTTGGGGCGAGAAATTGTACCATCTGGGTTTCGGTATTGAAGGCCATGGTATCGGTGCGGATGGTGAATTCCGGGTCGGTGACCAGCACATTGCCTTTAAAAAACACTTGTTGTTCCGCCGCATAGTAGTAGCCATGGGTGCTGGTGAGCTGGCTTTTGCCATTGCTGAGGGTGCCGCCCTGGTGGTAGGTGGCTACTTTGGTGTTCAGGTCGTAATGCAGGCGGGAGGTGAACAGTTCCTGCTTACCGTTGATGAGCACGACGTTGCCGAATATATCGCTTTGGCGCGTGTCGCCGTAATAATGGGCAGAGTCGCCGTACACCCGCAGCGAGTCACCCTGTTCAATCAGCACATTGCCCCGCAGGATAGCATCATTTTGGTCGAGAATAGCCGTGTCGCAGAATACCAGCGTACTGTCCTGGCGCAAGCGGACATTGCCGCTTAGCTTCTGTATGTAACGGTCGCCTATGAGGAAGTATTCGCCGGTCATGGAGGATTCCACTTTTACCTTGTTGGTGGAGTCGCGGGCGGGTGTGGTTTGGGCGGAACCGGCGAATGGGAGGAGAAACAGGAACGCGATTAATATTTTACCAATATTCACCACAGAGGCACGTAAGGACGATGCGAAGATTGGGGGCATATCATTGTTTATGTTTGTTCGAGGTACTATATCTGCTCCAACAACGGTGTCATACTGTAAAAAACATCCAGCCACAAGTGAACCTCGATTTTTCATTTCAAAAGGATAAAAAAAGTCTTGTTTAAACGCAAAATTGCGGTTTACGGTTTACGCTTGGGCAGATCCTGACAGTACAGGTGTTTCAAAAACGTGGGTAATTATGCCGCTATTTTGAACGGAAGCTACCCAAACCCGGGTGTCATGCTGTAAGCATCTGGCCAAGCGGCTACCATCATTTTGCCTTGAAACGGAACACATTTTTCCATTTTTAATGAAAAACCGAGTTTCAAGTTTAAGCAGATGCTTACAGCATGACACGCGGATTAAGAAAGATTCCGTCCAAAATGGCGACATAATTACCCCACGTTTAAAACACCCAATGCCTACACATTCGGGCAAGGGGCTCATTCAACCTTCTCTGGCCCTTCTTCGTTCGGCTCTTCTTCAGCCTCTTCGGCTGAATTTGGCTCGCCCTTTATTCCCATCATTCGGAAAATCCACTCATAAACGTTTGAAAGCCATGTTTTGTCTACCAAAAAGGTCAGAATCGTGGTAAAAAAAGTGGAACACAGAATAATGGAAAAAACGACGGCCTGAATAATTTCACCGCCAGGGATGCCCTGTTGGACCGGCAGGGAGGCCAAAACCGCCGCGCCAAGCCCTTTCGGTATCATCACTGCCATAAATGCGGCATCCTTTGGCGGCGTGCTGCGTGGTACGGAAAGCCGTACGATAGGGATGCGCAACAGGAACAGGGCGCCGGTAATGATAGCGCCGAGGGCCAGCGGCCACCAGTCGTGCAGACGTACCGAAATGCCGATATACACGAAGAAAAAAGTGCGCAGCAAAAAAACGGCTTCGGAGAAAAAAGCGCGTTCATAATCGTTTAGCGAGATAGGTTTGCGGGAAATGACATTTTTCATGATCGGGGGCCCCAGCACGTCGATGTTGCCCAGCGTAATCCCGAAAGCCAGCGCCGCGATAGGGCCGGAAAAATTGAGTATTTCTACGAAGCCGTAAATGATAAATACAAAAGCCGGTGTGGTAAATACCGTATTTTGGAGGGTACGCATCTGGTTGAGCAACACACTCCAAAAAAAAGCGCCGGCCATACCCAACATGGCGGCCAGCAGGAAAGCGGCAATCATTTGACCGGTCATATAGGCCACATCCACCCGGCCAACGCTGTAGGCGGAGAGCAGGGTGAGTGGCACGGCCAGGGTGAACACGTCGGAGAAAGCGGATTCCAGTACCAGGGTGGTACTGGAACGTTCGGTCATGTTGAATTGGCGCGCCAGGGTGGTGATGACCGCTGACGAAGTGCCGCCCACGATGCTGCCGAGCATCAGGGAACGTAAAACGCCCAGATCGGTATAAAAATAGGTGATGCTTCCGGCAACTAAACAGGTTCCGACGAAGTTGTAAGTCGTGATTTTGGCCGTTCCGCTCAGCGCACGAATCAGGGGTTCCAGGCGTTGGTCAATGCCACTTTCGAATAAAATAAAAATCAGGGTGATCGTGGTAAAAACCGGTCCGACGGCCCCAAAACTATCGGGATGTACCAATCCGCTTACGGGGCCCAATAATATGCCAATGGTGAACAGCCACAACACATCCGGTATCTTTGTGCGCTTGAAGAGCGCGGCAAAGTAGTGCGAAAGAAAAATCGTAAGCCCAACAAAAACTATAGTGACCGCGGTGAGCATAATCTCGCCCACCTCCGACGGGCGCAAAATTTATTTTTGATAAAACCGGTTCCAGACGACCGGATTTCGTTCCGCAAAAAAGCAAAAAAGCCTGTGGATTCTAATTTTAATTTTCCAATAATATTATTCGACGGCGTGTGCAACCTCTGCAACGCCTCCGTGCAATGGGTATTGAAACACGACCGGGCAGGGCAATTCCGGTTTGCCGCGCTTCAATCGGAAACCGGGCAAAGCTTGCTGGCGGCCCATGGTTTGGCGCAGGAATCCTTCGACACTGTCGTGCTGGCGGATGGCGAACATTTGTTCACACGCTCGGATGCCGCGCTCGAAATCGCCCGGCGGCTGGGCAGGCCCTGGTCCTGGCTGGCGATCTTTAATTGGCTTCCGCAACGTTTGCGCAACGCTGTGTACGATTGGGTGGCCCGGCACCGCTACCGGTGGTTCGGCCGGCAGGAAACGTGCCTATTACCCCGGCCGGAGTGGAAAGACCGATTTGTATAATCGTTTTCTCCCTGCCAAGGCGGCTTTTGTTCTGAATAAAGCCATTACTTTTACCCAAAATTTCAAGATATGACAGTCCACATGAAAAATCTCTTGCTTTCGGTCTTTGCCGTTTGCATCATCCTGCTGTTGTTTCCAAACTGTGGTGGCGAATCTTCCAAAAATTGCAATCTGTTTGAGTTTAGTCCTGAAAACACGGTGACGACCCGTATGGCCGCAGCAGCCACGGTGTTGAATCCTATTGTCACGAGAACGGGCTCTGATACATATATTGTCAACCAACTTTTTCAAACCTTTGCGCTTGTCGAGCCGCAAACAATGGAATTAGTACCTATATTGATCAAAAAGATGCCGGTCGTTCGTAAGGTAGAAAACGGCCCCTTCGCCGGTTCGCTGGCGTATGATTTTGAAATTTATGATAACGCGGTGTGGGACAATGGAAGCCCGATCACCGGCCACGATTTGATTTTTACCATTAAAACGATTTTGCACCCCACGGTAGAAACGCGGTTGGCATCCTACTTCCCACATTTACAAGATGTGGAGATAGACCCGGGTAACCCTAAAAAGTTCACGGTTTATTTTTCCAAATATTACATGTTAGCGCTGCAATCCCTTTGTCAGACCCCGATTTGTCCGGCTTATAATTACGACCCGGAGGGCCAGCTGACCAATATTCCGCTGAAAGATTTTATCAATCCCGAACGTATCAAGGCGCTGCTGGAAAGTAACCCCGCACTGAGCGCCTGGGCCACTGCATTCCAGTCGCCGCGTTTTGCCAATGATAAAAATGCCATTTCCGGGAGCGGCCCCTACCGCCTGGAAAACTATGACGTGGATCAGGGTTGCACCCTGGTGAAAAAACAAAATTGGTGGGGCGATCGCTACGTTTCCGAGAATCCCTATCTCGGCGCCTTCCCGGCTAAATTAGCGTATCGTTTCATGAAAGACGACGGCGCTATCGAGAATCTGATGCGTTCGGGTGGACTGGATGTTATCCCGGAAATTTCGCCGGCGAAATTTATTGCACTTAAAAAAGACTCTTGCCTGGCAGAAAAATACGATTTTAAGGAACAGTCGACCACAACGTACGGCCGGCTCATGCTAAACCACAACAATCCGAAACTGGCAGATAAACGCGTCCGGCAAGCGATTGCCCATGCCGTTGATTATGATTATTTGATTAATACGGTTTTTCAGGGTTTTTCCGGGCGAATTGTCGGTCCGGTCAATACCTCCAAACCCTATTATGCCGGCAACATCGCACTTTACGATTATAATATTCAAAAGGCTAAGGAACTATTAGCCGCTGCCGGCTGGACGGATAGCAATGGGAACGGTATTGCCGATAAAACGATCGATGGCCAAACAATCGAACTGGATCTTTCCTTGCTTACCGCTATCTCGCCGGTAAGCCGCGACGTGGCAAAAAGTATCGCCACCACTGCCCGCTCTGCAGGTATAAATATGAATGTGATTGAAAAAGATTTATCCGTTGTGCGGACATTAACTGTAAAAGGTGACTACGACGTGTGTTCCATCGCCGCTTCTATGTTCCCGGGTCTGGTGGATTTTTATCAAACCTATCACACCAGTAGCATCGGTACGGACAACAGGTTCAACTACTCCAGCCCAAAGGCAGATGCGCTCCTTGAATCGATCCGAAGTGAACCGGATGACACGAAACGCAATATGTTATTTATCAGGCTACAAGAGTTGTTACATGACGAATTGCCCGAAATTTATCTGTATGAACCCCAACAACGCATCATCGTTTCGAAACGGTTCAACAGCGTCGTCTCGGCCAACCGTCCGGGTTATTACGAGCAGTTTTTCCGGCTGATTAAATAAGGATATCGCTGTAGTTTTAAGGGGGTTTATTCGCCGCCGTGTGCAACCTCGCAATGCCTCCGTGCAATAGGTACTGAACGCGGCCGGGCGGGGTAGTTCCGGGTTGCCGCGCTTCAACCGGACAACGCCTGCTGGCAGCCCATGATTTGGTACAGGAAACGTGCCTGTTGCCCCGGCCGGAGTGGAAAGAACGATTTGTGTAATCGTTTTCTCCCTGACAAGGCGGCTTTTGTTCCGAATAAAGCCATTACTTTTACCCGAAATTTCAAGATATGACAGTCCACATGAAAAATCTTTTGCTTTCGGTCCTTGCCGTTTGCGTCATCCTGCTGTTATTTCCAAACTGTGGTGGCGAATCTTCCAAAAATTGCAACCTCTTTGAGTATAGTAAAGAAAACACGGTAACCCTCCGTATGGGCGCAGCGGCCACGGTGATCAATCCGCTGCTTGGCAAAACTGGTTATGACCGTTATATCAGCCAACAAATTTACCAAACCCTTGCGCTTGTCGAGCCCAAAACAATGGAGTTTGTTCCGCTAATGATCAAAAAGGTGCCAGTCGAACGTAAGGTAGAAAACGGCCCCTTCGCCGGTTCGCTGGCGTATGATTTTGAAATTTATGATAACGCGGTGTGGGACAATGGAAGCCCGATCACTGCCAACGATTTCATCTTTACCTTAAAAGTAATTTTACACCCGATAGTCGGCGCGGGCCCTTACCTGTCTTATTTTCAATATTTGCAAGAAGTAGAAGTTGACCCGGCCAACCCCAAAAAATTCACGGTCTATTTCAGGGATTATTACCTTTTAGCGCTACAAAGCCTTTGCCAGATCGCAATTTACCCGGCCTATAACTACGACCCTGATAATCACCTGACTAATATTCCGCTGAAAGACTTTGTTAATCATGAACGGATTAAACAGCTTATGGAAAGCAATCCCGCGCTGAGCGCCTGGGCTGAAGCCTTTGAGTCGCCCCGTTTTGCCAATGATAAAAATGCCATCTCCGGGAGCGGTCCATACCGGCTTGAAAACTACGACGCGGATCAGGGGTGTACGTTGGTGAAAAAACAAAATTGGTGGGGCGATCGCTATGTTTCCGAAAATCCTTACCTCGGTGCCTTCCCGGAAAAATTAGTGTACCGGTTTATCAAAGAAGACGGGGCCATCGAGAACCTGATGCGTTCGGGTGGACTGGATATTATCCCGGATATTTCGCCGGCGAAATTTATTGCGCTCCAAAAAGACTCCTGCCTTACGGAGCAATACGAGTTCAATGTGCAACCGAACACGAATTACGGCCGGATCATGCTCAACCACAACAATCCAAAACTGGCGGATAAAAATGTCCGGCAAGCGATTGCCTATTCCATCGATTACGACTATTTGATCAATACGGTTTTTCAGGGATTTGCCTCACGGCTTGTCGGTCCGATCAACTCAGCCAAGCCCTTTTATGCCCGCAATATTGCTCCCTACAGTTATAACATCACGAAAGCCGCAGAATTACTTGCCGCCGCCGGTTGGAAAGATACTAATGGAAACGGGATTGCAGATAAAATCATCGACGGCCAAACTACAGAACTTGATTTTACGCTGCATTTCGGCAGTTCGGCGACAGGTCGCGAATTAGCCAACAGTATTAGTACAACGGCCCGTAGCGCAGGCATAAATATAGCTTTGGTAGAAAAAGATATTACGGTGCTTCAGGATTTACTCCAAAGAGGCGAGTACGATATGTGCAACCTTGCTGCTAGCATGTTTCCGGGAGAGGTCGACTTATACCAAACCCATCACTCCAAAAGCATCAGCATGGGCAACCGGTTCAATTACTCCAATCCGAAAGGAGACGCGCTCATCGAAGCAATCCGTACCGAGCCGGACGACGCTAAACGCAATGTGTTATATATCAAACTTCAGGAATTTTTACATGACGATTTGCCCGAAATTATTCTGTATGAACCCCGGCAACGCATGATCGTTTCGAAACGGTTTAATAGCGTCATCTCGCCCAACCGGCCCGGTCATTACGAGCAGTTTTTCCGGCTGATTAAATAAGGACATTGCGTTATAACAAGTAAAAAACATTTTTTATCAATAAAACTATAATTCAACGAATATGGCTTTTGAAGTAGAGGGAAAACTGCATCGCTTATTCCCCACGGAACAAAAATCGGCCAGTTTTCAGGCCCGCGAATTCGTCCTGGAAGTACCGGACGGCAATTACCCGCAATTGATCAAATTCCAGGCTGTTCAGGATCGCTGCGCGATGCTGGACAACTATAATGAAGGCGATCGCGTCAAAGTATCATTCGACCTGCGCGGGCGCGAATGGAACGGTAAATACCTGACCAACCTCAACGCCTGGCGCATCGAAACAGCCGGAGAGGCCGGTAGCACGTCGGCGCCGCAAGCAGGCGCAGATGAGCGATTCCCTAGCGATCCCTTCCCGGAAAGTACCAATACCCCGCCCCCGGCTAATATGGATGATTTGCCGTTTTAGGAACCGGAAAACTCCGGATGTGCCGTATTGAGGCTGAATCATAAGTTCCCGCAGAAAATTTCTCTGCGACGATTATTTGGTCTCCCGCAGATTTCACAGATCAACGCAGATTTTTATTTTGACACCTTGTAAATATAATCTGCGAAAATCTGCGGCTTCTGCGGGAGATGGTCTTATGATACAGCCTCAATAAAGACGGTACATTTCCGATTTGATACCTAAGTTATGAAAAAATACTGGCTACCCGTATTGTTCGTTTTTTGCTGGTCTGCTCGATCCGAAGCGCAAGCGTTGTCCGGTATCAGCGCACGCTGGAGTGATTCATTCGTCGAATGGGAACTGTACGCCTCGGTATCCGATACGACCCAAACCGAGGAGGCGGACTCCGAGGCGCCCGACGAAGAATTATACGGGGAGATGAAACTCCGCTGGCTAAACCTGCGTGACGACTGGTCGGAATGGGATTACAACCTCGACGACCAACGCGGCACGATAAAAATGAAATGGAAAGACGATCCCACCCAATGGGAACTGCGTACCTACGACGGCGCCGTGGTGACCATGCGGGCAGCCTGGAACAACGATTTCACGGAATGGCGCGTCACCGATAACTCCGTTTCGCTCACCCTGCGCAGCAGATGGACCAACCAACTCGACGAATGGCAGGTGGAAGATGCTACCCGGGGTAACTTCTATATATACACCATGTACCGGGGCGACCCCCGCGAATGGGCCATTGAGGACGGACTGGACGACTCCGTTTCACAACATATCAAGATGGCCCTGGTTTTTCTGACCGTTTTTCATTCGACGCCGCGGATGTAGGCGTTTCCGGCTGATCCTAATCCCCCTGCCTTTTAACCGTTGGTGCTCATTTTGGCATTTAAAGAACTTTTAACCCTTAAGCAGGCCAACATATTCAATCTTTTAAGCGTCTTGTGACAAGATGCTTATTGATCACTGTTTTATTGACCCGAATAAAAACAACATAATATGAGAAAACCGGTACTTGCCGCGCTGGCTTTGTTTGCCGGCGCCGTCGCCCTTATCGCTCAACCAGCAAATGACAATTGTACCAATCCGATTCCCATTACGGATGTTACCAGCTATTGCAGCCCAGCCGGCGCATTTACCACGGTAGCCGCCACGCCCTCCGGCTACGGTCCGGCCAATTGTTTCGGCGCAGCCGGCAATGACGTATGGTTCTCTTTTGTGCCGCAGTTTACCGACGTGAC
>CAUJEY010000026.1 GCA_963169325.1 Bacteroidota bacterium
AATATCGTTAAAGGATAAGGAGGTTTGGAGGTTTGGAGGTTTGGAGGTTTGGAGGTATGGAGGTATAGGGGGCTGTGCCAAACCTTTTTTCGGACTTATAGTTTAATTGTCAATCGGAAACCCTCTAACTTTCTAACCAATAACCTTCTAACCTCCAAACCTCTAAACTTTACCTTCAAAACTCAAAACCATGTTAATACTCATTAGTATCGTTTTTACGGTTATTGGCATGATCCTGAGCGGTACCCTGCGCAGCAAGTTCAGCCGGTACAGTAAGGTTCCCCTGACCAACGGCATGAGCGGCGCCGACGTAGCAGCCACTATGCTGCGTCACTATGGTATTCAAGACGTTCAGGTCATTCACGTAGAAGGCCAGTTGACTGACCACTATAACCCCGCCAATAAAACGGTGAACCTGAGTCAGGACGTATACCATGGCCGCAATGTGGCCGCAGCTGCTGTGGCGGCCCATGAATGCGGCCACGCTGTGCAGCACGCCACAGCATACAGCATGTTGCAACTGCGCTCGGCGCTGGTGCCGATCGTAAACGTTGCTGCCTCTCTGCAACAATACCTGTTCATGATGGCGCTGGTGGGCATGTCCATGTTCAATAACCAGTATATTTTGTTGGTCGTACTGATCGTGTTTGGCATCACCTGCTTTTTTAGTCTGGTTACCCTACCGGTGGAGTTCGACGCCAGCCGCCGGGCTTTGGCCTGGCTCGATACCAGCGGTGTGGCCCGCGGCGAACAGTACGACGGCGCCAAAGACGCCCTGTTCTGGGCTGCCATGACGTATGTGGCGGCAGCACTGGCTGCTTTACTTCAATTTGTATATTTACTGATGAAGTTTTTGGGGAACAGGGAATAAAGTGCATGCCAGGAAGGGCGAGGCGCATTTCACCCGCTTGAAAGATAAGAATGATGTTTTTATGCGGCATACTTTTGCTCCCGAAAAACGTTAATAGAATATGGACGCCCAACGCATACGCCTCATTATCGGCCTGATGACAGTCGCCCTGATCGGGGTCATTTGTTTACAAATTTACTGGATTAGCTGGAGCATCCGGCTGAACGAAGAACAATTTGACAAAATCGTGTACGCCGCACTCAACCGCGTGGCCGACAAGCTGCAACATTACGAAGACGTGGCGGTTTGGGATGCCCTGAGTACGACGCAGGGCTTTTCAAACGAGGCCAACCGCAATATTCGCCTCGCCGCCAAATTTTTAGAGAGCGGTTTTTCAACCCGCCGGATCAGCCGTTCCGACAGCCTGCCTAATCCGGCCACCGGTGGGCAGAGTTTCGAAGACAATGTAAACATGTGGGAATACATGAAGGTCAGCCAGTTGGTCGATTCCAGACCGCTGGCCGAACGGATACAACTGGACCTGTTATCACTTTCATTAAAAGAAGAACTGACCAGCCGGGGTATCAACACGCCTTATCAATACGGCGTGTACTCCAAAGCGCGCAACAGCTTTGTGGTGGTCAATGACCATTACGTGGTAGTGGACAATAGCCCGCAAGTAGCGCAAGGCGGCGCTTCCACGCTGTTCAATTCCAAATACCGGGTGTCTCTCTTTCAAAAAGACATCGAATCGCCGGGCAACCTGTCTATTTATTTCCCCAACCGAACCAGTTTGGTACTCGGTACGATTTGGCAAACTCTGCTGCTGTCTGTGGTCTTTACCGGTATTATCCTGTTTTGCTTTTGGTACACCATTCAGGTCATTTACCGGCAAAAAAAACTTGGAGAGATGAAGACCGACTTCATCAACAACATGACCCACGAATTTAAAACCCCGATCGCGACTATATCTTTGGCTACCGACAGCATCGCCAGCCCGATGGTGGTGAGCAATCCGGACAAGATCAAACGATTTGTAGATATCATCCGGCAAGAAAACCGCCGAATGAATAGTCAGGTGGAACGGGTGCTGCAAATTGCGCAACTGGATAAAAAAGATTTTCAACTGAGGCTCGGCGAAATCAATATGCATGAACTGATCCAGCAAGCGGTGGATAACTTCAGCCTCCAGATTGAAAAACGCGAAGGTATTTTGCAGCTTGATCTTCAGGCCAGCCGCCCGGTTATTCAGGGCGACTCCACCCATATTGCCAGTGTGGTACATAACCTGCTGGACAACGCCAATAAGTATAGTCCGGAGAAACCGGAAATTACCATCCGCACCCGCAATGTGCCGCATGGGGTGGAAATTACGGTGGAAGACAACGGTATCGGCATTAGCAAGGAGGCCCGCAAGCATATTTTCGACAAATTCTACCGGGTACACACGGGCAATATTCACGACGTGAAAGGGTTCGGTCTGGGGCTGAGTTATGTGAAAGCCATCGTCACGGCGCACAAAGGGTTTGTGGATATAAAAAGCGAGCCGGGGAAAGGAAGCGCGTTTATCGTGACGTTTCCGTTTGCGTAGAGCATGTTGGGGATTTTTCGCTGGAGTCAAAACAGCACTTAACAACAGGGGAATTGAAGTGGAATAGCCTAACTTTGCGGCTTAACACAACATCACCAACGGAATGTCCGATATTTTCACCAAAGTACAGGAAACCCTCTCCGCCCTTGAAGCCGAAAACCCTGCCACGGCCGAAGCCGTGGAAGCCTTTCGGATACAGTACCTCGGCTCGAAAGGGCTGATCAAGACTTTTATGGAGGAAATGCGCAACGTGCCCAACGAGCGCAAGCGCGATTTCGGCCAGTTGGTCAATGCATTGAAGCAGCAGGCTGAGGATAAATTCCAGGCACTAAAAGCCGTGCTGGAGGCTGGAGCCGATCAGGCCGCCGCTATTCAATTTGATCTGACCGCCCCCGGCGAGCCGCTTCCGTTAGGCTCCCGCCATCCCATAGCGGTCACGCTCAACCGCATCATCGAAATTTTTAACCGGATCGGTTTCGTGGTAGCCGATGGTCCGGAGATTGAGCACGACTGGTACAATTTTACCGCCATGAACACGCCGGAAGACCATCCGGCGCGCGATATGCAGGATACCTTCTATGTAGTGGACGCCCCCGGTATGTTGCTGCGCACACATACCAGCAACGTGCAGGCCCGCGTGATGACCACCCGCAAACCGCCCATTCGGATTATTGCGCCAGGGCGGGTGTACCGCAACGAAACGATTTCGGCACGCTCGCATGCGCAATTCCATCAGGTGGAAGGACTGTATGTGGACGAAGGCGTATCGTTCGCCGACATGAAACAAGTGCTGCTGTACTTTGCGCAGGAGATGTTCGGTGCGCCGAAAATCCGCCTGCGTCCCTCGTTTTTCCCTTTCACGGAACCCAGTGCGGAAATGGATGTCTGGCTCGGCACCGATACAGAAGAAAACAACCGCCTCACTAAAGGCACCGGCTGGCTCGAAATACTCGGCTGCGGCATGGTAGACCCACAGGTACTCGAAAACTGCGGCATCGACAGCCGTAAATATTCAGGCTACGCTTTTGGGATGGGGATTGAGCGTCAGGCGTTGCGGCTGTTCAATATTCCGGATATCCGGTTGTTGTTTGAAAATGACGTACGGATGTTGCGGCAGTTTGCGTCTTTCGTATGAGTAGTGAATAAACATTTCCAATACGATTTGCCTTCCCCGTGCTACCTTTATCCGGATAGTTCGCGAATGCGGATACACGTTTATCAAACTCAACCACAATATGTTCCTCGCACTACTTGGCATTGTTGTTATCGTCATTACCTCCGGCCTTTCCAAAGCAAACCCACAATTAGGCTCCTTTGGGAAAATAGGGCGCATCATTGGGGTCGGGTTGGTGGGCATTGGTATTCTAAGTTCCTGTTTCGTTCAAATTTCTCCCGGCGAAGTGGGCGTTCAAACCTTGTTCGGCAAGGTACAATCAGGCATACTGACTGAAGGTCTGAACGTAGTAAATCCCTTGGTGGAAGTAGTGCATTTTGATATCAGAACGCAGAATTATACGATGTCGGGCGTACAGGACGAGGGGCAAAAGATGGGTGACGATGCCATCCGGGTACTTTCAGCCGACGGCCTGGAGGTACAAATTGACCTGACCGTGTTGTTTCGTGTGGTACCGGACAAATCCCCCGAAATTCTGCGCAATATCGGTCAGGGATTCCGGGATGTGATCGTCCGGCCTTTGGTACGTACCAAAATCCGCGACTTCGCCGCCTATTACGATGCCGTGGCGCTGTATTCCACCAAACGTGATGAATTTCAGCAGCGCCTCTCTTCGGCCATCGAAAAAGAATTTACGGAGCGCGGACTTGTGATGGAGCAAGTGCTGATCCGTAATATCAATCTTCCGGAGTCGGTAAAAGCGGCAATTGAAGCAAAAATAAACGCCGAACAAGATGCCCAAAAGATGAAATTTGTGCTGGACAAAGAACGGCAGGAGGCCGACCGTAAGCGCGTGGAAGCCCAGGGTATCGCTGATTATCAGCGGATACTGACCGCTTCTCTGACAGACAAAATGATACAATACGAACAGATTAAGATACAAAAAGAACTGGTCACCTCGCCCAACGCCAAAGTAATTATCATGGGCAACGGGAAAGCGACGCCAATTCTGCTCGGACAGTAAAGTGGTTATTGGTTTATTGGTTATTGGTTGATTTGTCCGATACAGAGCCAAACAACCAATAACCAATCAACCAATAACCAATCAACCAATAACCAATATGCAAATATCCGCCGTCATCATCACCTTCAACGAGGAGTGCAACATCGGGCGCTGCCTTGATTCACTGGCAGGGGTGGCGGATGAGGTGGTGGTAGTCGATTCTTTTTCTATCGACCGGACGGCGCAAATCTGCCGGGAAAAGGGCGCTCGTTTTATTCAACATGCTTTTGACGGGCATATCGAACAGAAAAATTTTGCGCTCAGCCAGGCGCAGTTTCCACATGTACTTTCGCTCGATGCCGACGAGGCGCTGAGCGACACCTTGAGGCAGTCTATTCTGACAGTTAAATCTAGTTGGAAATGCGAGGCGTACGCCATGAACCGCCTGACAAATTACTGCGGGCAATGGATATGGCACAGCGGCTGGTATCCCGACCGAAAAGTGCGGTTGTTCGACCGGCGCCTGGGACATTGGGGAGGGCTAAACCCGCACGACAAAGTGGAAATGAACGCCGGCAGCACCGTGGGCTTTTTGTCCGGCGATTTATTGCATTACAGCTATTATACGGTGGAGGAACACTTTACGCGAGCCCGAAAATACGCCGAAATCGCGGCAAAGGCCATGCAGACACGGGGCAAACGCGGGTCTTGGTTCCGGGTACTGTTTAGCCCGGCGTTTAAGTTCATCCGCAACTACTTGTTCCGACTGGGCTTTCTCGATGGCCGTGCCGGCTGGACGATCTGCCGAATCGCAGCCCTGGAGACTTACTGGAAATACTGCGACTTGATTCGACTGGAAAAAACGACAAAATAAAAATGGACAGGATTAACAGAAATTGCAGGCTATGATAATTGAAAATCAAATATAAAAATCCTGCAAATCCTGTTAATCCTGTCTATATAACACCCAAACAGTAGTCTAAAATCTATCTCCGTCAGGCCCTGAACCATTCTTAGTCCCGGTCTGCTTTAATGACGTAGCGGAATCCGTCGATAATACCCTCTATTTCTATATCATCGTTGTCTACATCAATGTCGAGGGTAGTAGTGCCATCGTTTTTGATCAATTTGATTTCCTTGTCTTCCACGTCTACTTCATAGTCGCCAGTGATACGTTCGCTGGTGCCATCGGCATAGTTGATGATCCATTCGAAGTCGCCGTTGCTACCGGCGTAAGTTTCATATTCCATTGTAAAGGAAGTCACGATGGTACTCATCAGTTCCACGCCGTCTTCGGTGAAGGATTTGACTTCCCAATCGCCAACCACTTCTTCCTTAAAGGTCGGTTTTTTGTCTTTTTTGCAACTGGTCATGCCGACGACGGCGATACTCAACATCAGGAGGGCAAAAATGCGGCTTTTCGATACAAACGTTTTCATTTTGATAGAAATTGGTAGTGAATGATAATGTTAGTGAACGGAATGATTGACCGGTATGGGCGAGCAGAAGGTTGCAACGACAAGAAAAAAACTTTTTGTGTTAAGTTTTGATTGTCGTATTTTTGAGGGTGTTTATTTAACGAAATATATCTCGCCATGCCAAACGATTACGACCGCATTATCAAGGAAAATTTTGAACCCTTGCTCCCGCATCTGTGTCGGGCACTGCTAGGATTGGACCTCTCCCACATGGAACCGATGGAGGCAAAAATCCAGGTTACCACCGAACGGGAATTGGATCATCTCAAAAAAGTCATCCACGACGATCCAGAGCGGGATTACTGCTTGCACTGGGAAATCCAGTCGGACGACGAGGATATGCGGCGCCGGAACTTATTGTACTATGCCTTGGTTCACCATGCAACCGGATTACCGCTCAAGCAAATCGTCCTGTATCTGGGCGACCCAAAGCCTGGACAGATTTTAAAAAATGTGCTCGAACTGGAAGGTTTGAGACTGGAATTTGTGGTTGTCAATATTCGTGAGGTACCGAAAGAACGTTTCCTCAACTCCGGAGTGCCGGAAGAAATCGTGTTGTCGCTACTATGTGATTTTGGAAAAGACCGCCCGGAAGCAGTGGTTCGTTTGATTCTGCAAAACCTGCTGAAGATCGTCGGGCGGGTCGAGCGCCTGAAGAAGTACCAGCGGCAGTTGCAAATCTTGTCAAGACTCCGTAAATTGCAGCCGATTGTAACAAAAGAAATCAGCCTTATGCCAATCAAATTTGATATTGAAACGGATGAACTTTACCTGGAAGGTATCGAGAAGGGTATCGAGAAGGGTATCGAAAAAGGTATCGAGAAGGGTATCGAAAAAGGTATCGAAAAAGGCGTTGAACAGCATCAGCACGAAACTGTAGTTGCCATGTTGCGCGATGGTGTATTGCCCTTAGAAAAAATTGCACGATACGCCGGCGTGACGCTCGAATATGTGCAAAAAGTTCAAAAAGAACTCGAACCCAAACGCGACAACTGAAATGCCTTTCGTTCACATAATTTCCAGCAGCATTATTATTCGCCCCGGGCTTTACACCTGAAGCGTGGAATGCTGTTTTTGAAAAACAGAAACCCCGGCAGGTGTAAAAACTTGCCGGGGTTTTTGATTATGGTATTTTTGCGCCCGTTCAAATCAACGCATCAACAAATCAACGTATCAACAAAATAAATGTACCGCGAATTCAAACACCTCAACCTCTCCGCCATCGACGCTGAAATCCTGCAGTTCTGGGAAGATGAAAAAATATTCGAACGCTCGGTAGAACAGCGCGACCCGGCCGACTCTTTCGTGTTCTACGAAGGCCCGCCCTCTGCCAACGGCAAACCCGGTATCCACCACGTAATGGCGCGCGCGGTAAAAGATATTTTTTGCCGGTACCAAACCCTCAAAGGCCACCGCGTGGAACGCAAAGGCGGCTGGGATACCCACGGCCTGCCCATCGAACTACAAGTGGAAAAGGAACTCGGCATCACGAAAGAGGATATCGGCAAAAAAATCACGGTAGAACAGTATAACGCCGCCTGCCGCGCCACGGTGATGCGGTATAAGGATTTGTGGGACGACATCACCCGCCGCATGGGCTATTGGGTGGACCTGAACAACCCTTACATCACGTTCGAAAACGACTATATCGAATCGTGCTGGTGGTTGCTGAAACGCCTGTATGATAAAAAAACAGATGCGGGCGAATCCTACCTGTACAAAGGTTTTACCATACAACCCTTCAGCCCGGCTGCCGGCACCGGTCTCTCCTCGCACGAATTGAATATGCCCGGCACCTACAAAGAGGTCACGGACTTTTCGGTGGTGGCGATGTTTAAGGTAAAGCAGGACCAGCAATCTGCATTTCTGTTCGACAACCCCGGCGAAGACGTTCGTATCCTCGCCTGGACGACCACGCCCTGGACCCTGCCCTCCAACGTTGCCCTTACCGTGGGGCCAAATATCGGCTACGCCAAAGTGCAAACGCTCAGCCCCTACACCGGATCTCCGGTAAGCGTGGTACTGGCGCAAGACCGCCTCTCCGCTTATTTCAACCCGGAGGATGAAACCCTGCCCTTCGAAGATTTTAAGGTGGGCGACAAAAAATTGCCTTACAAGGTATTGAAAACCAATATCAAAGGCGCAGCATTAGCCGGAGTTCGTTTCGAACAACTGTTGCCTACACCCGCCGCCGCTACAACCGAACTGGAAGCAAAAGCCTTCCGCGTCATCACCGGGGACTTTGTGACTACCGAAGACGGCACCGGCGTAGTACACACTGCACCCTACTTCGGCGCCGATGACTTCCGGGCCAGCAAGGCGGCAGGCGTGCCCTACATCGGCTTGCCCAACCCGAAAGCGCCCGACTTACCGTTTCCGCTCGTGGACCGGCAGGGCAAATTTGTGGACGAGGTGCCGGAGTTCGGCGGACGCTACGTCAAGGCCGAATACTACTCCGCTGAGGTTCAACAAGACAAGGATTTTAAACCTACCGATCTGCTTATCGCCTTACGCCTCAAAGAAGACAATAAAGCGTTCAAGATCGAAAAATACAAACACACCTACCCCCACTGCTGGCGCACCGACAAACCGGTGTTGTACTATCCGCTCGACTCCTGGTTCATCCGTGCCTCGGCGGCCAAGGAACGTATGGCCGAACTGAATAAAACCATCAACTGGAAACCCGCCAGTACCGGCACCGGCCGTTTTGGTCAGTGGCTCGAAAACCTGCAGGACTGGAACCTCTCGCGTTCGCGTTACTGGGGTGTGCCGCTACCGATCTGGCGAACGGAAGACGGTGACGAAGAGATGTGTATCGAATCAGTGGAGGCATTGCAAAACGAAATAGAAAAAGCCAATTCCGAGCTCCTGCTTTCCCAACAGGTGCCGGCAGATTTGCACCGCCCGTACATGGACGAAATCACGCTCGTTTCTCCTTCCGGCAAACCCATGCGCCGCGAACTCGACCTTATCGACGTCTGGTTTGATTCCGGCGCCATGCCTTACGCCCAATGGCACTATCCCTTTGAAAATCAGGAGAAATGGAAACGGAACTACCCGGCCGATTTCATTGCCGAAGGCGTAGACCAAACCCGCGGCTGGTTCTATACCCTGCACGCCATCGGCGTGATGTGTTTCGACTCGGTGGCATATAAAAACGTGGTGTCCAATGGCTTGGTACTCGATAAAAACGGTGAAAAAATGTCCAAATCGAAGGGCAACGTGGTGGACCCCTTCGAAACCATCGACACCCACGGCGCCGATGCTACCCGCTGGTACATGATCAGCAACGCCGCACCCTGGGAAAACCTCAAGTTCGACGCCCAAGGCATCGTGGAAAGCCGGAATAAGTTTTTCGGCACACTGTTCAATACCTACAATTTTTTCGCCCTGTACGCCAATCTCGACGGTTTTAAAATGGACGAGTTCAATGTGCTGCCCTACGACAAACGCAGCGAACTCGACCGCTGGATTATCTCCAAACTGTACAGCCTGGTGGCGGAAGTGCGCGAGGCCTTCGACGAATATGAACCGACCCGGGCCTGTAGGGCCATAGAGGCGTTTGTAGACGAACACCTGTCCAACTGGTACGTGCGGCTCTCGCGCAGGCGGTTCTGGAAAGGCGAAATGGGCGAAGACAAACAGGCGGCCTACCAAACCCTGTTCGAATGCCTGATGGTCGCCGGCCAACTGTCGGCCCCAGTGGCTCCGTTTTTTACCGATTGGCTGTACCGCAACCTCACAGCCCCCATCAAAGACGCAGCCAAGGCCAAAAACACGCCCCTGCGCCACGATTCGGTACACCTGAGCGATCTAATTCAACCCAATCCCGCCAAAGTAGATAAAGCCCTGGAAAAACGGATGGACTATGCCCAGCGCATCTGCTCGCTGGCGCTTAGCATCCGCAAAAAGGAACGGCTGCGGGTACGATTGCCCCTGCAAAAACTCCTGTTGCCGGTACTCGACGCTTCGTTTCAGGCCGATGTTGAGGCGGTGAAATCGCTCATTCTGGCCGAGATCAACGTGAAAGAATTGGAGTATATCACCGATGCTTCCGGTTTGTTGAAAAAATCGGCGAAGGCCAATTTCAAAACCCTCGGCGCCAAACTCGGCAAGGACATGAAAGACATGGCCAACCTGATTGCCGCCTTCGACAATGAACAAATCAGCGCCCTGGAACAGGCGGGCGCGCTCGAACTGACGGTCAACGGCGTTGCCTATACGGTCACCCCGGAGGACCTGCTGGTGACTACGGAAGACCTGCCCGGCTGGAAAACGGCCACTGATGGCACACTTACCGTGGCGCTCGACGTACACCTGAATGACGCGCTGCTCGCAGAAGGTCTGGCCCGCGACCTCGTCAACCGCATTCAGAACATCCGCAAGGAAAAGGACTTCAATGTTACCGACCGTGTGGTGATCACGCTGGAAAAACACCCGGCTGTATTACCCGCCGTAGAGCTGTTTCACGATTACATAAAAGGCGAAACGCTGGCGACCGACCTGGTACTGGCAGACACGATGCACGGGGAAAAGGTGGAGTTGAATGACGAGGTAATGTTGGGGATAGAGGTGGTAGTGAGTTGAGGTATGGCATGTGAATTATTTTGGAGGTTGTGCGAGTGGGTTGGTGGGGAGGAGGTTATGCGTTTTATAAAAAAAACTTCATTTCCTACCTTAGCCTTACTTTTGCGGGAAACCTCACCCTTGTGACCGGGCGAATTAAAAATTCGCCCCACATTACCAACATGGCTAAGAGCAAACGCGGACAACTAAGCATATCCTTCGACGATGAGCGCCTCTCGAAACTTTTCGGGATGTTCCTCCTCTTCCTGTCATTCTATTTTCTCATCGCATTCACTTCCTATTTTTTTACCTGGGAAAACGACCACGACATCGTCTTTCGCTTCTCCTGGGAAATCTTTCTCGGCGATGTGGAAGTCGACAACTGGCTGGGCCGGCTCGGCGCCTTTTTGGCCGACAGTATTATCTACTGGGGTTTCGGGGTGGCCTCGTTCGGGTTTATTTACCTGCTGTACCAGTACGGGCTGGCCTTGGTACGCCGGATACCGCTGAGTTACCTCACCTCAACGCTGCAACGTACGGTCATCTGGATGGTGATCGCATCCGTGCTCGCATCCTTTTTTGGGCAATTGTTGGAATTTCCGGTGGGCGGTGTTTTCGGTCAGGCTGTGAGCGAGTGGATACAGAAATTTCTGGGCATCCCCGGCACTCTCGCGCTGCTGGTGTTTGCGCTGGTCGCCGTTTTTGTGTGGAATAACAACCCCGATCTCACCGAATTTACCTGGCGAAAACTCTGGTTCGAAACCCAGCAAGCCTGGCGCGACCTGCTCAGTGGCGAATATGGCAAACGCCGCAGGGCCGCAAAACCACCCGCCGCCCCTAAACGCGATGAACCCGTCACCCGGGAACCCGCCCTGCTGACCGACGCCTTCGACCTCGTCCCTGCCAAAAAACCGGCAGCCGCAGAAGACCTGGCACCTTCCGGCGGGCAGCTCTCTTTCGATCTGACGAAAAAAAGTGCGCTTTTTGCCGACGACAAGCCGGTCAAAAAAAGCGACTCCGCCGAAAACACCGAACTGGAAATCAGCCTGCCACCCGAACAGCCTGCACAAGCAGCGCCCGAAGATGCCATGGCCTACAAACCGCCCGTTGAGGCCATCCAGGAGGACACCCCCAACCTCACCGAGCCCTACGACCCCACACTCGAACTCTCCCACTACGAATACCCGCACCTGCAACTGCTGCACGAGTACGACAATGCCCAACTCGAAATCGACCGCGACGAACTGGAGGCCAACAAAAATCAAATCCTGCATACCTTGATGAACTTCAAGATCGATATCGAGAAGATCAAGGCAACCATCGGCCCGACGGTTACGCTGTACGAGATCGTACCGGCACGGGGCATCCGGATTTCGAAAATTAAAAACCTGGAAGACGACATCGCGCTCAACCTCTCCGCCCTGGGTATCCGGATCATCGCGCCGATCCCCGGCAAAGGCACCATCGGTATAGAGGTGCCCAATAAAAAACGGCAGACTGTGGGTATGCGCGATGTGCTCATGGACGACCGCTTCAAACGCGCCAAGATGGACCTGCCCATCGCCCTGGGCAAAAATATCCAGAACGAAGTGTTCGTAGCCGATCTGGCCAAAATGCCACACTTGCTCATTGCCGGCGCCACGGGCCAGGGCAAATCTGTGGGGATCAACGTGATCCTCATGTCGTTGCTGTATAAAAAACACCCTTCGCAGGTAAAAGTAATCATGATAGACCCGAAGAAGGTGGAACTGTTCCCTTACGCCCGCCTGGAAAACCACTTCCTGGGTTTCCTGCCCGACCAGGTAGAACCGATCGTGACCGATACGCATAAGGTGGTGCAGACGCTCAATTCGCTTATTATCGAGATGGAAACGCGTTACGATTTGCTCAAGCGCGCCGAAGTCCGCAACATCTCCGAGTATAACGACAAATTTGTGGCACGGCGCCTGAGCCCGCTTAAAGGGCACCGCTTCCTGCCCTATATCGTGCTGGTCATCGACGAATTTGCCGACCTGATTATGACCGCCGGCAAAGAAGTGGAACTCCCTATCGGGCGACTGGCGCAGTTGTCGCGGGCTGTGGGTATCCACCTGATCATCGCCACGCAGCGGCCTTCGGTCAACATCATCACCGGCGTCATCAAGGCTAACTTCCCGGCGCGTATCGCCTACAAAGTCGTATCCAAAGTGGATAGCCGAACCATTCTCGATGCCGGCGGCGCAGAACAACTCACCGGCAAAGGCGATATGCTGCTCTCCGTGGGTGGCGATGTGATTCGCCTGCAATCGGCTTTTGTAGACACCCCGGAAGTGGAACGGGTCATCGAGTTCATTGCCAACCAGACCGGCTTCCCGGAACCCTTCTTCCTGCCCGAATTCCATGCCGACAACGAACCGGGCGCCGGCGGAAAGGATGTACGGCTGGCCGATCTCGATGATATGCTCGACGACGCCGGCCGCCTTGTGGTGGAAACCCAGCACGGTTCCACCAGTATGATTCAGCGCCGCCTGAAACTCGGCTACAACCGCGCAGGGCGTATTATGGACCAACTCGAATCCCTCGGCATCGTGGGCCCGGCAGAAGGCTCCAAACCACGCGAAGTGCTGTACTACGATGTGATGGAACTGGAACGGTTCCTGACGGAGTTGCATAGCAGAAAATAAAGTCAAAATGTAAAAGTCAAAATGTAAAAGGTAAAAGATGAGGGCCCAGGCATAAAGCCCTGACATTTAGACTTTTACCCCTTTTCTATACCTTTTACATTTTGACTTTTACATTTTGACTTTTACATTTCACTTTTTATTTTGTTTAAGCACTCAATGCCACAACGCGACCTCCGTGACCTTTCCCTTCCCGAACTCGAAGCCGCACTTGCGGACTGGGGCGAGCCGCGTTTTCGCGCCAAACAAGTATATGAATGGCTCTGGGCCAAGTCGGTGACCGATCTGGACGCCATGACCAACCTTTCCAAGGAACTCCGGCAGCGCCTGCGGGATGAATTTACCCTGAATACATTGACGGAAGACACCGTACAGCACAGCGCCGACGGTACCATCAAAACCCGCTGGCGGACCCACGACGGCCACCGCATAGAAAGCGTGCTGATTCCTGTGCCGGACGACGATCGTTTTACGGTTTGCGTCAGCACCCAGGTCGGTTGCAGCCTCACCTGCGCCTTTTGCGCTACCGGGCGTATGGGCCGCAAACGAAATCTGGCCGCTTATGAAATCGTGGATCAGGTAACCGGTGTAAACCGCCAGTGCCTCGAAGCGTTCGGGCGTTCCATTACCAATGTGGTGTACATGGGCATGGGCGAGCCTTTGCTGACTTTTAGCAGTACCATGGAAAGTATTGCCCGGCTCACCACCGCGCCGTCGCTCGGCCTGGGTATGGCAGCCCGGCGTCTTACCATAAGCACGGCCGGTATCGCCAAAATGATCCGGAAATTAGCCGACGACGGCTTCCGCAGCAACCTGGCACTCAGCCTGCACGCGGCCGACGACGCCAAACGCAACGAGATCATGCCCATCAACGAAAGCAATACGCTGACCATCCTCATGGAAGCGCTGGAATATTTTTACCAGAAAACGAAAGCCCGAATCTCCTACGAATATATCGCCTTCGAACGTTTTAACGACAGTATTGAAGATGCCGTGAAACTCGTACAACTCTGCCGCCGCAGGTTCCCCGTGCGGGTGAATATTATCGAATATAACCCCATTGACGGAGCGCCATTCACCAAATCAGGAGAGGAAAGATTGAATGCCTTCGCGGCATATTTAGCCAAACACGGCGTGACGGTTACGGTGCGGCGCAGCCGGGGAAAAGATATTGATGCCGCCTGCGGGCAGTTAGCTAATAAATAAAGTCAGCAGGTTATCGATTCCCCTTAAAACCGGGATGGCAATCCCTATTTCCGCGCCAAATACACCCCGGTCAGAATCACCCCCGTGCCTACAAGATCCATAATACCCACAGCCTCTCCATCGGCGGCGCCGAGTATCAGGGCTGAGATAGGGAGCAGATAAGTGACTGAAGTGGCAAAAATCGCGCTGGTCCGCTGCAAAAGCCAGAAGTACAGAATAGAACCGCCCACGGTGCCCATGGCGGCTAAGTAAAAAATATAACCCAACCCTTTCATCCCGTCCGGGTGCTGCAGCGCAGCGCTCCAGCCGCCCGACCACCACAAGCCGAACACAAATAAACCGCCCGTGATGACAAAGGCTGCCGAGGCAATACCGGCCGGGTGCTGATCGCGCAGGTAGCGGTTCACCACATTGGCATTGATGGCGTAACAAACAGTGGCCACCCCACAAAGGGCGGCATAGAACGCATTGCCGCTGACGGCGCTGCTGCTGTTGAACAGGATGAGCATCGCGGCGCCGGAGAGCCCCAGCGCCACGCCGAGCAATTTGTTTTTGGCAAAAGACATTTGAAAAAACGCCAGTCCAAACAACAGGGTAAACAACGGCGTAAGGGAATTCAGCACGCCGGCCAGGCTACTGGTCACATGTTGTTGCGCTACCGCAAACATAAAATTTGGAATAGCCGAACCGCAAAAAGCCACGACGAGCAAGGGTTTCCAACGTTTCCAATCTATTTTAGACCAAAAAACAACCGCCACCGGCAAGTAAATAGCCGTGGCGATCACCATCCGCCACATGGCCATCTGCACCGGATTAAAAATAGCTACCGAACGCTTGATGAACAAAAAGGATGCACCCCAGATAACGGCAAGGATGAACAGGACAAACCAATCGAGGAGGGCAGGTGGGCGGTTGGACATGGTGAATGCGGAATGCGGATTTGGGCGGCGAAGGTCGCAAAAAACGAGATCGTCTTTTGGTGAAAATTTTTGGACCCGCGAATGTTTGCTTAACATTGCCCCAACAGTCCGCGCCATTGCCGGCGCCGGCAGAAAAAACGATTTGAAAATTACAATGGTTTTAGACACGCCAAGGCTCTCTATTTTCCCACTTACCTACGAACAACTGCTGCTGTATGTTCAACCCGGACATGTTCTGGAAAAATCTTTACAACTGAATGTCGGTGGGCGTACGGTTTCACCTGCCCTCCAGGAGGCATTCGAACAGTCGATAATGCCGGTTGTTGCCGACACCAGTAAAAACTATCTCTTTTCGACCCTGTGGACAGTTGTCTTGAAGACTGAAAATACGATGGTCGGCGACCTGTGCTTTCAGGGAGAACCCAATGAAAACGGCGAGATCGAGATCGGTTATGGCACTTACGATCATTTTCAAAATATGGGTTACATGACCGAAGCCGTTGGCGCGCTGGTGCGCTGGGGGCTCGGGCAGGAACGGGTACTGGCGGTAGTCGCAGAAACCAATGCAGACAATATCCCCTCTCAAAAGATCTTAAAAAACAACGGATTTCATTGTCTTGGGCAAGCGGGTGAAATCCTGAAGTGGAGAAAGGAAAAGGGTTAGTTCCCGTTACACCAAGAACCTAAATTTAACCATTTCATTAATGCCCGCCCAACCTTACTTTGCCAGGCACTCCCCATCTTTGTGCCTTGCTAACACAATAATATACAACACTATGAACAAACTCCTGCCTCTGGCGGCCGTTCTCTCCATTTTCTGCCTTTCCCGCCTTTCTGCACAGGAGGCTCCCGCCCCACCCCGTCTGATCATCGGTATCGTGGTGGATCAGATGCGCTACGATTTTCTGTACCGCTACTCCTCCAAATACGGTCCCGGCGGCTTTAAACGCCTGCTGCGCGAGGGGTTTTCCTGCGAAAATACCCATTATAACTTCGCCCCCACCTTCACCGGCCCCGGTCATGCGGCGATTTATACCGGCGCCACGCCGTCGGTCAATGGCATCATCGCCAATGATTGGTACGACCGCCAATGGGGCAAACATCGCTATGTGACTGCCGATACTACGGAAAACACCGTGGGTGGCGAGGGGCGTGTGGGCCAACATTCGCCGAGGGTGCTGCTGAGCACCACCATCACCGACGAACTACGTTTGTCCAATGCCTTCAAATCCAAGGTCGTGGGCGTGTGTCTGAAAGACCGCGGCAGTATCCTGCCCGCCGGCCATGTACCCGATGCCTGCTACTGGTTCGACGACAAAGGCGGCAACTGGATCACCTCTACCTATTATCCTGACTCCCTGGGCCTGCCGCAATGGGTGCAGGATTTCAACGGCCGCCGCCTGGCCGATCAATACACCGCCAATCCCTGGACGCGCCTGCTGACCCAGCCCTACGACGAAAGTTTTACCGGCTGGGATCAATATGACGACGGCAAATACATCAGCATGCCCGGCGGATTTCCGCACGACCTGCCGGCCCTGAAGAAACAATCCGGCTATACGGTGCTGCGCTTCACGCCCTTCGGCAACAGCCTGACGCTCGACTTTGCCCTGGAAGCCATTGAAAAAATGGAACTCGGCGCCGACGCCGTGCCAGATTTTCTGTGTCTGAGCTTTTCCGCCACCGACTATATCGGCCACCAATGGGGCATACACGCTGAAGAAACCCAGGACGCTTACCTGCGCCTCGATGCCGACCTGGCCCGGCTGTTCGAATATATAGACCAAAAATTCGGCAGAAATAATACACTGGTGTTTCTGACCTCCGACCACGGCGGCGCCGAAACGCCCGTTCACCTGGAAGACCTGGAAGTTCCGGCCGGCGTTTTTGAAGAAAGTAAGGCGGTATTGCCGTTCAATGCGGCGATAGAAGCCGAATTTGGCAAAAAAGGCGATTTTGTGCTGGAGGCTGCGAACCAGCAGGTATGGCTCGACCACATCGCGCTCCGCGATGCCGGCATTGAATTGGAAGACGCCGCGCAGGCGCTCGTGCAATACCTGCGCACGCAACCCGGCGTGTACGAGGCATGGAGCCGTCAAGGCCTGATGGCATTGCCCGGCGATTATCCCTACGCCCCGGAACAGCGCCGCGGCATCCACCCGCGCCGGTCCGGCGATGTGATTTTTAACCTTGATCCCGCCTGGCACGCCGACGATAAAACTTTTCGTATAGGCGGTACCACGCACGGCTCGCCCTATTCTTATGACACGCACGTGCCCCTGGTTTGGCACGGCTGGCGGGTGCCGGCCGGCAAGTCTTTTTCACCGGTAAATATCACGGATATTGCGCCGACGCTGGCGGCAATGCTACGCATTATGGAACCGAGCGGGAGTACGGGGAAGGTGATTGAGGCGGTGGTGAAATAAACAGCGAAAAACGCTTCAGATCAGTTTTCCGATACCGCCCAAATGCACAAACTTCGGTTTCCACACCCCCGCTATGGCCGCAGCCCGGTTTTTGGCCTCGTCGGCTACCGGGCCGGAAAATAGCTCCTCCACCGTGGTTTGAAACAGTAGCAGCCAGCGGTCGAAATGTTCAGCGGTGAGCGGGTGTTTGTCGTGCAGGTCGAAGTGTTTTTGTATCGGATTGCCGGTGTAATTTTTGCCGCTCAGGAGCAGAAATTCCCAAAAATCGTACATAACGGGCAGGTGCTTCGGCCAGTCGACGTGGGCGATATCGTTGAAGATATATCCGATGACGGAGTCGGCTTTTACTTTTTCGTAAAAGGTGTCAATTAGGCGTTTGATATCGCTGCGATGTGTGATGTCGGGCTTCATATTAAAAATCACATAGTCCCCCATTCTTGCTCAACCACTTTTCCCGCTCCCGGTAATCGGGCATAAAGGTTTCCACCAGCGTCCAAAAGCGGTCGGAGTGGTTGAGTTCGACGAGGTGGGCTAGTTCGTGCAGTATGACGTAGTCTTGTACCGCCTCCGGCGCGAACAACAGGCGGGTAGAGAGATTGACGTTGCCGTTGTGCGAGCAGCTGCCCCAGTTAGAATGATTGTATTTCAGGAAAACGCCTTTGATCGGCCGGTTGAAGGTGCGGCGGTTCCATGCGAACACGCGTTGTTCGATCTCCTCCTGGAAGTCGCCGGCCACAATGCGGGAGAGCAGGGTGCGCACGGCTTTGGTTTGCAGGGTTTCGGTGGCGCGGTTGCTCAGGCGCAGGGCAATGGTGTTGCCGATCAGTTTGCCGGTGTGCGAGCCGCGCTCCTCCCTTATAATTTCGAGTACGTATTGCCGGTTGCCTACCACAATAATCTCGCCGCTTCGGTATGCTTTCGGTGTGAAGGGCTCCAGAAGTGCCGTTTTTTTAGCAGCTACTTTTCCTACCCATTGTTGTAACTCCAACAAATGCCGCTGCACCGAATCTGCTGTCAAGCCTAGCGGCAACCGCATCCGGATCGACTTGCGCGAAATGCTGTACCGATGCCCACCGCGTTGCTCAAATACCACTTCCACCGGCAACTCCTTGCCGTTTACGGTGATATTAGCGCTGTATTTTTGCAGTTTGCGACGCATCTGTATTGAAAAAGGTTTCTGGTTTGAAGGTTTGAGGGTTTCTGGTTTGAAGGTTTCTGGTTGGCGGCCCCTCAAACCATCAAACCAGAAACCCTCTAACCTTCAAACCTTTTTATTCCACCATAATTTTACCCGTCTGCCCGCCCACGCGCAGGAAATAGATGCCTGGCGCTGCGCCTTCCAGGTTCAACGGGATCAGGTTAGCGCCCTGGCTCACCGCTTTGATTTGAGACCGGACGGTGCGCCCAAGTGCATCCACCACATCGATGGGAAGGTCGACCGAGGCCGGCGCCTGGTAGGCGATGGTGAACAGGCCCTTTCCGGGGTTCGGCATCACCAACCAGACCGGCGCCGGTGTGGCAGGGTCGTGGGTGGCGGTGACGGTACCGGTAATTTTGATATTATCCAACAACACCTTGTCGCCGATACCGCTGGAATCATACAGCGGGGCGATCAGGGTGTTGGCTTGAAAACAAATCTCCACGGAGCTGCCCAGATAGTCCTTCAGGCTGATTTTTTGCGGGAACCAGGGGTCGATAGACTGGCTGGCCGGCTTGTATAAAGCCCCGGTGGACACGCCGTTGATCAGTACCTGGAGCGAACTGCCGAAGGCATTGTTGCTCCCGAAGGTTTGTTTATAATACGAAGCGTAGGTTTGTTTCCGGTCGAAACGCAAGTCGGCGTCGGTCACGTTGCTCAGGTCGGCGCAAATGCAGATTTTCGACTGGAACTGTTCATTTATATTCCAGACATTATCCTGTGTTGGTAATTGCGCTTCACCGTTTTGTAATGCTGCCGGGCCGTTTCCGCCGGTCATTTGAAATCCGAAAGCGCCGGAACGGGCAGCCTGGGTGGAAACAAATGCCTGTGCTTCACGACCGGCAGACGTGTAGGCAGAATCCAGGGAACCCTGTTCCGCTTCAAACGTAATTACATTTTCTACATAAAGCGGCAGCGGATTAACAATGCGCAGATCGCTGATGCTGTCGTTGCCCGTCAGCATATCGGGAGCATATTGCACCCAAGCTTTGACGTCGTAAGCGCCTTGGGTAGAAAGGTCAATGGGGTTTTTCAGGAAATATTGAAACGATTCGCCGAGGTGCAGGGTATTCGGTAGTTGGAACGTTTCGCTTTCCGGCACACCGCCGTTGACGCTAAAAAATACAGTAACCGGTTCGCCGGCGGCAATGGAATCGCAACCGAAATAACCGATTTCCACCGCAGGCGTTGCCGTGTCCAGGAAACAACCCGAAGAGAGGTTGGAGACGTTTTGCAAACGCATGTCCGCATTCTGATTGGCCACACTTTCTACAAGAATGGTGACGGCGTTATTTTTCCAGTTAATATCGGAACCAAGCGCGGCCATGCAACGGATCGTGTATTGACCCGGCGTGGCAAAAGCGGCGGTCGGGATCGAAAAAGTGAAGTTCAGGGTATCGCCGGCCGCAAGCGTCGAGCTCAGCGTCAGCGTATCCCATACCATGGGTTCGTTGTTGATTTGGTAGGCCAGCGGAATTTGATCGCCCGGCTGCAGGTCGAAACTACAGTCGGCGTACCGAAGTTGGACGGAAATCGTCTCCGAGTCACTAAATCCGCAGGCTATAGGCGCGGCAGGGTCTGAGATTTGCAGCGCGCGCAGATCGTAGTCGTAAACGGCAGCCCCGACACCCGCGGCGTACCAGGCATTGGCTGTCGTTTTGTATACTTCAGAGCAGGGCCCGTAAATATCTTCTGCGGCCTGAAGGGCGCCTTCGCGGGCGTCGGCATAGGTAGATAGTTCGGCAAGGTAGAAGCGCAGATTGCGGAAGGCGATCAGCGCGGCGCCATCGAGGCCGAGTCCCTCGACGTCATAATAGTCGCCGTTGTCGTTGGAGCCGGTTCCACCCTCGGCCATCAGGTAAAACCAGAAGTTTTGTACGCCGCTGTTGGTATGTACGCCGCCGTTATCGCCGGTGCCGGTGGCCCAACTTTTGCCCTTGTAGGTATCCGGGTCGCCTTCATCGTTTGGATCTGCCATATTGCGGAAGGCGGAGCCGGTGATGTGAAAATCTTCACCCATCAGCCAGTCGGAGTTATCCGGGTCGGCCCAAAACTCGATAGCCGCTCCAAAAATATCGCTAAACGATTCATTCAGGGCGCCGCTTTCGTCCCGGTATCGGAGGTCGGCGGTAAAATCGGTGAGCCCGTGGGTAAATTCGTGCCCGACCACGTCTAGGGAGGTGAGGGCCGAATAATCCGTACCGTCGCCGTCGCCAAACTGCGCCCAACCGCCGGTCCATTGCGCATTCACCCACTTGTTGTCGTAATGCACGTAGGTGATGAGGGGCATGTCCTTGTTGTTCAGGCTTTTATATCCGTGTTTTTCGTAGAAATAGTCGTAGGTCATTTCCGCGCCCCAGTGGGCGTCGGTAGCGGCTTCGTCCTGGCTACCGTTCACGTTATTCCAGTGATTATCCTGGTCGGTAAAATCAGTCGCATTACCAACGCTGGTGCTCTTTTGGGCGTTGTAGGTTTCGATGCCGAAGCCCCGTGTCGTTTCGACCAGCCGAAAGAGGTTGGTGTCTATCGACTCGGTAACGATTTCCCGTTCGCCGCTGTATTTGGTTTGGGCGGTACCAGGCGTATTCTGGCTGCACAACATTTCCATTTCATCCAGGATCTGTCCGTTGGCCGCGTCTACGTATACTAATTTTCTCGATTGCGGTTGCTGCGCGTACACGATAAAGCGCCAGGCTAACCGGAAGGATTCGGGATTCCGTACGGCAGCCGCCGAAGCCAGTACCAGTTCGGGTGCAGGGTAAAATGTGGCATCCCGGTCATTATGGACGTGCCGGAGCATCGTTTCAGCACCAGCATCTTCCCACATATACCGTTCGGCCGGCAGATGGATCAGGGCCCGTTTGATGGCGTCTTCGGGTGTCAGGCCGGCTTGTACATTGCCGGGTTGCATCCCGCGGACCAACTTGCCATTCATAGTTTTTACGAGACCGTTTTTTTCATGGATCAGCCATTCGCCGCCGTCTATAACAACACCGCGGTGGTATTGCCGGTAACGGTGGTGTGCGAAGCCCAGATCGTCGGTATCGGTACGGTACCAGATCAGTTCGTCGTATTCGGTGAGGCCCAGGTCGGTCTTGTGACCGCGCAACAAATCAGCGGCGGTTATTTGTACGCCTTCACGCAGGATCAACCAGTCGGGGTTGCCGTCTTTGGCGTAAAAAATGGTTTCGCGAACGGGATTTAAGGCGTTATTTGTTTGGGCAAAGCCGAAAAATGGCATTAAGAACAAGGCGGAGTAGAGCAATAACTTCATAGTAAAGGTTCTAAAATTGAATATTAAGGAGATGTTGCCATTCATTCCAACGCAATGGCATCTCAAAAGCGGTCAAATATAGGAGCGTTGGCGGAACTCTTGTTAATTCTGCGGGGTGAAGGATGCGCAAATGTCATTTGCCGACGAAGGAAGCGGCTCATTTGAATAGAAAAACCAGACACTAACAAATCTAACCAAATTCATGTTTACTTTTGACGAAAAAATGAACGCAACTGAACGCCAAACCTGGCTCGACTTTTACCAGGTTGCCGAAGAATTCCGTGACTTAGCCCCCTGGAACTGGCTGTACGACAGCAATATATTCGGCGTACAGGACCCCGTTTCCGGCACTGTTTACTATTGCTGCGTCATGGGCTCCGGCGGTGAGGTGTTCGCCCTGGGCATGTACCCCGGGGAAGAAGGTTTTCAAACATATCTCAACCTCGCATACGCCAGTGAAGGCACCCAAAATCAAGCCCTGCTTGCCGTGGTGCGGCAGCGTCTGATCAAGGTGGAATTTGTGGACCGGGAAGAAATGCGCAAACCGGAACTGGATCACCTCAAGGCCCTGGGCCTGAAATACCGCGGCAGCCGCCAATGGGTAAAAGCGGAAGACTACCAGCCGGGTTATTTTCCCGAATTGATTACTGTAGAACAAGCCCGGTTGGCCACCCTCGTATTGCGCCAGGCCATGGTGGCTGCCCGGCGCCTGAAGGAGGAGCCGGAGCTGATTGATCGGAGTGACGACGAATTGTTTTTGCAAACGTCAACCGAGCATAATGGAACGCTGGAATGGCGGGAGGAATGGCGCGAATTCCCGGAAGAAGAACTGGAAGAGGCGCGGTTGCCGGTCAACCATGCCAAGGCAAAAGCGCTGAAGCAAGAACTCGAAATGGCGGAAGGCACCTTGTTGTGCAGTATGATGTATTTGCCTGCGCCCGTTATCGATGGGGAAGAACGCCCTTATTTCCCCCTGAATACCCTGTGGATCGGTTATAGCGACGGGGTGATTCTCGGATTTGGGTTGTTTACCCCGAAAAGTCTGCACGATACTTTTGAGGATAAATTATACGCACAGTTCCGCAGCCTGAAGGTCATCCCCGGGCAGATCGTGGTGGATTCCGAATTTGCCGAATCCATCCTGGAACCCTTCTGCGAAGCGCTCGGCATTGAACTGATCTGCGACCCGGATGTGCCGGTGTTTGAAGAAGTAACGAACATGCTGATAGATCAGATTGAGAACATGCCGTAGGGTGTTATTACCTGAATTCCCATAACTTTGCGCCGCCAAAACCAAAGAATATTCCGTAACAAATTCATCTTCGCGGCCCAACCATGCAAAATCCAAAGCCTTACCAGCCGAAAAATAAAGTCCGTATCGTCACTGCCGCCAGCCTTTTCGACGGCCACGATGCCGCCATCAATATCATGCGGCGCATCATGCAAAGCACCGGCGCCGAGATTATCCACCTGGGCCACAACCGCTCGGTACAGGAAATCGTGGACTGCGCCATTCAGGAAGACGTACAAGGCATCGCAATCACCTCCTACCAGGGCGGCCACACCGAGTTTTTCAAATACATGTACGACCTGCTTAAAGAGCGCGGGGCCGGGCATATCAAGATATTCGGCGGCGGCGGCGGCACCATCCTGCCCTCCGAAATAGAAGAACTGCACGCTTACGGCATCACCCGGCTATACCACCCCGACGACGGCCGGGCTTTGGGTTTACAAGGCATGATCAACGACCTGTTGGAACAGTGCGATTTTCCGCTCGGTTTTTCCACCAACGGCGAACTCAAACACCTCGGTGAACGCAACCCCGGGGCAATCGCCCGGCTGATTACTGTTGCGGAAAACAACCCCGATTTTTACGAAAAAGAAATACGTCCCCGGCTCAACCCCACCCCCATCCCCTCCCCCGAAGGGGAGGGGGGCATGTTCCCTGATACTCCTGAAAAAGACACACGCCATCAAGCCCCCCTCCCCTTCGGGGGAGGGGATGGGGGAGGGGTTGTCCTCGGCATCACCGGCACCGGCGGCGCCGGTAAATCTTCCCTTGTAGATGAACTCGTGCGGCGTTTCCTCCTCGATTTTGAAGACAAAACCCTGGGCATTATTTCCGTAGACCCCTCCAAACGCAAAACCGGCGGCGCCCTGCTCGGCGACCGCATCCGCATGAACGCCATCAATACCCCGCGGGTGTACATGCGCTCGCTCGCCACACGCCAGAGCAACCTGGCCCTGTCGAAATACGTGCAGTCTGCGGTAGAAATCCTCAAAGCCGCAGGGTTCGATCTGATCATCCTGGAAACCAGTGGAATCGGCCAGAGCGATACGGAAATCATCGACCATAGCAACCTGTCGCTGTATGTGATGACGCCCGAATTCGGCGCTGCCACCCAGCTGGAAAAGATCGATATGCTCGATTTTGCCGATGTGGTGGCCATCAACAAATTTGACAAACGCGGCGCCCTCGACGCTTTGCGCGATGTGCGCAAACAGGTGCAGCGCAACCACCAGGCCTGGAATGTGGCCGTTGACGAAATGCCGGTATTCGGCTGTATTGCCAGCCAGTTCAACGACCCCGGCGTCAACCAGCTCTACCGCCGAATCATGGATTTGCTGGTGGAAAAAGGTAACGCCAACTGGCAGTCGGCGTACAAGGCCACCAATGACATCTCCGAAAAAATCTACATCATCCCGCCGCAACGCACCCGTTATCTCTCCGAAATAGCCGAAACCAACCGCCATTACGACAAACAGGCGGAAGAACAGGCGGCTATTGCCCGGAAAATGTGGAGTTTAAAAAACGCAATCGAAACGGTGGACGGAGGACGGGAGACGGTGGACGCTCAGGTGATCGACGTTTTGAAAAAACGATATTCAGAACTGGAAACTCAGATCGACTGGCGTTGCAAACGGATTCTCGAAGGCCATGAAGAAAAGAAAAACCGCTACGCCGCCGACGAATACGTTTACCACGTACGCGGCAAAGAGGTACGGGTAAAAACCCACACCGAAAGTCTTTCCCATACACGTATCCCGCGGGTTGTTTTCCCGCGCTATCAGGATTGGGGCGATATCCTCCGCTGGCGGCTCCAGGAAAACCTGCCGGGCGAGTTTCCCTACACGGCCGGCGTGTTTCCGTTCAAACGCGAGGGCGAAGACCCCACACGTATGTTTGCCGGTGAAGGCGGCCCCGAGCGCACTAACCTGCGCTTCCACTACGTATCCCAGGGCCTGCCCGCCGCCCGCCTGAGCACGGCTTTCGACTCGGTCACGCTCTACGGCGAAGACCCCGACTACCGCCCGGATATTTACGGCAAAATCGGCAACTCCGGCGTATCGGTCTGCTGCCTCGACGACGCTAAAAAACTCTACTCCGGTTTCGACCTCTGCGACCCGAAAACATCCGTGTCGATGACGATCAACGGCCCGGCAGCCACTGTGGCAGCCTTTTTTATGAACGCCGCCATCGATCAGCAGTGTGAAAAATACATCCGCGAAAACGGGTTGGAACATTTGGTGGAAGCCAAATTAAAGGAAAAATATGATGATAAGGGGCTGCCGCGGCCGCGGTACAACCCCACCCCCATCCCCTCCCCCGAAGGGGAGGGGGGGATGATCGCGGAAACTGATCCAAGACTACCCGGAAGCAAGCCCCCCTCCCTTTCGGGGGAGGGGATGGGGGTGGGGTTGCCCGAAGGCAACGACGGCCTCGGTCTGCTCCTCCTCGGCCTCACCGGCGACGAAGTGTTGCCCACCGATGTGTACAACCAATTGAAAGCCAAAGCCCTGCAATCCGTACGTGGTACCGTGCAGGCCGATATTCTGAAAGAAGACCAGGCGCAAAACACCTGTATTTTCAGCACGGAATTCAGCCTGCGGGTAATGGGCGATGTGCAGGCGTATTTTATTCAAAACAAGGTTCGTAACTTCTACTCGGTTTCAATTTCCGGATACCATATCGCCGAGGCCGGCGCCAATCCGATCTCGCAGTTGGCCTTTACCCTGGCCAATGGGTTCACGTTTGTGGAATACTACGTGTCGCGCGGGATGAACATCGACGACTTTGCGCCCAACCTGTCGTTTTTCTTCTCCAACGGCGTCGATCCCGAATACGCCGTCATCGGGCGCGTGGCACGGCGTATTTGGGCCAAAGCCATGCGGTTCAAATACGGCGCCAACCAGCGCAGCCAGATGTTGAAGTACCATATTCAAACCTCGGGCCGCTCCCTGCACGCGCAGGAAATCGCCTTCAACGATATCCGCACTACCCTGCAAGCGTTGTACGCCATTTACGACAACTGCAACTCGTTGCATACCAACGCTTACGATGAAGCCATCACCACGCCTACCGAAGAATCGGTGCGCCGGGCCATGGCCATCCAGTTGATCATCAATAAGGAACTGGGCCTGAGCAAAAATGAAAACCCGCTGCAAGGCTCCTTTATTATCGAAGAACTGACCGACCTGGTGGAAGAAGCAGTGCTGCTCGAATTCGACCGCATCACCGAACGCGGCGGCGTGCTGGGCGCCATGGAAACGATGTACCAGCGCGGTAAAATCCAGGAAGAAAGCCTGTACTACGAAACGCTGAAACACACCGGCGAACTGCCCCTTGTGGGCGTCAATACCTTCCTGAGCAAAGACGGTTCACCAACTATCCTGCCCAGAGAGGTAATTCGGGCCACGGAGGCTGAAAAAGAAGACCAGATTCAAACCCTGCGGAATCTGCACGCGACAAACCGGCAGAAGTCGGCAGAGACCCTGCGCCGCCTGCAACAGGCCGCCGTGCGTAACGAAAATGTGTTTGAAGAACTGATGGAGGCGGTGAAAACCTGTTCCCTGGGGCAGATCACGCATGCGTTGTATGAGGTGGGTGGGCAGTACCGGCGGAATATGTAGTTTTGGTTTTTTATCGCCCATCGCTTAAATTTGCATCCCAACGCATCTTTTTTATCTACTCAAGGTATGAACCTAATTCTTGAAATCGGCTACGAGCAACTTTTGCAACTGTTTCGGCAACTGCCGCCGAAACAGAAAAAGCAGTTTTTAAAAGAAATTGAGAAGGAGGTTATTGAGTCTGATATTAATACGAATCTTGTCCAAGAGCCTGCTCCCGATTACCCCCGGATGGACCTGAAATCTGCCGCTGCACTGTTAATAGATGATTATCAGCAAGATGGAGAATTGACAACATTCACCGCTTTAGACGCCGAACCCTTTCATGAAACGCGGTGAAATATGGCAAGTCAATCTTGATCCAACGATTGGCGCCGAAATTCAAAAATCCCGTCCGGCTATAATCGTAAATGACGATTCGGTCGGTATTCTTCCGCTTCGGGTGATAGTTCCAATTACAGACTGGAAGCCACAATATGGTGCAGCATCGTGGATGGTTAAAATTGATCCGGATGCAACAAATGGCCTCTCAAAACCTTCTTCAGCTGATTGTTTTCAGTTGAGGTCGGTTTCACAATTGCGGCTCATGTACAAAATTGGAGCAGTCTCATTTGCAAAATTGACAGAAATTGAAACCGCGTTAAAGGCAGTTTTAAAAATTTGAACTATCATTTACTCCCCACCACCCAACGATTCACCTTCTCCTCCAACACCTTTACCGGCAAACACCCCGCCTCCAGCACCTGGTTGTGAAACGCCCGGATATTGAACTTTGGGCCTAATTCCCGCTCCGCCTTCTGCCGGAGTTCCAGGATTTTCAACTGACCGATTTTGTACGACAAGGCCTGGCCGGGTATAGCCATGTAACGCTCAATTTCAGCCACAATACTCTCTTCCGGCTCGGCCTCATTGGCTTTGGAGTATTCGATGGCCTGCTCGCGGGTCCAGCCTTTGGTGTGCAGGCCCACATCCACCACAAGGCGGATGGCGCGGTGCATTTCGCTGGTGAGCATGCCGAAATATTGATAAGGGTCGGTGTACAAGCCGAGTTCTTTGCCCAGGCTTTCGGTGTACAGCGCCCAACCTTCTCCATAAGCGCCGTACCACAGGAAGCGGCGGAAAACGGGCAGCAAGGTGTCTTCCTGTTGCAGCGAAATCTGGTAGTGGTGCCCCGGAATGGCTTCGTGCAGAAACAGCGCTTCGCCGCCCACCACATTGTGTTTTGTGGCGTCGGGCACCGGCACGTAGAAAATGCCCGGCCGGCTGCCGTCGGGTGTGCCTTGCACGTATTCGGCACTGGCCGAGGCTTCGCGGAAAGCCTCTGTGCGGCGCACCTCGAAACGGGATTTGGGGACGAGGTCGAACATCTTGTTCAATTGAGGCCGCATGGTGGTTTCCAACCCGGCGTACCAGCCGACGACTTGTTCCGGCGTTTTGAAAGGCGTGAATTTTTTGTCGCTGCGCACCTGATCGAAAAAAGCACGCAAATCGCCTTTGAAACCCACCTCCGTTTTTACTTTTTCCATTTCACCGCGAATGCGGGCAACTTCGCGCTCGCCGAGATCAAATATTTCGTCGGCGCTGAGGTCGGTGGTCGTCCAGTATCTGATCAGATAGTCGTAGCGTTCGCGGCCACCGGGGATGGCTGAAATTCCGGAAGTAGCGCGGCCGTTGGGCAGGTATTCTTTTTCAAAAAAATCAGCCATTTTTTGAAATGCCGGTACCAATTGTTCGCGGATGGCCTTGGAATAGGCTTCGGTCAGGCGCGTTTTTTCGGCTGCCGGGAAGTCGTCCGGCAGGTTATGAATGGGGCCGTAATACAGGCTTTTGGTCGGGTCGTCGGTGACCAATTCTTTAAATTGTGGGATAATACGCTCAATCAGCACCTTGGGCAACACATAGCCCTGGCCGATGCCTTTGCGCATGTACGTGAGTGCTGAATCGCACCAGACCGGGAAAACAGCCACCCGCTTGAGCCAGTTGTCGTAGTCCTGTACCGTTTTGAACGGTTGTGGGCCGCTGCCCGAGCCATACTGCCCGAAAGTAAGCGGCAGGCTCCAAAATTGATTCACGGAGAGGTAGTTGTCGGGAAATTGCAGTCCGGCGAGACTGATATCGCACTCCCATTGCAGGATGTCGTAACTGATCCGGTCGTTCGGCGTCATTGCAGCCGGGTCGTATTGGGCCAGGGCGGCTTTTGTACGGGTGTAAAACGCGCGCAGTTTTTCCCGAAAAACCTCGCTCACATCAATGGGCAACTGATCGTTGTACCCCGCTACCCCTTGCTGGGTGGCTTGCATGGGGTAAAAGCCCAACCACTCGCGATAGTAGTTTTCCAGCAGGTCTTTGAATGGCACAGCCGCTTGTTCCTTCGGTTTGGAGGTGCAGGCAATACCGGACAGCGTGATGAGAATCAGAAAAAGCAAAAAGCGCATCGTGGTTGTTGTTTGGAAAATGATAGAGGACAAAAGTAAAAGCCCATATCCGGAAACCTGGCAACAGCAGACGAAATACACGGAGAAGCCGGTAAATGGCGAAAGCGTCCGGGTTTTACAGGGGAAAGAGCAAGCGTTAACAAAAAGGCTGCGATGTAAAAAATATCTTTGCCGTGTTCTTTTTAATATAAAAACCTCCTGCATGCTTCGTATTCCGTACACCTGCTTTTCCCTCCTGGGATTTATTTTTTTCATTCAGCCGCTCCGCGCACAACTTTACGAACTTCCGTTTTCCGAAATTGCCGGCCGTTCCACGCTGATCGTCGAAGGCCGGGTCATTGCCCGCAACGCTTTTTGGGACAATCAGCGCCACAACATATATACGGCCAATACGGAGCCGTATCCGGCATTTTTAAAGGCGCCGCCTTGGCCCCGGCAACGCTTCAGGTCATTACCCGGGGCGGCATCGTGGGCGACCGGATGGATATCGTGTCCGAATCGGTGCAGTACGCAGTGGGCGATGCCGGGATGTTTTGCCTGGTTCCCGCCCCAATGGACGTTCCGGTGACGCCGGCCTGGGAAAACTACGGTTCACCGCACGGCTTTTTCCGGTATGATTTGTACGCCAATACGGTGGAACACCCGTTTCATACATTCTCTCAGATCAACGATTTACGCGAAAAAATTAAAACCCTGACCCGCGAACCGGTCATCGCGATACCGGGGCAGGAATTAAATCCGGCGACCAGCGACCGGGCCACACCGGTAATCACCTCGTTCTCGCCCACCACCACGACTGCCGGCACAGGCAGTATCCTGACGATCAATGGCAGCAATTTCGGCGCTACGCAGGGATTGGTTCGGTTCGTCAACGGCAATACCGGGGGTGTTTTCGATGCCGATGTGGCTGATATTATTTCCTGGAGCGATACGGAAATCACCACGCTGGTGCCTTCCACCTCCAGTTCATTCGGCGTTGCCGCAACCGGAACCATCCAGGTGCGCAACAGCAGCAGCGAAACCGGTACCAGCAGCGGGACGCTGACCATCGATTTTGCCTATACCAATATTACATATTCAGGTGAAAAATATGGCGCCAAATTAGTGGAGCGCAACGGCGACGGCGGCATGACCTTTACCATGAGCACTTCCATCTGCAACACCGCCGATCAGGACGCCGTCAATGCCCTCGGCCGGGCCCTGCGCGAATGGCGTTGTGCAACCGGCGTCAACTGGAGTCTTTCAACGTCCTCTACTTCGAGCACTGCCATTGACGGCGATGGGATCAATATCATCACCTGGGATGTTACCGTGCCACTCACCGGTGCAGTCGGCCAGGCCACCAGCCGGTATTCCGGCTGCTCCGACGGCCCCGATTTATATTGGTTTGTAGATGAAGTTGATATCAATCTGGGCGACGGCTCCAACTGGTATTATTGCGACAATGCGGCGGGTATTCCGTTTGCCAGTTATGATTTCCAATCGGTTGTATTTCACGAACTGGGTCACGGGCACCAACTGGGCCACCTGAACAATACCGCCGCCGTGATGCACCGCTCCATTTCCAATAGCCAGATCAAGCGCACGCTGACTGCCGGGGAACTGGGCGGCGCCGATTTTATTATCAATCAAAGCGCTGCCCCCTGCGGACCCGACCCGATGACCCTGCTGAGCGCACCGGCTTGTCTGGGCATGGTAATGCCCACCGCCTGCGACGATGCAGGGGGCTGTACGGCTTCGCTGCCGGTCGAGTTGCTCTACTTTCGGGGTGCTGCCGTAGAAACCGGTATCCGGCTTGATTGGAGCACCGCCACGGAATTCCAAAACGATTTTTTCACCCTCGAACGCTCCGCCGACGCGATCGCCTTTTCGCCCCTGGCAAATATCCCCGGCGAGTCATTTTCAACAGCCGTAAAAACGTATGGTTACCTCGACGCGCATCCTTTGCCCGGCTTGAACTATTATCGCCTCCGGCAAACGGACCGCGACGGCAGCGAAACGGCATTGGGCACCGTTGCCATCCGCTTCGGAAAACCCGAGCCGCTCGTACGGGTATATCCCAACCCGGCAGCAGGCGACCGGATTTATATCGCCACCGAAAACCTGGAAGCCGGTGAACGAATGGAACTGGTGCTCACCGATTTGACCGGGCGACAGGTGACGCGGCAGGAATTGGAAATCGCCGGGCCGGTTAGTCCCTCCACACTGCTGCTTTCCGGCGTCGATACGGGCGTTTATCTGCTTTGGATTTATGCTGCCGAAGACCGGCGTTTGCTCCGGCAGGAATTGTTGGTGAAGCGCTAAATCCGGCCTTATAAACCAGTAAATACCCCTCCATGAATACCCTGAAAACTAAAAATATTGTAAAAAACCGGATTAAGATTTAACAAGAATCTTGTAAAAATGCCGGAGATATGAAAATAAGTTGTTATTTTTGGCATCGCCGATCCCGGCTGCTTTACCAGCCATTTTATTTTTTTTAATCCAGTTCCGTTTGTTTGTTCGCTTGTTCATTAGTGTCGCTGTTCTTGGTTCCACCTGTTTCATCTTTTACCAAAAACGCAGATTATGATGACAAGAATTGCAGTTTTTCTTTTATTCAGCCTGGTTACAGGGCTATTTCTTCCAGTCACCGGAATTTCCCAAAATGCTTCGGTCAGCGGTTTTGTCTGGGATGACCTGAATTCCAACGGTTTACAGGATACCCTCGAGCCCGGATTGCCGGGAGTAGTCGTGATCCTGGAAAATGGCGATTCTACCGTAGCGACACAACCCACCGACTCGACCGGTAATTATACCTTTTCCGGCCTGCCTGCCGATTCATTCCGGCTCGAATTCGTCAATCCCGGCGGCTTGTTCCTGACGCTACAAAACGTCGGCCCCAACGACTCGCTCGACAGCGATGCCGACCCGAACGGTTTTGTCGGGTTTTTCGCCCTGGCCGATAGTCAGGACGTGGATTTTGACGCCGGCTTTAGTGCCACACCGGTGCTCTGTACAATCAGCGGCGCAGTCGACTCCATCCTTTGCAGCGACAATAACACTCCCGCTGACCCAACCGACGACACCTATACCTTTCTGCTGACTGTCAGCGGAGGTGTCGGTACCTGGAGCGTAACGCCCGATACGACCTTGTTTGCCTACGACTCCGCTTTCGTCTTCGGCCCCTTCCCCATCAGTGGCGGTCTGAAGACTTTGATCGTAGCCGAAAGTGGTGATTCCACCTGCACCGACACAATAGCGATTGTGCCGCCGGCGCCCTGTTCTGCGGTTGATACCTGCACTACGCCGGTCACGGCTACCGTCGGCGCGGTCACCTGCAACAACAACGGCACACCCAACGACGCCACTGACGATATTTTCACCTTCGAGTTGACCGTCACCGGCGGAACGGGCACCTGGAGCGGCCTGCCGGATACGCTGGATTTTCCTTATGACTCTACCATTACCTTCGGGCCTTTCCCCATCAGCGGCGGCCCTATCACACGCTTAGTGACCGACAACGCCGATTCACTCTGTACGGATTCCGTGACCGTGAACCCGCCGGCAGTGTGCTCTTGTCAGAATCCCATCGTTGCCACGTTCAGCGATGCAGTCTGCAACAACAACGGCACGCCCAACGACGCCACCGACGATATTTTTACCTTCCAGCTAACCGTCACCGGCGGAACAGGCACCTGGAGCGCCTTGCCTGATACGCTTGATTTTCCTTTTGACTCCACCATTACCTTCGGGCCTTTCCCCATCAGCGGCGGTCCTGTTACACGCTTTGTGACCGACAACACGGATGCGTTTTGTGTTGATACCGTGGCTGTCGCCGCACCGGCAGTGTGCTCCTGCCAGACGCCCATTTCTGCCACATTTAGCGACTTGGTTTGCAACGACAACGGCACGTCCAATGACTCTACCGACGACGTTTTTACCTTTAAAGTGGTAGCAACGGGTGGTACTGGCACCTGGAGCGCCCTGCCGGATACCACCGCTTATGCCTTCGACTCTACGGCAACGTTCGGCCCGTTTCCGATTGATAGCGGCGTGGTAACGCTCCTGGTCAGGTCCAATACCGATACCTTCTGTGTGGATACCGTGACGGTGACTCCGCCGGCGCCCTGCTCCGTACCCGTGAATGCCTGCGATGTGAAAGAGATCGGTTGTATTAAGTTCGAACTGCTCAGCGTCACCTTCGACTCGCTTCAAAAAAGAACTTACACCATACAGCTGACCAACAACTGCACCAATAAATTGATTTACACGGCATTCCAGTTGCCCAAAGGCATTACCGCCAAAGCGCCGGACGACAATACGATCTACATCGCGCCAAGCGGCCGGGAGTATGAAGTGCGAAACCCGAATTTCAGTCCCTTCTACTCGATCCGTTTCAAATCGATGGTGGATAGTATCGGCAGCGGACAGTCCGACATTTTCAAATACACGTTACCGGCACAGGCAAAACCCGATTATATCCACGCCATCGTCCGGGTATGGCCCAAGGTATTCTACGAAGTACACTTGAATACCTTCAACTGCCCACTCACCCAGATGAACTTCAAACAAATACCCGGCAAACTTAAACCCAACGTGACTCCCCCCACTACCCCGGGTGCAGGGCCGGGAACCGGACCGGGTAATGCCACCACCACGGCGCCGCAATTCCAGGTGTATCCGAACCCGACGGCAGGCGGCGCAATCAGCGTTGACCTGTTGGATTGGGCCGGCCAAGCCGTGGAACTTCAACTGTTCAACGGCCAGGGTCAGGTCATACTGACTCAAACTACCGTAGCCGACGATGTGCCGCTGGAGATAGAACTTCCAACCGGCCTCGATGCAGGCATTTATTGGTTGAGAATGAAACCTGCCAACGGCAAGCCGCAGATTCAGCGGCTGGTGCTGCAATGGTAAAGTAACTTTGCAAACTTAAATAGTGAAAGTGTTCAATAGACTGTGTGTGAAACATAGTTTGTTGAACACTTTTTAAATAATGGGCCGCCTCAAACTCATCCCAAGGCAGTCTTATTCCAGTTTTACTCTATCTCCTCCTCCTGCTTTGCCTTCCGGATAGCCGTGTTTATACGGTCGAAAAAAGCCGGGGTCGGGTTTTCGCAGCGGTAAATCTGGTCGCCATGCTGCCGGGACAAGGGCATATCCAACTCCCAGATTTTTTCGATTTTTTCAAAAAATCCAGGCATGTCGTCGCCCAATTCGTCGTTGACGTAGATCAGGGTTTTAAAACCCGCAGGCAACGAATCGGGCAGCCAGTAGCGGTAGTTGTCGCTGAAACTAAGTACCGGCGGTACGCCGTATTTTTTGCCCAAATGCTCGATGGCGCCCGCCTGCCCGTAATGTTCGGCATAAATGGCGGCGTTGGCTTTATCAGGAATGCGCTGCCAGGTTTGGCCGGCGATGTCGGCGATTTCCTGCCACCCCGTCATATCGGCAAAATCCTGTGGCAGGGCGTAGTAGTTGCCGTCTTCCCAGCGCAAACTACTTTTCAGCTCCGGCAGTTGTGTCAGATTTTGCATAAACTGCGCTTCCTTTTCCGGCTGGAACAGCGGCAGGGCGACGGGCACAACCAAGATACCCAACAGCAGCATGAACGCAGGGAGGGCAACGCGCAACCAGCCATGCCGTTGGGCAGTGGCGCGTTCCAAAAATGCGGCGCCGGCCGCCAGCAGCACCGGGTATGCGCCCAGTGCGTAGTAGCTTTTGGCGCTAAAAAACAACAGCACGGCGAGCACCAGGAGGTACATCCAGCCGAAAATACGCCAGGGAGCGGCTTCTTTTTTGAAAAGCAAAAAATATAATCCGCACAGCCAGACGGGCAGGGCGGGCAGGAAAAACTGGATTTGATCGCCGAAAAAACCGCCGGGCGTCACGTGGGCAAACTGCGTGGCGGCGAGCTCGCCGATATGCCGAAACACCGGGAACTGATGCTGCGCCTGCCAGAGGATGTTGGGTGAAAAAATCAGCAGGGCAAGTCCGGCGGCCAGGTAGAATTGTTTTTGCCAAAAAATGCGCCGCTGCGCGGTGAACAACAAGCCCGGTACCATACCAAACAATAAAATCAGCACGGAATATTTGTTGAGCAGTCCCAGGCCCGCCGCTGCCCCGAACCACAACAGCCACGTCGTTTTTTCGGTATTGATGTATTTTAAAAAAAGCCAGCAAAGCAGTGTCCAGTAAAAAATATCGAACACCACGGGCTGAAACAACATACACGGGCGCAAAAATGCTCCGCAAACCAGTCCCGCCAGCCCGACGATCAGCATGGCAAATTTGCCCGACCCCGCCGTTTTATCCGGGAGCATTTCTTTGGCCATCAGTCCGGTGAGCAGCACGATGCCGGCGCCGAACAGGGTGGAAATGAGCCGTACCGCCCATACCGAACCGCCCAGCGCCTGGTCGCCGAACCATGCCCAAAAACCGATACCCGCCGGTACGGAAGCATAGCCCCAGTCGAGATGCCGGCCGAGGGCGAGGTACAGCAGTTCGTCGCGGTGGAACGACCATTGACCGTTGAGGTAAAAATGGAGCAGGAGTTTGGCGGCGATGAGGGCGGCGAGGATGTGGATCCAGGTATATTTTTTCATTTTCATTAAAAACGTTGAGGCGAAAAGCAAATCGTAGCGCGAACAGGTTCTTTTAGAAAGACAAACGTAGAGCGAACCCTAGAGCAAACCATAGCGTAGACGTTTTTTTTCAAAATGTCTGCCTCAAAACGCACTCGCCTTCAGCCGCAGCCCCGCTTCCTCTTCCAGCCCGAACATCAGGTTCATGTTCTGAACGGCCTGGCCGGCGGCGCCTTTGAGCAAATTATCGAGTGCGGCGTGTACGACTACGTGTGCGCCGCTTTTTTCGAGGTGCAACAGGCATTTATTGGTATTGACGGCCATTTTCAGGTCGATCATGTTTCGGCTCAATACGGTGAACGGGTGGCCGGCGTAAAATGCCCCGTACCACTCGTACAGGGTATCGATTTCCGCTGCCAACGCCGTAGTGCAGGACAGGTAGATGCCACGAGGGAAATCGCCGCGCCAGGGCACGAAATGTAATTCCGGGGCGCCGTCGAAACTGCGGAGGCTGCGCACCACCTCGGCATGGTGCTGGTGTTGCAGGGTTTTATAGGCCGACACGTTGGCATGGCGCCAGGGGAAATGCGAGGTGGCCGACAGGGTTTGCCCGGCGCCGGTGGCGCCCGTGATACCGGTGGCATATACGTCGCCTAAAACGCCGTTAGCGGCTAAGGGTAGCAGCGCCAGTTGCAGTGCGGTGGCAAAACAGCCCGGATTGGCAATCAGTCCCGCTTGGCGGATACGTTCGCGGTGCAGCTCCGGCAGGCCGTACTGAAAAGAACGCCCGCCCCACACGCCGCCGGCGCGGTAGTCGTGGCTCAGGTCGATCACCCGCAGGTTTGGGTCGGGCGTTTGTTGGTCCAGCCAGGTTTTCGATTCGCCGTGGCCGAGGCAGAGGAACAACACATCGACGTTTTTTCCGGCCTCGGCCGTAAAAACCAGATCGGTATCGCCCAGCAGATCGGTGTGTACGCTGCTCACGGGTTTGCCGGCCTGGCTGCGGCTTTGAACAAAGGTCACGGTTGCCTGCGGGTGGCGCAACAGCAGGCGCAGGAGCTCGCCGCCGGTGTAGCCGGCTCCGCCGATTATGCCTGCTTTAATCATGTTCCGGTGTTGTTTGATTGACCTGGCGCCATATCCGCGTTTGTTGCCCGAAAATGCGGGTGAAACCTTTCACGTCTTCGCCGGTCCAGCCCTGGTTCATTTCGCCGTAGGCGCCGAATTTGGCGGACATGAGGTCATGCGGCGTTTCCACGCCGGCTACCAGGAAACGGTAGGGATACAGTTCGAGAAACACCTCCCCGCTGACGTTCTGCTGGCTGCTTTCAAAGTAGGCCTCAATATCGCGCATGACCGGGTCGAGTATTTGCCCTTCGTGCAGCCAGTTGCCGTAAAATTGGGCCAGGGTGTCTTTCCACTGCAATTGCCACTTGGTGAGCACGTGTTTTTCCAGTGCGTGGTGGGCTTTCAGAATAATGATCGGGGCAGCCGCCTCGAAGCCGACACGGCCTTTGATGCCGATAATGGTATCGCCTACATGAATATCGCGGCCGATTCCGAAAGGCGCAGCAATGGCATGCAGTTTCCGGATCAGTTCGGTCGGATGTTCAAACGTTTCGCCGTTCAGGGCTACCGGTTCGCCTTTTTCGAAACGCAGGCGCAGGGTTTCCGGTTCGGTTTTGGTTACCGGCGTCGGCCAGGCTTTTTCGGGCAGTATCCCGTTGGAGCGCAGCGTTTCGCGTCCTCCCACGGAGGTACCCCACAGTCCTTTATTGATGGAGTAAGCCGCTTTTTCGGCGTTCATATCCACGCCGTTGGCACGGAGGTACGCTATTTCAGCGTCCCGGCTAAGGCGCTGGTCGCGGATGGGGGTGATGATCTCTACCCCGGGCAACTCGATCTGGAACACCATATCGAAGCGCACCTGGTCGTTGCCGGCGCCGGTGCTGCCGTGCGCCACCGCGTCTGCCTCCATCGAATGGGCCGTTTCGGCTATGGCCAGGGCCTGGCTCAGCCGCTCGGCGCTCACCGACAGTGGGTAGGTATTGTTTTTCAACACATTGCCAAAAATCAGGTAGCGCAAAATACGGTCGTAGTATGCCGGCACAGCGTTCACGGTAATATGCCGGCTGACGCCCAGGCGGTAGGCGTGCGCCTCTATTTGAGTCAATTCTTCCGGAGAAAAACCGCCGGTATCCACTGTTACCGAGATCACTTCGTAGCCCAACTCCTTGCTGAGATACAAGGCGCAGTAGGTGGTGTCCAAACCGCCGCTGAAACCGAGCACAACTTTTTTCATAAGGATAAATTTTTGTCGGCCGCGTTTCAAATTGTTTCGTAAGCTGGAAACGCGGCCATTTTTATCACGTTTTTTATATTTTTATATGCCTTTGTATTGGGGGGTGCAAAAATAATTTTTATATAAAAATTCTTTTTGCACCCCGCATGACAAAGGCATTCCCCCCAAGCCCTAATGATGCACAATCACCGCCGACACTTCCTCCTCCGCTTCGGGCACCCAATGGGGATCGAACAGCATCGCCGTGCAGAGGCAGTTGCGGAAGTTTTTACTTTCGAGTATGGAGTAGTTGATGCAGCTGCGGCAGCCGTTCCAGAACTCCGGGTCCTGCGTCAGTTCGGAGTAGGGGACCGGTTCGTAGCCGAGTTCGGAGTTGATTTTCATCACGGCCAGGCCGGTTGTCAGACCGAATATTTTGGCTGTTGGGTATTTTTCGCGGCTAAGCCGGAAAATGCGTTGTTTGATGGCGGTGGCTACGCCGAGCCCGCGAAAATCGGGATTGACGATCAGGCCGGAGTTGACGACGAACTGGCCGTGCGTCCAGGTTTCGATGTAGCAAAACCCGACCCAGCGCCCGGTGTTGGTGAGCGCAATGACGGCTTTGCCCTCCTGCATTTTCAGGGCGACATATTCCGGCGTACGCTGGGCGATACCGGTGCCGCGGGCTTGTGCCGAATGCGCCATTTCTTCGGTGATTTGCTGGGCATATATTTCGTCGGCGGGTAGTGCCACGCGCACGATAATTTGCTCGAAAGGTTTCACGGATGGAAACAAATTGATGGTGAATAAAAGAGGAGAGCGCCTTGCCACGCGAGGTGTGGCAGGGTAGGAGTGGTAAAATGGTCCTGAAAAAAAGAAAAAGGAATCAGGCGCCGGCTTTTACACTCGTCGGAACGAGCGGCAGCACGGTCGGGTTACCGGCATGGAAGGATGGAAGCCGGTTGGTGCGTGGTGGGCAATGGTCAGAGCGTTAGCCGAAATGTGGGTCGAATGATTCAACTCGTTGCGCTTTTTTTAATGCAGGTGCAAAAGTATGGCCTTACGCGGTTTTTTCTGTTTAATTTTTTGTTAACGACTGGTTTTGATCGATATTGGTCGTCATAGCCTCCCACACCCAATGACGCAATGACAAATGACCCCAATGACGCAATGACAAATGACGCAATGACCCCAATGACGCCATACGTGTCTTCAATACGTCGTGGTCATATCCTCATCCACACAGATGATAAAATCCGCTTTCCCTTTATTTTCGGCTAAAAGCCGCTTGAGGTTTTTCTGCGACACGGTGGTGATGGTGGCGTATTTCAGTTCGGGCCGTTGGCGCCGGAGGTACCACAGGATGCCTTCGTAGTTTTCGGAATGGTAAGCGCCGTTGAAGTGCAGGAACAGGCTGCCGGGCTGAAAGTATTTCAGAATAAAATACGCCATGGTGGCATCCTTGCTGGCCTGTGCTTTGGGGATATTGGGGCCGCCGTGGCCGCCCATCATGGCCAGCATGTTTTTGTAGCCGGGTAGTTCGGCATCGTAGGCCATGGGCAGGGGCGCTATCCAGGATTTTTCCTGGGCCGACAGGGTATCCAGCGCTTCGAATCCGCCTTTTGAAATCCGGGACGCGTAGCGGCGGGGGATATTGGTAGCGGCGAAAACGAGGTGGCTGTCGCGGGCAAAATTGACCAACGGTGCGTAGTCGGTCGGGAAGTTTTTCCAGAGCCGGGCGAGGGTATCCAGGCCTTTGGCATCGATCTCTCCGCGCAAATAGCGGTCGAGTACATCCTGGTTGTCGGCTTCGAACATTTCCGCCCCCAGTACCAGCCGACGCTGCGGATGCAGGTCTTTGGTTGTTGACAGTTGGAGCCAGTGGGCGATCGGGTTGTTGTGATATTCGCCAAAGAGTACAATATCTTTTTCTTTCAGCGCGCGGATCATTTTTCCGTAACTGATCTTTTTTCCTGCGGCGTTGTAGAGGACGTAGGCTGGTTTGGATTGGCTGAAAGCGGGGGAAGCGGCAAATAACAGGCTTAGTAAAAGCGCAAAAAATCGTGTCATCATAGGAAAAAGAAAAGCAGAGATTTCGGGGCAAGGTAAAGTACTTCTAAAGAAGTTCATCTGCCTTTTGAAAAAACACCGCCGCGCAGTTTCACCGGGTAGCCTGGTCGTCGACGTCTAAACAGCAAATCATGTGCCCGGTTGGAGTTGTTCAAATGTCCATTGCCCCAGATACTTCCGGAATATTTTCGCAATGTTCCGGGCATCATCGATACCACGGTGGTGGGTACCTTCCAGGGTAAAACCCTCCACGTACAGGGCCCCGGCCATGCCCATGGGGCGTTTCATATTTTTAAGGGTAAAATGCTGGTGTTTCAAGCTGATGTGCGGTTGCAGCCAGGCCGTATCCAGTTGGTGCAATGCGCAATCCTGCTGCAACTGGTTTCGATCGTAAAAACCCCAGGAGCACAAAAAATAGGGATTACGGCCCACGCCGATCCAATCCTGAAAATCGGCCAGCACCTCCGGAAAATGTTGCGCGGCATCCATATCGGCTTGAATGATGCTCGTCAGTTCGGTGCAAAAAGCGGATAATTCCGGGTGCAGGGTGGGTTTGATGAAGCGACTAAATTCGCCGGTGATTTCGCCGGCGGCATTGAGGCCGAGTGCCCCGATTTCTATGATTTCAGATTTTCGTTTGAGGCCTTTTTCCGACCAGCAGGTAGCCTCTAGGTCGAGGACGATGTATTTCATGTATTTTGGTTTTTAGTACAAATGTGTGTTAACCTGCTCCGGCCCGGAAAAGTTCCCCGGGGAGGTATCTCGCCATCAGAGCGGTTTGTCCGACCAGCAAACTGGTATAACGGCCGTTCTATAAGATCAAATTTGCCTGCTCATGCAGGTCATCCGGTTCAGCTTTACCGCTTGGCTCAATTCAAGGCCAGGCCAATGGCTAATCCGACCCAGGGTTTCTTATGATAAATCCAGTGGCGCCGGTTCGTATCGGTCAGGTAGTCGACGCCCAGGCAGAGGCCTGCAGCCAGGTTATTTATGCCGGCAAATACGGCCAGGCCGGTTTGGAGGGTCAGGCCATCGTACTCCGCTTCTACGGCCTGACGCGTGACCCAGGCATTGATGGGCGTTGTACCGATACCGAAAAGCAGGCCGGTGTCGAAACCCCAGTGCCGGTAGTCGCGACGACTTCGGTTTAAAGGGTCGCGCGGGTAGGCAAGGGTGAAATAATCCCTGCGGTAACCGCTATACACGGCAAAATTGAACTGGCTGTTCAGTTGCGCCGGCAAACCGCCGGTAGCCGGCCGGTATTTGAACAGGATCGTGGTCAGATCGAGATCGAGGGATGTTTTGACAAAATGGTACCGGTCCGTTGGGGCGGCTATTCCGCTCTCCGGGGTCGCCAGCACCCGGGCCTGGCTTTGATCGGGCACTTGCCGCCGGCCGGCCGGCACCAGAGGGTACAGCGTGATCGTATCGGGCTCAAAAGTGACGTACAATTTTTCCGGCGCCCCGCTTCCGGCGCGTACGCGGTAAATACCGTCAGACCGCTCGTGTTGCAGGATTTTTTCAACGGAACTGCAGCCGCTGAAAAGGAGTACAGATAAAAAATACCAGTAGCGCATAAATAATAGTTGTTGCCGGTACGGCCTCTTCCCAATGTTGGACCCGAAAGCGGCGGTTGTAACTCCAGTATTACATTCCCGGACTAAATCGATTATCGCTGCCGCGCCACCACCATCCCGGTTCCCGGCGCCAGGTCGATTTCCTGCCCGATAGCAGCATTCGTCAGCAAATCACGGTAATTACCTTTCCGGGGCAGGCGAAAACGTTGGGTTTGCTGATCCAGGTTAAACAACACAAATATTTCCTTTTTCCGGTCGTACCGGCGGTAGAGCAGTGTTTGGCCTTTGGCCTGCAGGAATTCGATTTGGCCGTGGCACAGCACCGGATTTTCCCGGCGCAGCCGGATGAGCTGTTTGTAATATTCAAAATGTTCCCGGTTAAAGCCGACGGGATCGGTCGTTTTCGGGCCTTTTTGAATGTTGTTTCGGGTTTCCGGGTCAAAGGTAAATTCCGGCCACCAAAGCGGCTTGCGGCAGTCGGGGTCGTCGGAGCCCCACATACCCATTTCGTCGCCGTTCCAGATTTGCGGTGCGCCGATATTGGTAAAAGCGTGCAACAGGTAGAGCCGTACGCGCCGGTAAGTATCTGCGTCGGGTTTGCCGGTTTTGTAGCCGGGGTCGTCGTACGGATGCGCGCGGTATTTGTACTTGCCGGGATTGTAAAAACAGGTGAGCAGCCGGGCGGCGTCGTGGGTGGCAGCGGTGTTCATCATGGCGTAACGGAAAGGTTTGGCCAGGCGGTTCCACTGAAACAGCAGGCTGTCGGCAAACTGCCGGGCATCGATGGAGTCGACAGTTTTGGCAAAAAAACTGCGCGCCGGCCGGTACGCCTGGTAAAACATAACGGCGTCGAACATATCGCCGCTGCAATACGGCACAGGGTTCATCAGGTCATTCGGCCATTTTTCCCACCAGATTTCGCCTACCAAATACGCATCCGGCTTCACGGCTTTGACTTCCCGGCGCAACTCGCGCCAGAATTGAAGCGGAATCTGGTCGGCCACGTCGAGCCGGTAGCCGTCGATACCTTTCGAGGGGTCGCCGTCGGGGGCAAGCCAGCGCCGGGTGACGGCGAAAATATGCGCTTTGAAACCGGAGTGGATATTGCCCTCGTACGGATGTCCCGAGACGCGAGGCACCGGCACATCTACTTTTTTGATCTCCGGCAGGCTGTTCACATTGGCCCAGCCCTGGTACCGGAATTCGTTTGCCGGCGTGGCCGGATCGTCGAAAGCGAAGATTTCGTACCAGTCTTTGTAGGCCGAGCGCTGCTGGTTTTCCAGGATATCTTTCCAGGCCCAGAACTCCGCGCCGGTGTGGTTCCAGGAGTAATCCACCACCACGCGGATATTGCGCTGGTGCGCCTCCTGTACGATTTTCAGGAACAATTTGTCGGCGGCGGTCCATTTCCAGGTGGCCGGGTCATTGGGGCTTTCTGCGGCGATTATTTTTTTGTCGCCCTCGGGGTCGGGGCCGAAGTTCACATCGATATGATGGTAACTCCGGGCGTCGTATTTGTGCGAGGAAGGTGCGTCGTTGAGCGGATTGAAATAAATGGCCGTGATGCCGAGGTCCTTCAGATAATCCAGTTTGCCGAGTACGCCCTGCAAATCACCGCCGTAGCGGCGAAAAAACAGGGTTTCGTTCAGCGGCCGGCCGGTGGTGGCAGCCCAGGATTCCTGCCGGTACCAGTCCTGCGTCCAGGGGGTGAGGGCCCAGTCCTGCGGCAGGGCGAAAAAATCGGTGGAAGCCTGGATGTCGTTCGGTGTCGGGTCGTTGGCCCGGTCGCCGTTGGCGAAACGTTCTACAAAAATCTGATACCAGATGGCGTCGGCGGCCCATTTTGGCGGTTGGCGATCAGCGGCTTTGGACGATTGGGCGAGGAGGGGGCTTTGTCCCAACAGAAGCATAAAGAAAAACAGCACCGGGTATTTGAACAGCATAAGACCAGAATTTAGCGGTGTTACAAAAAGCCCCTAAAGGTCGTATTAATCTGAAAAAACAAGCCCGGCCTTTTCATACAAAACCGGGTTCAGCGGCGTATTCACTACTTCGCCTACCTTCGCTCCGGGGCACCAGGCATTCCAGTCATCCAACTGATTTGAGTTTTCAGGGTTTTTCAGGATCATGTTTTTATCCATGTAGATCATAGTCATCACCTTGCGCATGGCGCCCGAGCGATTGGCGCCGGCGCGGTGGTACAGCCAGCCGCTGTGAAAACTGACTTCCCCGGCATCGAAAGGCTCTACGACGTGCTCGAAACCCGCTTCCGCCAGTTTTTCGCCCAGCATTGCTTCGCTTTCGTCGCTGATTTCCAGATTGCGCCCGGTATTCATCGCATGGCTTTTGGCGCTGAACTCCAGCGGGCCCATTTCCAGCGGCGTTGCCTGCAAGGGTATCCAAACGGTTACGGTTTTGTCGGTGGCCAGCGGCCAGTAATATTGGTCGGCATGCCAGGGTGTGTGGCCGCCGCCGGCCTCTTTGTACAGGGCCTGGTCGTGGTACAGGCGAACGCCGCTGACGCCCATCAAGTCGGCTGCTATTTGGGCCAAACGACGGCTGAACACGATCTCTTTCGCCGGCTCCGACTGTTTCCAGATATTCATGACTTGTAAAAATGCCTTGCCGTAGGTATCCCGTTCCGCAAGCGGCAGGTGTTGGGTGTTCAGCCGTATCACTTCCCGGGTGATGGTTTGATCGAGGTGTTCGAGCAATTCCGGCGGCAATACGTTTTTGATTTTGATAAATCCATTTTCGCGGAACGAGCGGATCTGGTCATCTGTCAGCACAAATGGCTCGGATAAATACGGTGGAATGGTCGGCATAACAAGTGTTGTTTTGACGGGCAAAGTTCCACTAACGGCAGATAAATCGGTTCCAATATTTCGACAAAAGCAGGACGATATGCCAAGAAACATAATTTACCCTGCACTTATTGCCGCCATCAATTTTTCCAAAAACAAATCCGCCTCTTCCCGGGTCAGCGCCAGCGAAGGCAACAGCCGAATAACATTGCCTTTGGCCTCGCCGGTAAAAATATGGTGCTGAAACAAGAGGTTTTGGCGCAGGTCGGCGTGTGAATCGGGCACATCAAAGCCGATCATGAGTCCGGCGCCACGCACGTTTAGGATGACCGGAAAACGTGATAATTCATCCAGCAAATACTGTCCCAGCCGGGCCGCATTTTCTATCAATTTTTCCTGCCCGATCACTTCCAGCACAGCCAGGGCGGCTGCGCAAGCCAGTGGATTGCCGCCGAAGGTGGTGCCCAGCAGGCCGTGTTTAGCCTGAAACTGCGGCGCGATCAATACACCCGCCACGGGGAAACCATTGCCCATACCTTTGGCCACGGTGTAGAGATCGGCCTCCACGCCGGCATGGTCGTGCGAGAAGAACTGCCCGCTGCGCCCGTAGCCGCACTGTACGCTGTCGGCAATAAACACGGCGCCGTGTTGCGTGCAGAGGGCGCGGATACGTTGTAAAAACGCCGGTTCGGCCACCCGGATACCGCCCACGCCCTGAATGCCCTCCACAATGACGGCAGCAAACTCGTGTTCGGTAAAAGCCTGCTCTAAAGCAGCGAGGTCATTCAACGGAGCGAATACAATATTGCCGGTGCGATTTACAGGCGCCACGATGGCCGGGTTATCCGTCGCTTCCACGGCCAGCGAGGTACGCCCGTGAAAGGCCCGCTGGAAGGCCAGTACTTTTTTCCGGCCGGTATGAAACGAGGCCAGTTTCAGCGCGTTTTCGTTGGCTTCGGCGCCGGAATTGCAGAGAAACAAACGGAAGTTTTCCTTACCGCTGAGTTGTCCCAGTTTTTCGGCAAGTTCGGTTTGCAAGGGCAGGTGTACCGAATTGGAGTAGAAGGCCAGTTGCCGCAGCTGCGTTTCGATCCGCTCCACCCAATGCGGGTGGCTGTGACCGATGGAGATGACCGCGTGGCCGCCGTACATATCGAGGTAGCGGTTGTTTTGGTCATCCCAAACCCAGGCGCCTGCGCCTTTGGTGATGCGGATGGGCTGGAGGGCGTATACGTCGAAAAGAGTCATTTTACTCGTCATTTCGTCATTGGGCGTCATTGGGCGTCATTTCGTCATTGCTCGTCATTGGGCGTCATTTCGTCATTGAGCGTCATTGGGCGTCATTAGTCATTACCCGCGTTCTTGGACATTCGCCAATGATAATCGTATTTGAGCAGGGGCCGGCGGTTTAGGCGTTTCCTTATAAATCTGTTGGTTTCTGCGCGCAGCGCGCAGGATCATCCGTATAACTCGTAGTGTATTTGTGCCCGTTCGTAGCCCAGTTTGACCAGCAAATTGGCTACCGCTTCGTCGATCATATTACTCCATCCGCAGAGGTAAAAATCTATATCGGGCCGTTTTTCGGCATAGTGTTTCAGGTAGATCTGATGGATGTACCCCTGGTAGCCGGGCCAATCGGCCTGGCGCGACAAAGCCACATCGTATTTAAATCCGGGCATCGTTCGGGCCAGTTCCTCGAATTCTTCACGATATAAAATATCTGCCTCCACACGGGCGCCGAAAATGAGGTGAATATTGCGATGCGGTTTGCCGGAATGGTGCAGATCGCGCAGCATGCTTCGAAAAGGGGCTATGCCAGTGCCCGTGCAAATAAAAACCAGGTCTTTGTCGAGTATTTCCGGCAGCACGAATCCACCCTCCGGGCCTTTCCAGCGAACGGGAGTTCCGGGTTTTACTTCATCGAACAAATAATGGGATGCCAGGCCGTCTGGCGCGCGTACAATGCAGAATTCCAGTGCGTTGGGGTCATCATCCGGGGCGCTGGCGATGGAATAACTGCGCCAGCGTTGCAGGCGTTTGTCGCCGATAGGCAGGTCCATGGTGATAAACTGCCCTGCCTGGAAATCGGGCCGGTCTCCATTCGGGTTTTCGAGCCAAAAGCGTTTGACGTTGGGCGAGGCGGGTTCTATTTTCGAGATGATACTGTCGTACCAGGTAGTGGGCATGCTGTTTATAGTTACAAAGGTTTCTGGCTAGAAAGGGGTTAGAAGGTTCCTGGTTAGAAGGTTTCTGGCTGGTGCTTGCCCCTTTAACAGAGTGGGCCGTGGATTGTTTAGCCGAAAACTATTCGCATTTTTGCAAGCCAGTTGGTTGCCAGGAAGCGCCAAATTTGAAAAATATAACCATCACCAAATCAATTTTTTTTAAACAGCCATTTCACCGCAGCCATGCCGTATTCCACCTACCTGCTTCGCTATTTCTATGTTTGGATTGCCGCTGCCGTGTTGATCACGGATGTACTTACCGGCTTCAGAGGTAGCATGGAGATTCAATCCGGCGGTATTAACATATCGATGCGCATCTGGCAGTTTATGCTGGGCCTGGCGCTTTTCCTGATATTAATTGGTGTGATACATGTTTGGATCGACCACAGCAGACGCGACTTTCCCCGTCGGGTAAAAATCCTGCACCTTGCCGTTTCCGTGTTGTTTAGCATCGTGATGTTTATCTACCTGCAAATTCTGGAAACGAGGCGCTTAGACAGCCCGAAACGGTATTTTCAAGCGGATCAGTTGCGGTATTGGGAGGAGGCCAACATAGCCTTGGCCATCCTTATACTGACGTTTTTGGTAGCGCAGGTGTTGTTTGTTTTTTATCTGATTCGGGTGAACAGAAATCGGCTAGAATCAAGATAATGCACAGAGCATTCTGCCTTAGTGTAAGCACAACCGTATTGGTAAGGTCATTCGGGTGCGAACCGGTTTGCCCTCGAGTTCGCCGGGAGCCCAGCACGGCATCTGCGCAAACATTTGCCGGATAAGCGGTTCTACACAAGGATGGGGTTGGACAGATGCAGCCAAGATTAAAACTGGCGGGCTTTTGTTCTAACGCTGCCACCTTTTCATGCACCTTGCCTGCATTTCTGCCATTTTGGCAAAATTTGCCATTTTCATCCGGCTGGAATGAAATGTGCAGAACCCAACCTTTGCCCATGAACCAAAATCGTATCTTTGCACCTCTTTTGAAAATAAAAGGGTTTGATGGTTTGACGGTTTGAAGGTTTGAGAGTTAGAAGGTTCGAGGATTGCTGGTTAGACGGTTTTTGCCGACCAGGAACCTTCAAACCAGAAACCCTCAAACCCTCAAACCCTCAAACCCCCAAACCCCCAAACCCCCAAACCCCTAAACCTTCAAACCTTCCAACCTATTCAATCAAGATGTTAGGCTTACTTAAAAAAATATTCGGCACCAAACAAGAGCGCGACATTGGCAAATACGAGGCTAATGTTGTCGAAATCAACCGCCACTTCGAGCAGTACCAAAACCTGTCGAACGACGAACTCCGGAACAAAACACTCGAATTTCGGGAGCGTATCCGCGAATACTTAGCCACGATTGATGCCGAAATAGTAGTCGTCAACCAGCAGGCCATCGACGCCGAAGACTTCAATGAAAAAGAAGACCTTTTCAAAGAAGTGGACGAGCTGCGCAAACAACGCGACAAGGCACTCGAAGAGGCCCTGCTCGACATCCTGCCCGAAGCATTTGCCGTGGTGAAAGAAACCAGCCGCCGGTTTTTCCACAACGAAACCCTCACCGTGACGGCCACCGGACACGACCGTGACCTGGCCGCCCAGCCGAACAAAAAGTACGTCAGCATTGAAGGCGATAAGGCTATTTGGAAAAACAGCTGGGGCGCCGCCGGCGCCGAAGTCACCTGGAACATGATCCACTACGACGTGCAGCTCATCGGCGGTATGGTGTTGCACGACGGGAAAATAGCCGAGATGGCCACCGGCGAGGGCAAAACCCTCGTGGCCACGCTGCCGGCATATCTGAACGGCGTATCGGGCGAAGGCGTACACATCGTAACCGTGAACGATTACCTCGCCCGGCGCGACCAGGAGTGGGTGGGCCCCATCTACGAATTCCTGATGCTAACGGTTGATTGTATCGACAAATACCGGCCACACTCTCCCGAACGTATCCAGGCGTATAAGTGCGACATAATCTTCGGCACCAATGCCGAATTCGGCTTCGATTACCTGCGCGACAATATGGTTATCAGTCCCGACGAACTCGTACAGCGCAAACACCACTACGCCATCGTGGACGAGGTCGACTCCGTGTTGATTGACGATGCCCGGACACCGCTGATTATCTCCGGCCCGGTTACCAGGGGCGCTGAAGACCAGGAGTTTGTCGACCTGAATCCCAACGTCAAGCGCCTGTTCGAGGAACAAAGCAAACTCGCCAGCCAGTTTTTGGCGGAGGCCAAAAAACTATATGCCGAAGGAAAAACAGGTGTGGAAGAAGGCCAGGCTGGCAAGGCACTGCTCCGCGCCCACCGCGCATTGCCAAAATATCGCCCGCTTATCAAATTTTTGAGCGAAGAAGGCGTGAAAGTGCTGATGCAAAAAACCGAGGACTACTATATGCAGGAAAACAACAAACGTATGCCCGAAGTGGACCGCGAATTGTTGTTTGTCATTGAAGAAAAAACACGGAGTGTGGAACTGGCCGAAAAAGGCGTGGACTTCCTCAGCCGTTTTAGCAATGAACCGGATTTTTTCATCATGCCGGATATCGGCACCGAACTAGTGAAAATCGACCAGAATCCCGAACTGGATCACAATCAGAAAACGGAAGCCAAAGAACGCCTTTCGCAGGACTATGGGGTGAAAAGCCGCCGCGTACACGCTGTACAACAACTGTTGAAGGCGTATACCATTTTTGAAAAAGACAACGAATACATCGTTACCCCGGAGGGCGAAGTCAAAATCGTGGACGAGCAAACCGGCCGCGTCATGGAAGGCCGCCGCTACTCCGACGGGTTGCACCAGGCCCTCGAAGCCAAGGAAAATGTGAAGGTGGGCGAAATCACCCAAACATACGCTACCGTCACGCTCCAGAACTATTTCCGGATGTACCACAAACTCGCCGGTATGACCGGTACGGCTGAGACCGAAGCCAAGGAATTGTGGGACATTTACAAACTCGACGTGGTGGTCATCCCGACCAACCGCAATATCGTGCGCGACGACCGTGAAGACCTCGTGTACAAAACTGCGCGGGAGAAATACAACGCCGTCATTGACGACATTGTAAAATTGCGTGAAGCCGGCCGCCCCTGTCTGGTAGGTACCACCTCGGTGGAAATTTCCGAATTATTATCCCGCCTGCTCCAGCGCCGTGGCATCGACCACAACGTATTGAACGCCAAGCAGCACCAGCGCGAGGCCGAGATTGTGGCCGGAGCCGGCTTGACCGGTCAGGTGACCATTGCCACCAACATGGCCGGCCGGGGTACCGACATCAAACTCGGCCCTGGCGTGAAAGCCGCCGGCGGCTTAGCCATCATCGGTACCGAGCGCCACGAAAGCCGGCGTGTCGACCGCCAGTTGCGCGGCCGTGCAGGCCGTCAGGGCGACCCCGGTTCCTCTCAATTCTACGTGTCGCTCGAAGACAATCTCATGCGCCTGTTTCAGAGCGAGCGTATCGCCGGCCTGATGGACAAAATGGGCCATAAAGAAGGCGACGTGATCCAGCACTCAATGGTAACCAAATCCATCGAACGCGCACAGAAAAAAGTAGAGGAAAATAACTTTGGCATTCGCAAACGCCTGTTGGAGTACGACGACGTGATGAACATCCAGCGCGAGGCCATTTATACCAAACGCCGCAATGCCCTCTTCGGCGACCGGCTGGCAGTGGATATCAACAACGCGTTCCTTTCTATTACGTCCGAATTGGTGCAGGTGCATCGCGAGGGCGGCGATTTCGAAACGTTCCGCCTCGACGCTATCCGAGTCATCGGGGTAGACCCCGAAATGGACCCGGCCTGGTTCAAAAGTGCCCCGGCCAACACCGTGCTGGCAACCTTCCAGGATCAGGTGTTCGATATCTATTCCCGCAAGCGCCAGCAGGTTTCCGACCGGCTGTTGCCGATTATCAAAGACGTACATGCCCGTGAAGGACAGCGTTATAAGCGCATCGTGGTTCCTTTTACCGATGGTAGTCTCGGCCTCAATATCAGCGCCGATATGGAGGAAGCCCTTCATTCCAACGGTAAAAGTATCATGCACGACGTCGAGAAAGTAGCCACGCTGGCCCTCATCGATGATGCCTGGAAGGAACACCTCCGCAATGTGGACGACCTGAAAGAGTCCGTTCAGGGCGCGTCTTTCGAACAAAAAGACCCGCTGGTGATCTACAAAATGGAGGCGTATAACCTCTTTGAAAGCCTGATCGGCCATATCAATTCGAGCGTTACCTCTTTCTTGCTCAAAGGTTCCTTAGCCCTGGCCGACGAAAATGCGGTACAACAGGCGCAGCGCGCCGAGGCGACCCGCCGTGCCCAGGAAGCCGCAAGCCGGCAACGCCTGCGCACCAACAACGAGCAACAGATGACCGAGGCCCAGGCCGCCGCGCAGCGCGCCGCCCAATCGGCCGGTCACAACGGCCCGGTGCAGCGTGTACAGCCTATCGTGAAGGAAAAAGTAGTGGGGCGCAATGATTTGTGTCCGTGTGGAAGCGGTAAGAAATACAAGCATTGTCATGGGAAGTAGCAGTAGCGCCGCCTGATTGCCGGCCTACCTGCCGTACTACTGGTGTTGTTCGTTTCATTTTTAGCCATAGCCTTTCTGACACATAAGGGGCCCTGGCACTAAAGCACTTTTATTAAAAAATAACGAAAAAAAAATAAATGTCAGCAACACACATCTGCCCCAATTGCCAATCTGATCTGACCTACGAAAACGAAGGTTTAATGGCTTGTTCGCAGTGTTTCCACGAGTGGGACCCGGCGGCGGAAGCTGCCACGAGCGATGCGCCAGGCCTCAAAGTTGTTGACTCGAACGGCAACGAACTGCTCAACGGCGACTCGGTCATCGTCATCAAAGACCTGCCCGTGAAAGGGATGCCCAGGCCCGTGAAAGCCGGCACAAAAGTGAAAAATATCCGCCTCACGGACGGTGACCACAACATTGACTGCAAAATCGAGGGCTTTGGCGCCATGGGTTTGAAATCGGAATTTGTACGCAAGGCTTGAGTTGTTCTGGGGGAAGTGCACGAATGCAACGATGGTCGGAATTCTGTACATCTGTTCAATTTGCCGGCACTAAAAAATTGATTGTATGTGGGGGGTATTTTTTATTAGCCCGGTGTAGAGGCGGATTAAAAATTAGCCCCACAGCACAACAAAAAAGCATTATATAACCGACCGATCCACCACCCTCGCGCACGGCAGCGGCGTCCCGA
>CAUJEY010000027.1 GCA_963169325.1 Bacteroidota bacterium
TGGAATCAGGTAGGCCACCGGTTTGTTTACCGTCAAGGCCGGAACAAAGGTATTGTAGTACGGAATCGTTTTTTCGTAGGGTTCCGAGCGGTCGTACCAGAGGCGCGGGAGGCCGGATACCTCCGAAGGTTTGTATTTGGCGGCATATCCCTTAAACGTGAGCGAATCCCGGACATTTCGGTCCATTTTCCAGTCGAGGGTGAATTCCGCCTTGCTGCGGGTGCGCTCGAAAGCCGTCGCGCGGGCTTTGCTGAGGGCTTCTTGGTGTTCCTGTATGAAGTTCAGCACAACGTCCATAAACGCGTAGGTACTCCAAACCCGGTCTTTAAACGGCTTGAGCATGTGTGTTTCGGGCATAAAACCGATTGTATTCCACAGGGCGGCGTAGCCGGTGGAGAAGCGCCCATAGTCGCAAAAACCCTCGATGCCGGCATCGGGCGTTTCGCCGGGGCCATCTACGTAAGGCGTCATTTCCCAGCCTTTCTTTTTCATGTTGCCGTAGAGATAGGGCAGCATGGTGGCTTGTAAAAAATCGCCCAACGGCGCCTCCAGTTTGTTGTGCTGCGTGGCGATGAGGGTCATGGCGTATTGGTAATCGGCGCCATTGCTACAGTGATTGTCTACAAACACATCGGGCATCCAGCTGCGGAAAATCCGGTTGAAGGTTTGGGCGTTGCGCGAGTCGCATTTCACAAAATCGCGGTTGAGGTCGTAGTTGCGGGCGTTGCCCCGGAAACCGTAGGACTCCGGGCCGTCCTGGTTGGCGCGGCTGAACGAATTGCGGTTCAGGCAGCCGTCGACGTTGTACACCGGGATCACCACGATAACCAGGTGTTCCAGCACGGTTTGACGCTCCGGTTTGGACAGCAGGTCGCGCAGTAATAATATAGTGGCGTCGATACCTTCCGGCTCGCCGGGGTGAATACCGTTGTTGATCAATAGGATACGCCGGCCCGACTGCCGGATTTTCACCGGGTCGAATTCGCCGTCTTTCGACAGTACCGCTACATGGAGCGGATAGCCGCTGTCGGTGCCGCCTTCGGTCGTTAATTTGAGAAGTTTTGGGTAAGCGGCGGCCATTTTTTCGTAGCAGGCGATGGCTTCGGCGTAGGTGAGGGTTTGGTTGGGATTCGACTCGAACGGGATGGTAAAGCTGGTCATGGCGGTGCGGTGGGTGCAGTGTTGAAGGAAGAGGGGGATGAAAAGTAACGGCAATAATTTTTTAAACATCGGCGGGTAGTTAGCAGGGGCGAAATTAGGGGTTTCTGCTATCCGTACATGCAGAACTTTGTGAATTACGGTTATTCGTCCTCGATTCCCGCTTCCGCTTCGAGTAAATCTGCCACATTTCAAGCCCGACTCTACCCTTTTCCACTTTTCCCCTATCTTCGCGCAAATTTTCCTTCCTGCATGATGGTATTAGGTGATCGAAGGCTTACTTTGGAGGATTGCGAGGCCATTTTATTTCAACAACAACCAGTCGAACTAGCCCCTGACGCGCTCCGGCGGGTGGCGGATAATTTTCAATTCCTGACCGAATTTTCCGCCAATAAGTTAATTTACGGGATCAGTACCGGCTTCGGGCCTATGGCCCAGTACCGGATCAGTCCGGCCGACCAGCGCCAGTTGCAACTCAACCTCATCCGGAGCCATGCTTCGGGCGCCGGCAACCTGTTCACGCCTCTGCACGCCCGGGCGGTGCTGCTGGCCCGGCTTAATTCCCTGCTCAAAGGTTATTCCGGTATCCATGCCGATACCCTGTTGCTGCTGCAAGCCTTTTTGAACCACGATATTTCCCCCTGCATCTTCGAACACGGCGGCGTGGGCGCCAGTGGCGACCTCGTGCAACTCGCCCATCTGGCCCTCAACCTCATCGGCGAAGGAGAGGTGCTGCTGGACGGGGAAGTGCAGCCGGCGGCCGCAATTTTTCAACGTTTCGGCCTCGCCCCCCTGGCCATTCATATCCGGGAAGGGCTGGCGGTCATCAACGGCACCTCGGCCATGACCGGCATTGGGCTCGTCAACCTGATCCTGGCCAAAAAACTCGTCGACTGGATGATCATGCTTTCCGCCATGACCAACGAACTGATGGAAGCTTTCGACGACCATTTTTCCCCCGAACTAAACGGCGTAAAAGCCCATCGCGGACAAAATCGGGTAGCCGACGCCATGAACCGGATGCTGGCCGACAGCCACCTGATCCGCAAACGGCCGGAACACCACTACCAAAACCAGATCGAAGAAGAAGTGCTCGACGACAAAGTGCAGGAATACTACTCGCTGCGCTGCGTCCCCCAAATTCTCGGCCCGATACTGGATACCTGGCTGCAGGCCGAAACCGTGGTGGTGGACGAACTAAACTCCGTGAGTGACAACCCGGTGGTCGACCACCTGCAACAGAATATCTATCATGGCGGCAATTTTCACGGCGATTACGTAGCCCTGGAAATGGATAAACTCAAAATCGCAGTGACCAAACTCTCGATGCTTTCCGAGCGCCAACTCAATTTCCTGCTCAATGACCGGCTGAACCAAAAACTACCGCCTTTTATCAATACCGGCCGGCTGGGCTTGAACCTCGGTTTGCAGGGCATGCAATTCACGGCCACTTCCACGGTAGCCGAGAACCAAACCCTGTCGTTCCCCATGTACCTGCACAGTATCCCCAACAACAACGACAACCAGGATGTGGTGAGCATGGGCTGCAATGCCGCGTTGATGACCCGGAAAGTGATCGAAAATACGTTCGAAGTGCTGGCCATTCAAGCGATAGCCGTCACACAAGCCGTTGATTATCTCAAAAATGCAGATCGGCTGTCCGGCATTTCGCAACAAATTTACCGCGATATCAGCGCCTTGTTCCACGTGAGCGCCACCGACCTGCCCAGGTACAAGGAAATCGCTGCCGTCAGAAAATTTTTACAGACTTCAAACATTAACCTGTTTTATTAGTTTGGGGATAGGATTTAAAACAAAACACCGTGAAATACGCACTGGTAACAGGTGGGTCAAGAGGAATCGGACGGGCGGTAAGCCTGACCCTGTCTGAGATGGGCTACGCCATTTTAGTCAACTTTAAAGACAACAACGCGGCCGCCGCCGAAACCCTGCAAGCGATCCGAGATAAAGGCGGAAATGGCGAACTGCTACAATTTGATGTCGCCGACCGCGACGCGGTGAAACAAATCCTCGGCGCCTGGATCGAAACCCGCCCGGACGATGTCATCGAAGTGCTGATCAACAACGCCGGTATTCGCCAGGACAGCCTGATGTACTGGATGACCGACGACCAGTGGCACGACGTGCTGCATACCAACCTGGACAGTTTTTTTTACGTCACCCGG
>CAUJEY010000028.1 GCA_963169325.1 Bacteroidota bacterium
CCCCCCGATGGTTTCGACCTCCTGGATGCTTTCGGTATGCACCGCCGTGCCGCCGGTTTGGGTCGTCCATAATTTAAAGGTCATGGAATAATCGCCATCATCCACGGCGGTGCCGTCGGATTTGCTCAAAACGCCTTGTACAGAGAGCGAGGCCTGTGCCAGCAGCGCGGGCGCAGCTAAACTGAACATGCCCAGCAGCAAGGCGAGCATCAGGAGCGTAGATGTTTTCTTCATGAGAGACGAGATTTAAAAATTACTGTGATTAGAGTGTCAGGTCTTCTGGCGCCATTGGTAGCGATAAATGGATTACTTCTTTTGAGGCCCTAATTACCACCTCCGCAGCTGCCGGTGATGGATACATTGAATACGCAGTCGGCTTCCTGGCCGGCGTCGTTGTACGCCGTCAGGTGTACGGCCACCGTACCGGGATTTACGGCCGTGCCTGGGGCAGGGATTTGCTGCACGCAGCTACCGCTGAAGTTCGCCAGGCCGGCGTAGTCGCCGAGCAAGGCCTGGCAATTGTCGTCGGCTGTAAGTACCGGCGCCGATGTGGGGCAGGTGATGGCGGGCGGGGTGTTATTGTTGTTGCTCAATGTCACGGTCACCTCGAAGGAGCAGGTACTGGTGAGGTTAACGGCATCGGTGGCCTTCCAGACATTGGTTGTCGTTCCTACCGGGTAAACAGCGCCGGAGGGCAGGCCGCTTTGCAATACGACGGATGGCACTGAACAATTGTCCGTAGCCGTCGGTGTAGCGTAGTTTACTACGGCACTGCATACCGGATTGTTGTCGATGCTGATGTTGGCCGGGCAGGTGATGTTGGGCGGGGTAACATCCGTGCCCGTACCTTGCGTCACCTTTATGGAAACCGTTCGGGGGCAGGGATGGACGTCGTCTGCAATAGAACAATACAGGGTGCTGACGCCCAACGGCAGGTTGGTTGGCGTAAACGTATTCGAAGCCTGGTTGTAGGTACCCGCGGGTATGCTCAACGCCTGGTCCTGGTACCAGGTGCTGCCGACAGTAAAGCTGAGTGCGCCACCTTTTTGCAAAGCATTTGGGAAAAACGGGCAGTTCGAGGTGATCGGCGCCACGATGAGATCGTTGTTCGTAACATTTGGCACGGGGCTGCCCTGCGGGTACTCAAGGATGCCGTTGTTGGTGAAGGCGCCGTTGTTGGTATGCGCAGCGGCAGTGTTGATCGTGAAGAGGCCGGCATTGGTGATGACAGCCGTGGAGGAACTGATCACATTGTCGAAAAGCGATATCTTCCCACAGGGATCATTTCGCAAACTAGAGCCGACGCACCTAATGCCGTTTTCGCCGATGCTTCCTAAAATAGCGCCGATACTGATGGAACCTTTATTCGTAAAGCCTTGTGGATTTTGGAGGAGCAGCCCACTTCTTGCTACCCGATCAATCGTGATGTTCCCCCCTCCTTCGTTTACAAAAAGGCCTTCCTCCGACCACAAACCGTAGCCTAAAATTTGGGCAATCCCTCCGATGGTGATGGAGGCCTTGTTGGTGAAGGAAGCATAATTTATGAGCGCACCAGTTAAATTTCCCGTACGGTCAATGGTAATGGTTCCGCTTTCGTTCACAAAAGTGCCTTCGTTATGAATACCAGAACTAGGGATATTTCCTGTGTTCCCGATTTGGAGCGTCCCCTTGTTGGTAAAAGAACCGCCCCCACGCAGGTCTAGCCCGTAAAACTGACTGTTGTCGTTGATGCTGATCGTTCCATTGTTCTCTACTGTGCCGAAAATATCAAATCCTCTGCCGGCGGCACCTGAAATCGCCAGCGACCCGCCGGCGGCTACTATGAGACTACTGCCCACTTGCATCGTAACCTTTTTAGTGGCAGCGGCCCCGCTAAGAACGGGGTCGTTAGCCACATCTGGGATGGTGACAGAACCCGTCGCCAGCGGGACGGCTCCCCCCGACCAGTTGCCGGGTGTGTTCCAATCGGTGTTGACGGCGCCTGTCCAGGTTTGGGCGGAAAGTACCTGCATCGCAAAAAGGAAGAGCAGGGTGAAGAGGGGAGCCTTTTGCAGGGCGATACCGGCGCCGGGGTGCGCGATGGAAAAATCCTTTTTCATGAGAATCGATGATTTAAAATATATTAAAGCGGCGTACGCCGTAAAAACAGTATAGCGATCAGGGGTACCTGAACCAGGCAAAGGCGCAGCATTTTCTTTGCGGGGAAGGGGTGCTGTGCCTTGGCTTGTACTTGATGCGCGCATCCTGCGAGCGCAAAGGAGGCAAAAAGGATTGGAATAGGGTAGAAAAAGGGCGTGACAAAAGCGTGACATTTTCACCCCCAGCCCCTAAAGGGGGGTGATCGCGGGGTAATGGAAACGTGTCCGGCTATTTTAGCCCACGATCAACTCCCCTTTAGGGGTTGGGGGTGGGACTGGGGCTGGGGTTCCCCTTCCGCCGCAGCCGCGCCCGCTTTTGCCGCACGGTGTTGTCCGACACCCCGAGCATACGCGCCATTTCGCGGGTACTGAGTTGGAGTTTTTCCAAAACGAGGTAGCGCAGTTCGCCGGGGGTGAGGCCCGGGTACAAGGCTTTTTGATCGTCTATAAATCCGGGGAAAGCTTTTTCAAATACTGCCCGGAAGCGCTGCCAGTCTTCTTCGGTGAGGATGGTGCTGCCGAAGAGTTGTTCGAGGTATCGGCTTTGTTCGCCGGCAGCGGAAAAGCGTTGCAGTTCCGTGCGCAGGTTTTCCACCAGATCGGCTTTTTCCCGAAAGTGGTTCACCATGACCGACAGGTCGTTTTGGGCGGTTGCCAGTTCTGCTTGCTTTTGCCGGCGCAGGTAGCGCTGGCGGTGAAACCAGGCGTACATCAGCAGCAGCACGAGCGCCAGGATGATGAAAGCGGCGTTGCGCAGCAGTTTTTGCAGTTCTTTTTCGCTCTCCACCAACTGGAGTTTGGCGGCGTATTTTTCGGCTTCGAGGCGTTGTTTGATGAATTCGTATTTCTGGATTTGGTTGCGCTGGTCAAAACTATCCTGCAATACTGCGGCGAGTTTAGAGAACCGCAGGACTCCGGGGGCATTGCCCCGCATCTCGTAGTAGCGAGCGTAGTTTTCGTAGAATTTGATGTGTTTGAAGACTTTTATCTTCCACCCGTTGCCAATTTTTTCTTTTATCCCGGCAGCGCGTTGCAGGAGCATACCTGCCTGATCCAGTTTGCCAAGCGCCATTTTGATGGCTACATAGACATTCAACGCCTCGTATTCGGCTATGTAGGCATAGATATCGGTGTTGGCCTCTTCCCTTTTTGCCCACGCATAACCCGCATCCGCATAAGACTCCACCCCCGCGGTGTCGCCCTGTTCGAGGCGCATTTCAGCGATGCTGAGCAGCGAAAATCCTTGCCAAAACCGGCTTCTCCAGTGTTGTTTTGGGTCTTCGTCCTGAACGTTCTGATTAAAATGCCTGATCTTCTGTGCATATTCGATGGCTTTGGGAAAGTCCTTTTTTTGCTCCTGCCAGTAGATTCGAAGAAGATTGAGCACAGTAGTATAATGTAATTGGTTTTTAGGGAGAGGCTGTATAACATGTTCGGCAACAGATAAATACCGGTATGCCTCTTCGTAGTCCTCCATGTCCCACATGAACTTGCAGCAGTACCGTAAAATAAATTCATAATCGTAATCCCCGAATTGATCGAACCCCAATGCCTTCATTTTTTCAAAAGTCCGCTGGATTTCGACGTACATCTTTTCGCGGGGAAATCCCCGGTTTACAAACTCCATGTATTTGAGATAAAAACGCCCGGCTACCTCCTCTACATCGAAGCCGTCCTGTCTGGCTGCTGCTTCCATTTCGGCCAACGCGGCAATAAAGTTATTTATTCGTAACTCGCTGTCCCGAGGGTTTAACAAGACGCGCTCCGTGTAGCGGCGATAAAGTACCGCCAGTAAAGCGCGGGTATCTTTTTCTTCCAAACTGAGCTCTCGTAAGCGCTTCAATACTTGATGCGCAGTAGCCGAGTCCATTTTCGCAAAGGAAAAATCATGCACAAAACGGAAGCGCCCGGCATCGGACATCGCGTGGAAGGCCCGTTCGTCCAGACTCTGGGACTGCCCAAAGGCAATTTGCTGCAATATGCAGCAGATCAATAACAGGCTAACGCGTTCGTATCGCGGCATTGATATCTAAGAATCGGGCTGAAAAAGTGCTACAAAGCAAAGTGATTTTTTTGCAACAGCCAATATATCCCCGAAAGCCGGATGCGGTTATCAACAAAAGAGCCTCCGAAGCGAATTTTGCTTCGGAGGCTCTTTTGTTATTTTGTGAAAATTCGTCCGCGCTGCGTCTGGCGCGCTACGTTTGTCATTCCGAAGGAACCTGTCCGATCTAGGACGGGCCACCGCAGTTTGCCGCTCGCAGATTCGTCCGTAGAGCGGGATTTTTGAACCACTTTAGTACACATTAGGGCACATTAGGCTATATGCCTCAATGACCTAATGACCAATGGCCTAATGACCAAATGACCAATGACCAAATGACCAAATGACCAAATGGCCAAATCCCCCTTCACGGCAACCTTTGCAACACCACCTTCCTGCTCACACTCCCCGCTTCCGTCTGCAAACGCACCATGTACACCCCACTACTCAACCACGAACCCGTATCCGAACGGCCGTTCCAGATCGTCGTGTTCAGCCCGGCAACCGCCGAAACCGGACGGCGCAGCACCTCGCGGCCCTGCGCGTCGGTGATCGTGAGCGTCACCTCTTCTGCCTTCGGCAAAACAAATTGCAGCGTCGTTTCGCGGCTGAACGGGTTGGGCTGAACGTCGAATGCCCGCTCGTCCTCCAGGCTCATGTCTGTGCCCGTGGTCAGCCATTCAAACGGCACCGGGGTTTCAATACTGCCCTGGTGCAGGTCGGGCGAGAAGAACATCGTTTCCGTCAGGTCATGCACTGTGCCGGTCTCATCGTCGTACAGTTTGAAACGCAGCAGTTCGCCCGCCGTATTGGCGTAGGTGGTCAGGAAAAACAGGTGTGCGTCCAGTGGTTCGATATAGATCGCCTGCGCGGACCCGCGCACTTCAGCGCCGGCGAAGGCGCCCAGTTCCATGTTGCTCGTGGTGACATTGGATCCGTTGGCGCGCAACATGCCGATTAGCGTACTGCTGTGCTCATATTGTGTCGGATTCACCGTCCAGTAGCTCGCAGGCGGCGCTTCCCCGCGGGCCTGCACCGGATTTTTGCCGCCGAAAGGACTGGGCGGCGGCGGGTAGGTCAACGTTCCGGGATTCGCCAGTTTGATTTGGTAGCCGTTGGGCGGCGACAGGTATTTCAAATTGCCCACCCAGCCGAAGGCCGGGTTGATGTATTGCGCAAAAGCGAACTGGCTCTTGGCTACGTCGCCGATCTGCGCAGGCAGGGACGACAACGCGTCGTTGATCGGCAATGCGTAATTGGGCACATACCCGATCCAGTTCCAGCCGGATACTACCGGGATGTTCGTGGTGAGCGGGTCTATCGGTGTGCCCTGCATGCGCAACGTATCGGGCACGTCGGCCCGGTAGATGTACATCGTGGTATTGTTCAGATTGGTCAACGAACCGAACCAGCCGCCGCTGTACTGCGAAAACGCCGTCTGGCTTTTCATCAGGTCGTTGGCCGGCTGTTTGAGCGAAGCCAGGGCTGCGGTCAGGCTGTTGTCGGGGAATGCCAGGTTGAACGACAACCAGTTCCAGCCGTAACTAATCGGCACCTCACGCAGCAGCAAGCCGGCAGTGTGTACGATTTGCGGGTTGGTCGGGATACCGATGACGTTGTCGGGTTGAAAAGTGAAACTTTCCACCACCGAACCGTACCGTTGGCACGCCGAAGCATCCCAAACTTCTATGCGCACGGGCTTGAGCACGTCGCCCGGGTCGCCGTAAACGGTGAGGTAGGCTAAGTACGCACCCACCTGCGGGACATACTGTACGTGGCCGCGGCCGCGCAATTCGTCGTCGATGTATGCCGCTGCGATGTCCTCCGGGTCGGTGGAGAATACGCCCTCCACATCGAGTTTGAGCACTAAGCTCATGGAGTTTTCATACAAGCCCGGATTGAAAGTGCCGTAAGGCGGGCGGCACACGACGCGTACGCCGAGGGGCAGGCCTTCGTCGCCGCCCATAAAGAAGGGGTTTTGGCCGGTTTCCGTGCGCAGCACGATAGAATCCGACCAGTGGCCGAAAGCCAAGGTGGAGTCTACGATGAAACTGATGGGCCGGGTCTCGTTGGGCGCCAGTGTGCCCTGGTCGGGCACTATCTGCACCCAATCGGGCGCATTCAGGATAGTAAACGGCACGGGGTAGCCGCCCCGGTTGTGGATGCCGGCAATGCTGGTCTTGGGTTCGTTCTCGAATTTGGTGATGCCGATGCTGTCGGTCAGCCAGCCGAGTTCGTTACGATCCACATAGAATTCCCACGGGAAGTAGGTGCTTTTGTTGCCCACCAGGTCTTCGATGTCGCGTAATTCGGCGCGCAGGATGTGGTTTTCCAAAAATTTATTGGCCACGTTCGGGTTCAGGTCCATCACGATCTTATTCTCGAAGCAGGTGGTGTAAATGTCACGATAACTGTTCGTTGTGACATCGAACAGTTTTACGTCATCCACCGGATTCAACTTGTCGCAGTTGACGTGCTGATTGAATGTAAAGGAGATTTCGTCGCCCACGTGATACACGCCATCGGAGGGTTGCGGAATGCCCACGAGGCTGGGCGGTTCGCGGTCGATGCGGCCTTTGATGATGTCGGAAAAGCCGGGTTTGTCGCTGGCATCGCCGGTGCAGACCGCCCAGGCGTGTATTTCGTACGGGCCGTCGGCCAACCCCGCGGTTTCCCAGATGAACTGGGTAAAATCAGGTTGTAGCAGCAACGTATCGGGGCTGTTGGGCGGCGTGACGAAGCCCGACCATTTCGGATTGTATGCTTCATAAATGCCGGTCGGGGTGGGTAAGTTGATCCAGGCTCCAGTGCCGTCGGAACGGCGATACTGCAACCGGATGAGTTGAAAATCGGGTGAGTTCAGGTCGTAACCCGATACCGTAATGCGACGTTTCGTGCCTGGCTGTAGCGTGTCATTGGTAATCACCACCCAGTTTTGTTCCGGCACATTGATCTTCACTTCGCTACACGGACGGATGAAATTCACGCCAAGATCAATATAGGAGAAGAAATTTGTGTCGCCGGCCAAGGGCAGCGATAACGCGAAGTTGCGGGCCATTTCACACTCCGATACCAGCGCGACACGCAGGCCCTCGTATTCGTAGGCCACCGGCCCGCGCTCCACCGTGAGGGTGACGGGGGTTGAGGTGCCATAAGGTACGATGTACTGTATGGTGTTATTATTCAGCTGCTGACCGTTCAATTTGATAATGGCGCCATCCGGGTTGTTGGAGGCAATGGCGGTGAAGCCATACGTCCAGTCCTCATTGGAAGCACTCAAATTACCGAGGTTTAGATTGAACACCGCCGGTTCGTTGGCCGGTACGTTGACGGCTGTGAACTGCGAACCCAGGCCCAGTTGCAGGTTCGGCCCTTCCCGGTTGGCAGTACCGGGTTCCCAGGGGCAGGACGACTGGCCTGCCCGCAGCCGGAACACCGGCGTTTTGTAAATCGAGTCCATGGCCACATCTACGGTGAAGGCATCGCCGGGGTCGTCATCTTTAAGCGTGTACCCGGTGGTCAGACCCTTTTCGGTGCCGTTTTCTGTTTTCCAGGTATTGCTGGACTTCACCAGTGCATCTATCTTAAACTTGGCGCCGACATTATCAAATTCAAATCCGAACGTGGTACCAATTTTCGAATCGGTATTCACCCCGTTCTGATCGCTGTTGGTGTCGGTGGTATCGGCTGTTTCGGAGTACTCATATTGCACGCCGGCGTCGAAGGAGAGGTTGCGGATTAATTTCGCTTTTTCCTTTAGGGTGTCGTTCCGGGCAATGATTGCCTCCCACCGGCTTATGGACTCTGTATAGTTGGCTACGCTGGCGGAATCGGAATTCGGGTCGGCCGCCAGGGCCCCCAAATAGCGGATGACATTGTTTTTAATGTTGAACTCGGAGTAAATGAACGTGGTGGCAAAGTTGCCCGGCTGCACTTCGACAATCTGCTTGACATCCACCGTGCAGGTGTCGAACGAAACCTTGTCGGCAAACCCAAAGATCAGGTTGATGGCCTCCCCCACGTACAAGTCGCCGCCGCGTTCGCCGCCAACGATCAGGCCGCCATCGCTGGTGGAAATTTTGTTGTTGAAACTGACGCAGGTCTGGAACGAATTGGAGGTAACCTTTTGATAGGTCACTTCGGTTTCGATGTTCGCCTGGAAATCCGGATCCACGGTGATGACCTTGCCGACGCCAAAAGGCGCCACAACAAATACAATGGTCGGCGCAACTTCGATTTCCACACTTCCACTTACACCGGTCTCCACTTCCATCGAAAGTTCGGTGGTCTTACACACCTTTTCGGTCTTTTCAATATACGACGAACTGCCGTCGCCCGGCGGATCGCGCAGGATGACGGAGGGCATCAAGGGCATCATCGTCGTGAAGGTGTTCAGTTTGTTCCGAACGCCGGTTACGATAGCCTGTTTGACCAAACTGCCGATACGTCCCGCCGGTACGGAGGTGGCGATGACCTGCATGGTTTTGATATACGGCGGCGAGGGGTTGGGGTTGCCCACCAGGAACTTGTACTGCAAGTTGCCACCACTCATGGCCGTATCTAAGGTCATATCCGCAAAACCGTTGATAATTTGAATATTAGCGGTATCTAAGTAGCATATCCCGTCGTCCGACAGCGTGGCGATGTAGGTCTCCTTGACCCGAATGTTTACCGTGACGTATTCGCCTTTGTCCAGCACGATCACCTCGGGGCTGCAACCCGGCACAGGTTCTAATCCGCTGGAAATTTCTACTTCCGGCGGCGCCACATAAGTAAAGTCAATGGTCGTATCGGCTTTGGTCAGGTTCACGGTAGAGCCGCCCTGCACCTGAAAGGCGGTCTTGATGTTGTCGTCGGAGTGTTCGATAACGGCCACAGTCATCTGTTCGAGCGGTGGCAGCTCCAAAAACTCAAACATCCCCTCCTGGTTGTCAATGGTAATGGCCCGCACGAGGCAACCGTCCACCGAGCGCACCTCCACCACGCACACCGTGCCCTGGTTTTGGGCATCGCCGGCGGGCGCCTTGATAATGGATTTTTTGCAATCCGGCTTGCTGCCGCCGGCCACTTGACCGCTCACTTTTCGCGTGGTCATATCGTTGAACAAAATGCCGGCGATGGGGCTGTTCACATTGCTCACGGTCCAAAGCTGTGGCTCGAAAACATGGTCTTCAAATACCGGGCGGAGCTCGGCAGTAGTACCGGGGTCGAAATCAATGATGAATTTGCCCGTGGAATCCGTGTAAATGCGCGGGGAATACGACGCGCCGTTGACCAAAATTTCCACATTGGGGGCAAAGCAGTCGGTGTTTTTGTAGCGGACGAAGCCGGTAACTGGTATGGCCGAGCGGTCCAAAAAGTCCACCTGGTCCACCGAGGTAACACTGGGGTTCAGGGTTACCTGCCGGGTGACGGGGGTGAAAATGTGCGGCGTGGTCATTTGCCGGGCGGCAAAGGGCGTCCAGTCGGCGCCGAGGTTGGTGCCGAAAGGCAGCAACACCGAACCGTTGTTGTTCAGGCGGTTGCCGTTGCCCTCATTGATGCCGAAATAGACGCGCAAGCCTTTGGCCTGCATGTCGCGCGGGTTCTGGAAGTGGTCGAGAATCGCGGGGACGCTCAGCGTGGTATCGTATAGGGCCACTTCGTCTATGAGGCCGCCGTAGTAGTCGGTACGGCCCATGCCGCTCGGACGGGCGCCGAGATACCAGGGCTCGGCGGTGTCCGACCAGTTGCCGGTAATACCGAGGAAGGTATGGCTGCCGAGCGGAACGCCGTTTTTGTAGGCCGTCACCAGCAATTCGTTGTCGGTGGTCGTAGTATCCAGCGTAAAAGCCAAATGCTGATAACCCATGCCCAGGTCTCCGAAATTGTGTTCCTGGCCGTTCAGATAAAACCAGAGTTCACTCATCAGGCCGTTTTGTTTGAGCAGAAGGCGGAAGTCGTTGCCCGGCCAGCGCTTGCTGATCACGCATTGCTCGCCGTCGGGGCCGGCGCTGTTCACCCACAGTTCCAACGTGGCCCTGGGGGTCACGGAGAAATCGGGCAATTCGGCATAATCTTCTTCGCTGCGCACAAACTTGAGTGCCCGGTACAGGTAAAAATCCTTCATCGGCTCGGCTAAGAAGGTCGTGCCTGTGCCGTAACTGGCCGATTCGATGCGATAGTAGCCGTCCTGGTTGGTTTTGCCCATCGTGCGCACATTCGGGCGATCCAGTTTGAAAGTGGAACCGCAGAGGTATAGTCTGTGGCGCTTGAGGATGTCGAAGGATTTCGAGCCTTTTTCCTCGTCGAACTTCCAGTAGTGGGTAAGGTTAGGCGTGAGGCTGGAGGCCGTACCCATCATCACTTCGCCGAGGTCGAGTTCGTCAAGGCGGCGGTCGTAGATGCGCACTTCATCGAGGCAGCCGCTCCAGCCGCCGAGGCCGGTTCGACTGCCGAAGTTCAGTTCGTCGGCAGCAGGCAGCAGGTTCATCGGCGCCAGGCCGATGAGCACGCCGTCGAGGTAAAGCCTGCCTTGCCCGCCCTCGTAGGTGAGGGCGATGTGGTGCCAGCCGTGTTTTGTGCTGTCGGGGAATGTGGCGGAGAGGAACGGCGCGCCGGTTTCGGAGGTGGCCACCTCGACGCCTTTGTTGCCGCCGCTGTCCACGGCCCGAAAGTGAAGCGGGAACGGCGCTAAGGCTACCACGCCGGCATCGGCGGTCGCCGAGTCGGTTTTTATCCAGAACGCCAACGTCCAGTCGGCGCCGGAAGCGGGCAGGAAGGGCATCGTGGTGGTGTCTTGTTCCGCAAAGGCGCCGTCGGTGGGGCCGAATTTGGCCGAAAAACCCTGCAACGGTGTGAGCGCCACGAGCACATCGGGCACGGGGCTGCCGCTGCCGGTTTGCACCCAGCCGGTTACAGTGCCATTGGGCACCTGAAAGCCGATGGCTCTACCCGGCGAGCCTTCACCGTACAGGTTGATGCCGCGCACCTCGTAGTTGTAGGCGATGCCGGCGATGACGTTGAAGTCGTTGTAGGTACGGATGTTGTTGCCGACGTTGGCTAAAAAAACGCCGTCACGGTAGATGTTGAAGCCATCGTTGGGCGATGGGCCGAGCGCGTCAATTTCCCAGGTCAACTGGATGCGGTCGAGCAAGTCGCCCTGCGTGGCGGTAAGTGCCAGGGCAAAGGGCGGCAGCAGGTAGCGTGCGTAGAAGCCCAGGGAGGACGTTTGCTCCAGGCCGTCGAGATACCCCACAAAGGTTTGGCCGACGGCCAGCGCCATTTTGTTTTTTTGGCTGCTGAGGCGGGCTTTGCTGCCGTAGTTAAAAAAGGCAGTGCCGGAGAAACCACTCGTGTCTATGGCCGCTTCAGGCCCGCAGGTGACCTGGGCCGACAAGGGCAGCGCACAAGCGGCCGATATGAATAGAAAAAGTAAACGCGTATAAATCAGGCGCATGACCATGCTTTTTTTGTGTGACTATAATAAAGTAGTGACGAGGTGGCTTGCAGTCACCCCGTCACGTACGGGAGCTTACTTCACCCATATCTCTATGGCGCCTACGGCAAATTGTTCATTGTCCTCGCCTTCGTCATTGGAGTAGCCAAAGTACACCCAGAACGGCGACGTGCGCCGGGCGATCATGGTACCAGTGGTCCATTGGTCCGAGGTATTGGCGGGTACGTTATCAAAGTCGCTGGCAGTCCTGAAAGGGTTATTGTCGTAATTCCAGGTAGCGGAGTGGTGCTGGGGGTGCCAGTCCCAGGCAATCCGTACTCCACTGCCGGATGAGTTGGTAGCCAAAGCACCAAAGCCGACAGAGGCGCCATCCCCAAAATCCCAGTTGCCTATGGCAAAAAACTTGAAGACCACTTTGACATACGTGTAGGAGCCGGGAGGCGCAAATTGCTTTTTGAAGACGTGGTCATTCGTGGCGGGCTTAAGCACCCAACCGGCGAAATCGCCGTAGTTTATAGATGCTGCGGCTGAGGCTATCCCTCCGGACCATGCACCACCCGTTCCGCTTGTCGGGGCCGAAACGAACCACCCCTCATTGCTTCCACCCTCAAAATAGTCCGTATCCACGAGTCTCCAGTCGTTAAGCCCGTTGTACGACAGATTACCATTGTTGTTGATGCCCACCCCGTTTGCGTTTACGCTACCCGCCACGGTCACGGCGCCCGGCGTGGCAGCCAGCACCTCCGCATTGTTGGCATAAAGGGATACCCTTCCATCGGCCGTAGAGAACAAGCCGCTGTCTTTGTCGCCGCTGTTGCCATCGAAGGCATAGCCGTTGTTGTTGGCGCCGTTCAGGCCGGGCGCTCCGCCACGGGCTAAATAGCCACCCACGGCGACCACGCTGTGCGTAGTGGGCAGGTTGCCGCCAACCACGAGGTTGGTGGCAACGCGGGCGCTGTCGGCGGTTATGGCGCCGCTGCTGGGAAACTTGTTATTCACGCCGATCAGCGACAGCGCATACGGCGCCGAGGTGAGCAGCACGCGCGGCGTCAACTCAGAAGAGCCTACCGTGACGCCCAGGTAGTACAATCGGTCAAAGGCCGCCGTGAGCGGGGTAACCGCCCCGAGCACAGCATTGTAGATGCCGCTATTGACCTCTACACCGGCCTGGGTTTCCTGCCAGACGATAGAGCCGCCGGTCTCCTGGGTATATAATTTGAATGTCAGGCTGTACGTCCCGTCGTCCACGGCCACACCGTTGGATTTTTTCAAAATGCCCTGAATACTGAGCGTCGGGTTGGTTTGAGCCTGCAAGGTGGTTGTGGCAAAAATACATGCTCCCAAAAAGAGCAGATACGCCAGACGGATGGAAGTGCTTTTCATAAGAAATGACCGATTTTGAAATTTTTTTGTTGGCCCAAAGGCGCTGTTTTGTTTGTTTTGAGACACACTATCGTTCGGTTTTAGACCTTCCAGGTTTGACAAACCGGAAGATCTGGATAACTGGTGTGGCGCTACTGTCACTTGACCCATATCTCAATACCGCCCACGGCAAAGTTTTCACCGTCCGCGTTTTCATTATTGGCATAGCCGAAAAACACCCAGAACGGGCCGGAGTGCCTGCCGATCATTTCGCCCGTTGTCCATTGATCGGAATAATTGTTTGGTATAGGATCAAAACTACTGGCTGCACGGAACGGGTTATTATCGTAGTTGTGCGTACCGGAGTGGTACTGTGGATGCCAGTCCCAACCGATCCGGATGTCGGAGCCATTAGGATTGTTCGAAAAAGCGGCGAAGCCGGCAGATGCTCCATCCCCAAAATCCCAGTTGCCGATGGCAAAAAACTTGAATACCACCTTGATATAGTTGAACGAACCGCCCGGGTTGAACTGCTTTTTAAATACCTGGTCATTGTTGCCCGGTCTGATGACCCAGCCGGCTATGTCGCCATAATTGACTGCGGTGGCATCGCCGGCAACCGCATTACTCCAAGCGCCGAACGATTGGCCTGCATCCGGGTTGGAGTACTGCCAATCGTTGTCATCGCCACCCTCGAAGTAATCGGCTGCCACCAGGCGCCAGGTGCCTTGCCCGTTGTACGATACGTTTCCGGTGCTGTTTATGGCTACGCTATTGGCCGACAGGCTTCCGGTGGCAGTCGCTGCACCGGGCGTAGCAGCCAGCACCTCGGCGTTGTTGGCATACAGGGAAACTTTTCCGTCGGCGGTAGAGAACAGGCCGCTATCCTTGTCGCCGCTGTTCCCCTCAAAGGCATAGCCGTTGTTGTTGACGCCGTTCAGGCCGGGCGTACCGCCGCGGGCCAAAAAACCGCCGGTGACCACCACGGTGTGTGTAGTGGGAAAATCCGTGCCTACGACAAGATTGGTCGCCACACGGGCGCTATCGGCGCGTATAGCCCCACTGCTGGGAAATTTATTGGTCGTACCGACGAGCGACAGCGCATAAGGGGCCGAGGTAAGCGGGGTACGCGGCATCAGTTCGGTGGAAGAACCGACCGTGACACCGAGGTAGTACATTTGATCGAACGGCAAAGCGTCCAGCGTATTTCCAGTTCTTCCCAGCGTGGCGCTGTAAATCCCGCTGCTCACTTCGGTAGGCAGGACATCGGTCCACAGCGGGGTACCACCCGTTGCCTGATCGTACAATTTGAAGGTAATGGTGTAGGTTCCGTCGTTTACCGCCACACCGCTGGCTTTTTTCAGGAGCCCCTGCACGCTGAGGTTTTTGTCAATTTGTGCATGCACGGTGGAAGCGAAAAGCGTCAGGAAACCAAAAAGCAGGAAGGACACCCGGAAGGTGACAGACATTTTCATGAGTGGCGTCGATTTAAAAAGATGATTGATTATCTTTCTTCCCGTGCCAACCCATACGCGCCGAAAGAAAGATGTGCGAATATCTAACTTTTCAAAGCGGCGGCGGTATTATGTTGAAATATAAATAGTGTCAGCCTTACATTTAGCAGGGGCATGACCTAATGACCTAATAACAGTTACTAACAAGAGAGCCTCCAAAGCGAATTTTGCTTCGGAGGCTCTTTTGTTATTTTGTGAAAACTCGTCCGCGCTGCGTCGGGCGCGCTACGTTTGTCATTCCGTACGCTTGTCAACCAATTAACCAATCAACCAGTCAACCAAACTACGGCAACCTTTGCAACACCACCTTCCCGCTCACACTCCCCGCTTCCGTCTGTAACCGCACCATGTACACGCCCGAACTGAGCCACGAACCCGTATCCGAGCGGCCGTTCCAGATCGTCGTGTTCGGCCCGGCAACCGCCGAAATCGGCCGGCGCAGCACCTCGCGGCCCTGCGCGTCGGTGATCGTGAGCGTCACTTCTTCCGCCTTCGGCAAAATAAATTGCAGCGTCGTTTCGCGGCTGAACGGGTTGGGCTGAACGTCGAATGCCCGTGCGTCTTCCAGGCTCGTTTCCGTGCTGGAGGTCAGCCATTCAAACGGCACCGGATTTTCGATACTGCCCTGGTGCAGGTCGGGCGAGAAGAACATCGTTTCCGTCAGGTTATGCACCGTGCCGGTCTCATCGTCGTACAGTTTGAAACGCAGCAGTTCGCCGGCCGTATTGGCGTAGGTGGTCAGGAAAAACAGGTGTGCGTCTAACGGTTCGATATAAATCGCCTGCGCGGATCCCCGCACTTCGGGACCGACAAACACGCCCAGTTCCATGTTGCTCGTAGTGGCATTACCGCCGTTGGCGCGCAACATGCCGATCAGGGTGCTGCTATGTTCGTAGAGCGCAGGGTCTAAAGACCAATGAGGAATGATGAATGATGAATGATGAATATCCGTTTCGTCGCCCCGACTTGCGACGCCACCATCTGTCAGCGGGCTCGGCTTGGGTGGATACGTCAGCGTACCCGGGTTTGCCAGTTTGATCTGGTAGCCATTGGGCGGCGACAGGTATTTCAAATTGCCCACCCAGCCAAAGGCCGGACTCAGGTATTCGGAAAAAGCATATTGGCTTTTGATCAAATCGCCGGCCTGCGCGGGCAGGGAAGCCAGCGCCGTGTTGATCGGCAAGGAATAGTTCGGCACATACCCGATCCAGTTCCAGCCGGCCACCATCGGAATGTTCGTGGTGGCGGGATTGATCGGCACGCCCTGCATACGTAATGTATCGTTCACGTCGGCACGATAGATGTACATGGTGGTGTTGTTCAGGTTGTTCAACGAACCGAACCAGCCACCGCTGTACTGCGAAAACGTCGTTTGGCCCTTCATCAGGTCGTTCTGCGGATGGTGGAGCGAAGCAAGCGCCGCGTTCAGGCTGTTGTCCGGAAATGCCAGGTTGAACGACAGCCAGTTCCAGCCGTAATTGAACGGCACCTCGCGCATCAGCAGCCCGGCGGTGTGGATCACTTGCGGGTTGGGCAATGTGCCGATCACGTTGTCTGGTTGGAAGGTAAATTGTTCCACCACCGAGCCGTACCGCTCGCACAGCGAAGCGTCCCAAACTTCTATACGCACAGGCTTGAGCATGTCGCTCGGATCGCCGTAAACGGCTAAATACGCCCTGTACTCATTCAACTGCGGCACGAACTGCACGTAGGCGCGGCCGCGCAAGTCGTCGTCGATAAATGCGGCGACCATATCCTCTACATCCGCAGAGAAAACACCCTCGATATTGACCTTGAGCACCATGGTCATGGAGTTCTCGTACAGGTTCGGATTGAAGGTACCGTAGGGCGGGCGGCACACCACGCGCGCACCGAGGGGCAGCGGTTCGTCGCCGCCCATGAAGAAGGGATTCAGACCCGTTTCGGTGTGCAGCACCACGGTGTCCCGCCAATTGCCGAAGGCCAGGGTGGAATCCACGTCAAAACTGACCGGCCGGATTTCGTTGGGCGCCAGGGTACCCTGATTCGGGGTGATATGCATCCAATCGGGCGCCCCGAGGATGGTAAACGGTACCGGGTAGCCGCCCCGGTTGTGGATACTTGCGACGCCGGTTTTAGGTTCGTTCTCGAACTTGGTGACGCCGAGGCTGTCGGTCAGCCAGGCTAATTCGTTGCGGTCCACGAAGAACTCCCACTTGAAAAAAGTGCTTTCGTTGCCCGTCAGGTCTTCAATATTGTGTAATTCGGCGCGGAGAATGCGGTTTTCGAAAAACCTGTTGTCGAAGTTCGGGTCGAGTACGATTTTGTTTTCGAAGCAGGTGACATCAATGTCGATCAACTCATCGGTGGTGGCGTCGTAAAGGCCCACATTATTGGCGTTGAAGATGTCCGCCTGGATCAGTTTATCGCAGTTGATATGCTGGTTGAACGTGAACGAGATTTCGTCGCCTACGTGGTACACCCCGTCCGAGGGCTGGGGCGTGCCCACGAGTTTGGGTGGTTCGCGGTCAATTCTAATTTTGATGATGTCCGAATAACCGGGCCGGTCGGCGGCATCGCCGGAGCAAAGGGCCACGGCGCGGATTTCGTAAGGGCCGTCGGGCAGGCCGGCGGTTTCCCATTCAAACTGTGTGAAGATTGGACCCAGATCGGCCTTGAGTATGTCCGATACGGGCGTGATGTTTTTCCAGGCGCCGTCGCCGTCGGCAGGGCGGTACTGCACACGCACGCGTTCGAAATACGCTTCGTTTTTGGTATAGCCCGATGTCGTGATGCGTCGAAGCGTGCCCGGCTGCGCCGGATCGTCGTTGACGACCACGTAGTTTTGTTCCGGTACATTAATTTGCACCTCGCTACAAGGGCGGATGAAATGCACGTCCAGATCAACGTAGGAAAAGAACTTCGGATCGTTGTCGAACGGAAGAGACAGTGCCAGATTTCGCTCGAACTCACAATTGGAATACAGCGCCACCCGCAAGCCGGTGTAATCGTATTCCGCCGGTCCGCGTTCCACGGTAACGGTGACCGGTACGGAGGTGCCGTACGGCACGATCACCAACTGGGTTTCATCAAAGGGTTCACCGTTAAGTTTTATAATGGCCCCATCGGGGTTATTGGTGATGATCTCACTGATGCCGTACGTCCAGTCCTCATTGGAGGCACTGAGGTTGCCGAGTCTGAATTTGAAAAAAGCAGGTTTGTTGGCGGGCACATTGGTGGCCACAAACTGGGAACCTGAATCCAATTGCAGGTTCGGTCCCTCACGGTTGGCGGTGCCGGGTTCCCATGGGCAGGAGGACTGGCCTGATCGCAGGCGGAACACGGGCGTTTTGTACACCGAGTCCATTGCCACATCTACCGTGAAGGCATCACCGGGGTCGTCATCTTTGAGCGTGTAGCCGGTCGTCAGGCCCTTTTCGGTGCCGTTCTCCGTTTTCCAGGCATTGCTGGATTTTACAATTGCGTTGAGTTTAATCTTTGTGCCAACATTGTCAAATTCAATTCCGAACGTGGTACCAATTTTCGAATTGGTATTCACCCCGTTCTGATCGCTGTTATGGGTCGTGGTATCGGCCGTTTCGGAGTACTCATATTCTACGCCCGCGTCGAAGGAAAGGTTGCGGATCAATTTCGCTTTTTCTTTAAGGGCGGCGTTTCGGGCAACGATTGCCTCCCACCTCCTTACAGACTCATTGTAATTGGCCGTATCCGCAGGTGTGGCATTCGGGTCGGCCGCCAGTGCCTTCAGATAACGAATGACATTGTTATTGATGTTAAACTCGGAGTAGATGAACGTGGTGGCAAAGTTGCCCGGCTGCACTTCGATCACCTGTTTGACATCCACGGTACAACTATCGAAGGTAACTTTGTCGGAAAGCCCGAAGATCAGGTTGATGGCCTCGCCCACGTACAGGTCGCCACCGCGTGCGCCGCCCACGATCAGGTCCTCGCTACTGGTCGAGATTTTGTTGTTGAAACTCACGCAAGTCTGGAACGAATTAGAGGTTACCTTTTTATAGGTCACTTCGGTTTCGATGTTTGCCTGGAAGTCCGGATCCACGGTTATAATTTTGCCCAAACCAAACGGCGCTACGATAAAATTGATCGTTGGAGCAACTTCAATATCAATACTCGCACTTATACCCGCTTCTACTTCCATCGAAACTTCCGTGGTCTTGCACACTTTTTCCGTTTTTTCAATAAACGCCGAACTACCGTCTCCCGGCGGGTCGCGCAGGATGACGGAGGGCATCATAGGCATCATCGTGGTGAAGGTATTCAGTTTATTCCGTATACCCGTCACGATGCCTTGTTTCACCAAACTACCCGTGCGACCGGCCACCGAGGTGCCAAGGATTTGCAACGTTTTCAGGTAGGGCGGAGAAGGATTCGGGCCGCCGACCTTAAACTTGTACTGCAAGGCTGGGCCACTCATAATGGTATCAAATGTCACGTCGTCGGCAAAACCGTTGATGAAACGAATACTGCCCGTGTCCAAGGGGCACACGCCGTCGTCCAGCACGTTGTTCATCATGTCCACGATCTGCTCGTACTGTTCCACAATAGAGACACTCAACGTGACCTGGTCATCCTGATTCAGCACGATAACGCCGGGATCACAATTCGGCACGGTATCCAAACCACTGTTCAACGCGATTTGCAGCGGTGAGAAATAGATAAAGTTGATCGCCGTGTCACGCTCGGTTAAATCCACCGTAGAGCCGCCCTGTACCTGAAAAAAGGTCTTGACATCGGGGTTGGAGTGCTCCGTTACGGCCACAGTCAATTGTTCCAGCGGCGGCAAGTCTTCAAAATCGAACTGACCGTCAGGGTAGGGCATGGTTTCGGTGCGCATAAAACATTCGTCCAGCGAAGCCACTTTGACTGAGCACACCGTGCTGGGGGTGAGGATGGATTTTTTGCATTCGCCGCCGGCCACCTGCACCTTGACTTTGCGCGTGGTGATGTCGTTGAACAGAATACCCGCGATGGGGCTGGATACGTTGATCACTTCCCAAAAGGCGGGAATAAACTGGTGCTGCTCGAACACCGGGGTCAACCTGGCCGTGATGCCCGGCTCCAGGTCAATGGTGAATTTGCCCGTGGAATCGGTGTAAATGCGCGGGCTGTACGGCTGGTCGTTCACCAGTATTTCCACCTGCTTGGCGAAGCAGTCCGTGCCTTTGTATCGAACAAAACCCGACACCGGCACGAACGAGCGGTCGGTGAAATCCACCTGGTCCACCGAGGTCACGCTGGGGTTAAGTGTCACCTGGCGGGTGCCGGGGGTGAACACGTGCGGTGTGGTCATCTGGTTGGGCGAGAACGACGACCATTCTGCACCGGCATTCTCACCCGCACCGGTTAGCAGCGAGCCGCTGTTGTTCAGGCGGTCTCCACTTCCCTCATCCAGCGCAAAATACACCCGCAGACCGCGTTCCTGCGGATCGCGGCTGTTCTGGAAATGGCTTTGAATGGTGGCTTGGGCCAGCGTAGTATCGTACAGGGCGACCTCGTCTATCAGCCCGTCGAAGTAGTCCTGGTTGTCGGCCCGGGAGCCGAGAAACCATTGGTTGCCCGGGTTGGACCAATCGCCGGTTACTCCAATAAAGGTGTGATTGCCAAGGGGTGCCCCGTTTTTGTAGGCGGCTACTGCCCGGTCAGTACCGCTGCTGTCTATGGTAAAAGCCAGATGTTGGTAACCCATACCCAGCGGGCCGAAATTGTGTTCCTGGCCGTTGAGGTAAAAATAAATGTTGTTAATCAGACCGCTTTGTCTCAAAAACACGCGAAAATCGTTGCCCGGCCAGCGTTTGGCGAGCAAACACTGGTCGCCGTTGGAGCCCGCGCTGTTCACCCAGAGTTCCATCGTGGCCTTGGGAGTCAGCGAACAATCGGGCAGGGTAGCATGATCATTTTCATTGCGCACAAATTTGAGCGCCCGGTGCAGGTAAAAGTCTTTCGCCGGGCGTGCCAAAAAGGTAGTACCCGAACCGTAACTAACCGACTCGATACGGTAAAACCCCTCGTCGTTGGTCATGCCGGCGGTACGCACGTAAGGGCGGTCGGCATCGAACATCGGCCCGCAGAACGCGAGCACGGCCCGCTGCATCACGTCGAACGACTTGGAGCCGAGTTGCTCGTCCATTTTCCAGTACAGTTTCAACTCCGGCGTGGTGGACGATGCGGTGCTGCCACCCACCTCGGCGAGGTCGAGTTCGTCGAGCGAACGGTGGTAGATGCGCAGTTCGTCTAATTTGCCGCGCCAGCGTCCCGTGCCGGCGCGGGCGCCGAGATTTAGTTCTTTGGCGGAAAAAGGCGGCGTTGCTTCTGCTTGCGCCGACAAGGTTCCGTCAATATACAGGCGTAGTTGGTCGCTGTTAAAATTGATTACAATATGGTGCCAGTCGTTTTTGGTAGCATTCGGGAATGCGGCGCTCACCAAAGGCACGGCGCCCTGTTCCACTGAAATGCCCTCCTGCCCGCCGCTGCTCACGAGCGGGCGGATGTTCAGCTGATAAGGCTGGTCCAACTGCAGGATGGTCGCATCCGAACCGGCCGAGTCGGTTTTTACCCAAAAAGAAATGCTCCACGGATCGCCCGACCCGGGCATAAAGCCCGTTGCGGACGTATCGCGGTACAAGGCGCCGTCGTCGAAGTTGAACATGGCCGAAAAACCCTGCAAAGGCGTAAGCGATATCAGTGTGTTGGGCACGGGGTTGCCGTTGGGCGTTTGCACCCAGCCGGTCACCACGCCGTTGGGCACCTGGAAGCCGACGGCCTTACCGGGTTGCCCTTCACCGTAAATATTGATGCCGCGTACCTCGTAGTTGTACGGGCGCCCGGCGATGACGTTGAAGTCGTTGTAGTTGCGGGTCTTGCTGTCCACAGCAGCGAGAAATACGCCGTCGCGGAAAATTTTAAATCCCTGGTTGGGGAACGGGCCCAGTGGGTTGTTCGACCAGGTTAACTGGATGCGGTCGAGTAGCTCGCCCTGGCTGGCAGTGACTAAAGGCGGCAGTGGCGCCACGAGGTAACTGGTCCAGAAACCGTAGTACGAACTGCTGTCCGCACCCTGCGCCAGGCCGACCACCATTTGGCCGACGGTCAGTTTGGTGCGGCGGGACAAACTTTTCATTTTGGTGCCGCTGCCGTAGTTGAAAAAAGCGGCGGTAGGGCGGATGGAATCGGTGCCGGTAGAAAAGCACGCGCCATCCTGTTTCTGCGTCTGCCCATGCAGACCGACACCAAGGCCGAGCAAGACGAGCAGCGCGGTGATATGCCGTACAAGTATTATATTTTTCATGAAACGAGGTGTTGAATGGAAAAAAGGAAAGATTGCGCGTTGCGGGGTAAACCACTCCCCAAGCCCCATAGCCCATCAGGTTAAGGGAAAATTGTTGCTTTTAAAGTCAAAATGTAAAATATAAGAGTCAAAATTTAAAAGTGGTATATCGTGGATACGGATATTCAGTGATCTAAATGCCAGAACACTGCCCCCCTTCCGCGATATTCCTTTTGACTTTTACATTTTAGATTTTACATTTTGACTTTAAAAATGAGCCCAAAATCCTTAACCTGATGGCTATGGGGGTTGGGGATGGGATTTACCTATTCCCCGTCACCGCCTCTATCGCTTGCAGGCGTTTGGACAGGGCGTTCAGCTGCGTGCTGAATTCGGCCTGGTTGGTTTGCAAAGCGGAATTGGCGGCACGCAACGTATCGTTTTCCGTGCGGAACGCATTCTTCTCGGCAGTCAGGGCAGCGATCTCCGCTTTCATTTTTTCGATTTCCGTGTGGTGCATCTTTACAATCTCGTTGGTGAACATCACCATCTTCTTGTAGTTGATACTGAGCGGAATCTTTTTGTCTTCGTCTTCATAAAGAGTCAGACATTTCATGCCGAGGCTGTCCACTTCTTCTGCAATGTAGCCAATTTCCGAGGGGCCAGAAGGGTCGAGCGTGCGGGTGTATCTTCTGGGTTGGAGATGAAGTATCTGGCTGAAATCCTCATCCAGCGGTTTGATGTTGTATTTAAAACGACGGGAAGAAGTATTGATACTAACCCGCCCGTCTTTTGTACCCTTTCCACTTGGATCAAAGGCGCTCCACTCCAGATTATGTCCGTCAATATTGTTCTGTACAGAATTTAGAAAAAGTTGGCCACCTACGGTAAGTTGTGGGCCAATGACTACGTTCGAATTGCTCACATATACTACTTCACTATTATTGGCATAAAGCGATACCTGTCCGTCTGTGTAGCCGAACAGACCGGAATCATTATCCCCGTTGCTTCCCTCGAAAGCATAGCCGTTGTTGCTACCGCCGCCTGCGCCCGGCGCACCACCACGTGCGCGGAAAGCGTTGGCATTTACATTGCCGCTTACCTGCACATTACCCACATCAAAAAAGTGCCCGTTGGTAGCCCGGTAGTAGTTTTTCCCGTCGTCCCAGGCATGGAATCGGACGTTGCCGTCGGTATAAATAGAGGCCTTGTTTTGGGAGCCGTCGAAGAACAAACCTGTGCCGTAGCCGGTGCCGCCGGACCGATAACCGAAGCCGTCGTTGCTGTAGGCCCGGCCATCGAAAAACGTTGCCCCGGTGAAATAGTTGGAGCCATTGCTGCCGATCAGAAGCCGGGTGTTACCAGCGTGCTTGAAGGAGGTTTCCCCTGACCAGAACATGCCGGAGTTGCCGCTGCTTTTGAAGGCGTAACTGTCAGATAGAACGCCGTCAACGGTTATGTTGCCGGCGCCGGCTATGATGTTACTTCCACCCAACAGGCCCATCGCATACGGCGCGGCGGTCAGCCTGGGGCGGGGCAGCAGCTCCGAAGAGCCGAACGTCACACCGAGATAATAGACATCGGCGAAGGTGGCGGAGGGACCAAAAGGGGTGTTCAAACCCAGAATGGTGCTGTACACGCCGCCGGTGGTTTCTACCGTCAGGTCTTCTTCGTGCACTTTCAGGCTGTTATCTGTGCTGTTCGGGTCTTTCCAGAGGCGGAACTTGAGGGTGTAGGAGCCGTCGTCCACGGCGGTGCCGTCGGCTTTGGTGAGTACGCCCTGCACGGAGAGGGTGCCCAATTGGGCATACAACCCCGCGGCGCACAGGGTAAGCAAAAGCGTCAGGAAAAGTTTGGTAAAGGGTTGAACTACGGCGGCGAAATTTTTCATGAGAATCCGATTGAATAGATGATGCTATTTTTTTATACGAGCAAAAAAGCGGCGCCGGGCCACGAATTAAACGCGCAGGCAGCACACGTCCGGCAGGGACGAACTACCATGGCAGGGAACCCGGAATCCGTATGTTGTACGAAGTTGGCTCGAAAAACCGGCGGTGGACAACTTTTTCCAGTAAGCACACGGTTTGTGCCGGCGAAGCCCAAAGAATATGCAGGGAAGCTTTTATCTATGTTGCCGGCGCGCTAAAAAATTAAGCCGGCCCCATCGTTTTGGAACCGGCTCGTGGTATAACACGCTTCAATCTATATCTTGTTTGCTCTCCCGGAGGAATACCTCCAATTGATGCCGGGTAAACGGCTTATATAAAACCTTAAACCGGGCATCAAAATTCGGGGAACCGGATAAATCCTGTGATCGGGCGCCGGTCATGAGCCATACCGGCAACTGGAAACGCGCTTGCAAGAGGCGCGCGAAAGCCATACCGTCGGTGGAACCGCTCATCCGGAAGTTCACCAGGGCCAAACCCGGTTGGTGATGCATACACAACCACAGCGCATCGTCCAATTGATCGGCACACAATACCCGATGGCCTTCGCGTTCCAGCCGATGTTTCACATCGAGCGCGATGACCGGTTCGTCTTCGACTAATAAAATGATGGTGGGTCGCATTGGCGGGCAAAATAAGCGACACCGCTATCGGGGAGGATAGAAAATCAGGGAAAGGGGCGAAAATGGCAGGGAAGGGTGGGCGGGTGCGGCTCCATTTTGATGTACTTTTCTATTTACAGCGTGACACCATGGCGAATGGAAATTTACATCAAAGTAGAGCCGCACCCGGGTGGGCCGGACGCCTAAAACAGTTTCTGTATCCGTTTCCGGGGCCCCGGGCAAAGTGCGTTGTGGCAGTTCATACAAGCCGTGGCCATCATTTTGAACCGTTGAGGCGCTTCTGCGGGCGAGCAATTTTTCAGCATTTTCACCGATTCGATATAGGAAGCAGCAAAGGCTTTGTACTCCGGGGAAGCCACTTTTTCGGGTTCGGTGGCGGCGGCGCTGAGGATTTTTTTCGCGTCAACTTTCCATTTGGGCTTTTCGCCGAGGGCGATTTTTTGCTTGGCGGTTTCTGCTTCTGCGAAAAGTTCGTTCATCAAAACGGCCAGTTCACTGCTGCCGTTCGGGTTAATAAAATTCCCGGCAGCGGGTGCTTGCGGTTTTTCGGTGGAGCAGGACAAAAGCAAAATCGTTGTTACTACGGCTACGGCTATTTGCAATTTCATTTTTTCCAATTTTTGGCAAAGGTAGTCAGCGGCCGGTTTCAGGGATTATCAAAAATGGATTTGAAACGTATTATACTGCAAAATCCCCTAACAACCCCTACGGTACCACCGTATAATTCTCAAACGCAATCAGCGTCGAATAGCCCGCTCCCGAATCCTGCACCTGCGGTGTCCCCTTCAGTTTTTTGCTCAGCATTTGTACCAGGTTGGTACCGAAGGCGGTGCTGCCCTTGAGGTTGGGTGCGCCGGCCTTGCCCACGCCGTCGTCGGCTACTTTCAGGCAGAGCCGGCCGGCGTCGTCTTTCCAGAGCGCGATTTCCACGGTGCCGGCGCGTCCTTCGGGGAAGGCGTATTTGAGGGAATTGGTCACCAATTCGTTGATGATCAGGCCCAGCGGAACGGCGGTATCCACGTCGAGGCGGATGGGCTGGACGGCGTAGCGCATTTGCACGCGGCCGTCGTCGTGGTACCCGAAGGAGTCGAGCAGCGTATCGCCGAGTTGTTGCAGGTAGTCGGGCATATCCACTGCGGCGATGTTGTCGCCCATATACAATTTTTGGTGAATGAGGCTCATGGCATCTACGCGATTCTGGCCTTCGCGCACGGCGTCGAGGGCGGCTTCGTCGGTGATTTGGCGGCTTTGCAGGTGCAACAGGCTGGACAAAACCTGGAGGTTGTTTTTGACGCGGTGGTGGATTTCCTTGATCAGAAATTCCTTTTCCGCATTTCGTTTGCGCAGTTGCCGGGTGAGGCGGAAAAGTAGCCCACCACCGGCCAGGGCCAGTAACAACAACGTGGCGATGAGCCCGAAACGAATACGCGCATCCTGCAACGCTTGCTCCTGGGCAGCAATGGTGGACTCCTTTTTTTCGGTCTCGTAGCGGGTTTCCAGTTCGGCGATATGCCGGGTACGCTGGATGTTCAGCACGCTATCGTGGTGCTGTACGTACTGGCGTAACACCTGGATGGCGGCTCGGGAATTGCCCATGCCTTCGTGTATCGCGGATTCGATACTGAGCATTTCCTGATACTCGAAATCGCGACCGAGTGCGGCGGCGAATTGGCGGGCATCCTGCGCGTACTTAAGGGCCGACGGGTACTGCTTTAGGTTGAGGGCATTGGTAGCCATATTGATATAAGCCCCCATGAGCCGGGTCGAATCTTGCGACTTTTGAGCCGTTTTCAGCGCTTGCTCAAACAGCGGGGTGGCCAGAGCGAACTGTCCTTGCGCTTCATAAATGTTTCCTAATTTGGAACGCGCGAAAGCAGCCTTATCTTCTCTTCCCAGTGCCTCGAATAGTGCGGCGCTTCGGTTGAACCAATAGGCACAGGAGTCGGTCTTTTCGAGCAAAAAGGCCATAACGCCCGCCATAAGGCAGATATTGGCCGTCGGGGAGGTGTCCTTGGCTAATTCGGCGTACCGTAGTGCCTGATGGATTTGTTCATCGGCTTTTTTATTGTTTTGTTGGCGTTGGTTGATCAGCCCCATATTGTAGTAAATGTTGGCCAGGGCGCTTTTGTCGTCCAACTTTTCTGCCAGACGCAGGGCTCGCAGGTACAGATTCATGCTGGAGTCCGGGTAACCAGTAGTCACCAAGTCCGAAGCGGCATTCAACAAACTGTCCAGGCGGGCATCGCGTTGGGCGTGCAGTGTACCAACGACAGTGCAAAAAAGGGCAAACAGCAAGGGGCGGAGGAAATTGATTGAAGTCATTATATTCGTTGCAAGCGGGAAATAATATCGTTTTTAGATGCCTTGTTTATCGGAATTTGTTTTTTTCCAATGTACACATACAAATCCCCGATTTCTTCCACATGCGCCAGATTGACGATGTACGAGCGGTGTACCCGCATGAGTTCGGGTACACCGGCCAATGTTTCTCCAATCTGCTTGAGTGTTTGAGTAATCAAAATTTCTTTTCCGGCGGTCACCAGTTTGCAGTAATAATCATCCGCCTCCAGCCACAGAATATCCTGAAAAAACAGCCGAACCATCCGGTCCCTGGTTTTGATAAAAATACGGTCTTTAAACAGATAGGTTTGTTCCGTTTCCGGCGCTGGCGGAACAGGTGTGCCCGTTTCCGAAGCCCGGCTGATGGCTAATTCGATAGCATGTTTCAGGTCTTTGCCCCGAAAGGGTTTACCCAAAAAAGCGGCGGGCAAGGTGGCTTTGGCGCGGGCGAAGGTAGCCTCATCGCTATTACTGGTGAGAAAAATAACCGGAATCGCGTGTTTTTCCAATATCTTTTTCGTCGTTTCAATACCATCTAAGGGGCCGTCCAACTGAATATCCATTAAAATAAGATCAGGCGCCTGCCGCTGCACTAATTCGAGCGCCTGCTCACCGCTGCTGCATTGGCCCGCAATGCCAAAACCCATCTCGATCAGCCGATCCTCCAGATCAGCCGCGATGATGGGTTCGTCTTCCACGATCAAAATGTTGATGTCTTCCATTCAGGAGCTAAGATAGGCCGATTGGTTGACTTAAAGCGGGTGTTACGTTCAAGGCCCCCGTATTGTTGGATACTAAGCGGCATATTCGATGAAAGGGTTTGTACTGCGTATAGCGGCGACGCCGCGGAAGCGCGGGGCGGCTGTTTAAAAGAAAAATGCCGCTTGGAATGGGTTTACGTTGACGGGTAAAAAAAGTACCTTGCCGACGCTTGTGGAGGCGATTGTGGAGAAGGTGTCGGGGATGATTGAGTAATTCCTATCAAAATACAACCCATGAAAAAAACACTTTTTAGTGCCCTGTTTTTGCTTGTCGCGGTTTTGCTGGAAGGGCAAACACCCGGGTTAATCATTCCGTTCGGGCACACGACCGGAATTGAATCGGCAGTGTTTTCTCCCGATGGCCAACTCATCCTCACGAGCGGGCAAGATGGTACGGCCAAACTTTGGGACTTAAAAGGCCGGTTGATTCGGACTTTCGCCGCAAAGGCGGCTGTCTTGGCCGTTGCCTTTTCACCCGACGGCAAGTCCGTACTGACGGGTAGTGTCGACCATACGGCTAAGCTGTGGGATATAAACGGCCAGGAACGGCAGTCTTTCAGTCACGACTACTGGGTCGAGGCAGTCGCCTTTTCGCCCGACGGCAAGACCATCCTGACGGGCTGCACCAATGGCACAGCCAAACTATGGGACCTGAACGGTAAAACGTTACAGACTATCAATATCCAATCCGACGGTGGCACGTCTGTCCGCGCTGTAACCTTTTCGTCCGATGGCCACACCCTGCTGATTGGCAGCGGAGATTTAGAAGGCAATAACGGCGCGGCTACCCTGTGGGATTTGTCGGGCAATAACCTTAAAACTTTTACGCGACGGGATGGAGAGATCAATGCCGTAGCGTTTTCACCCGACGGTGAAACGGTGCTCACCGGCAACAAGTTTGGCATCAAACTTTGGGACCTGGCGGGCAACGAAAAGCAGGCCTTTACAGACCAGAGCGAGAATGTGTCGACTGCCGCTTTTTCGCCCGACGGCACCACTATTCTGACAGGACACCGGGATGGTACGGCAAAACTCTGGGGCACAAAAACCAGCGTGCCGTTGCAAACCTTCAAGGCCCATACGAAATGGATCACTGCTGTGGCTTTTTCACCCGCCGGCTCCGGCGATCCCCGGGGTGGAAAATACATCCTGACCGGCAGTGAAGACGGCACGGCCAAACTATGGACCCGCGCGGGCCGTGAAATTCAATCTTTCACAGGGTATACCCATAAGGTTGCTGACGCAGCCTTTTCACCCGACGGCAGGTACGTATTGACACGCAGCGAAGGAGCCTCCGGGACATTATCCTGGTCACTGACAGAAAGAGATGTCCGCCCTTTTGCAGGGCAAGTAAGCCCCGGAAGATTAGTTAGCTTTTTGGCTAATTCACCCGACAGGAAAACAAAATTAGTGTCCGACTTTTTTATCTATAAGGTGACGCTCCGGGATACGGCCGATAACATTATCCAAACTTTCCTGGGGCATAATGGCCATGTAGCGGCTGTTGGGTTTTCGCCCGACGGCAAAACAGTGCTGACGGGCAGTTCGGACGGTACTGCAAAATTATGGAACCTGGGCGGCCAGGAACTGGCCACCCTCGTCGCCATCGACTCCTCCGACTGGGTCGTCACTACCCCCTCCGGCCTCTTCGACGCCTCGCCTGGCGCCATGCGACTCATGTACTTCGTGGTCGGTCTCGAAGTGATCGAACTCGAACAACTCAAACAGCGCTACTATGAACCCGGCTTGCTCTCCAAAGTCATGGGCTTCTCCGACGAACCCCTGCGCGAGGTGGAAGGCTTCGACTCGGTGGCATTGTATCCGACAATTCAACTCCAACTCGATACCTTAAAAAACAGACTCCAAATTCACCTCAGCCCCCGCAACGGCGGCGTAGGCAAGGTGAGCGTGTTCGTCAATGGCAAGGAGGTGCTGGAAGAAGCCAATCCGCCCAAAGGTTTTGATAAAGTGCGCGATACGGCCATAGTCATCAACCTGGAACAATACGCCCGTTACTTCCTGACCGACAGCCTGAACGAAGTGTTTGTACGTGCCTACAACGCAGCCGGCTGGCTGAAAAGCGCGCCGCACAGCATGACGTACCGGCCAGTATTTGCCGGTGCAAAAGGCAACAATCAGGATGGCGGGGCCGCACCCGCCCGCCTGGATGGAGCGCCCAATTTGTTTATCCTGTCGGTGGGTACCGCCAACTACGCCGGCACAAAACTCGACCTGAAATTTGCCGGGAAAGACGCCCTGGACATGGCCGATGCTTTTCAGCAAATCGGCCGGCAATTGTTCATCCATACGCCGGGTAAGGTCATTTCTCATATATTAACCACCGACAACAGCGCGTATCCCACCCCCACCAAAGCCAACATAAAACAAGCCTTTGAAGCCATCAAAAAGGAGGCCAAGGCAGCCGACATCTTGTTGGTGTACTTTTCCGGCCATGGCATCGCCAAAGGCGACGAGTTCTACTACCTTACGCAGGACATGAGCAGTTTTGAAGTCGAAATAGAGGGCAAAAACAGAACCGTTTCCAACACCGAACTCACGCGCTGGATCAACGACATCCCCGCGCTCAAACAGGTGCTCATCCTCGATGCCTGCAATTCCGGTAAAGTAGTGGAAAGTTTCGCGCTTTCCCGGGGGCTCAATTCCTCCCAAATCCGCGCGCTGGAGCAACTGAAAGACCGCACGGGCATGTTCGTGCTCACGGGTTCGGCGGCCGACAAGGTCAGTTACGAAGCCGGGCAATTCGGCCAGGGCCTGCTGACGTACAGCCTCCTGGAGGGCATCAAAGGGGAGGTGCCCGACAAGTTCGGCCATGTAGACATCATGAAACTCTTTCGGTATGCCACTGATCGGGTGCCCGAATTAGCCAAGGGCATCGGCGGTATACAGACCCCCGTTCCGGTCGGGCCGCTGGGCAGAAGTTTTCCCATCGGGATCGCCGACAGTTCGGTACACATACCCATCGCTTCCGAAAAGCCGGTGTTTATCCGGAATACTTTTCAGGATGAAGAGCGCTTCGATGACGGGCTGGGGCTGACCAACGCGCTGAAAGACTATCTGCTCGACCAAACGGCACTTGGCAATGCCACTTTTATTTACGTGGATGTTTCCGAGTATGAAGCGGCATATTCGATAAAAGGGCTGTACCGCATTAACGGCGACGATGTGGAAGTGCGGGGGCGCTTGTTTAAAGGGAAAACGGCCGTTGGGCAGGAGTTTAAATTGACGGGAAAAAAGAATGACCTGCCGGGCTTGGTGGAGGGGATTGTGGATGAGGTGTTGGGGATGATGGACGGGCGCTGAACGCGCCCCTACTTCCCCATAGCCATCAACTTAATACTACTTTTGCCACGTTAGATCAGTTCCCTCCCTTTGGTCGGGATGACAGCTATCTGGGTTTAAATTTTCCGTCGGATTTCTCGCTGCGCTCGAAATTTCCCGGGAACCCTTGGCCTAACCGCTTTTGTAATGCCAGGCGTATCTGTAAAATTTCGAGCGCCGCGATAAATCCGACGGAAAATTACGCTCGCGCGAGCTGTCATGTCGACTGAAAGGAGACATCTGATTTATCGTGGCAAAGTAGTATTAAGTTGATGGCTATGCACTACTTCCCGCTCCCCAGCAAATTAAACGACAACCCCACAAAATAACCCAGTTCGTACCGCGGCGCGGTTTTCAGCAGGCTGGCATCGGCCTCAAACAGATCGCCTTCCGAATAGCCGTCGCTGAGGTGTTGCACTTTGCCGCCCAGGAGCCCGGCGCTGAACACGATACGTTCGCCGCGACCGAGCACCAGGCTGGGGCCCAGAAAAAAAGCCAGCGATTCGAGTCCGCCGCCGTCGCCCAATGGGATACCCACCCCGAACGAGCCGCCGAAGGACACTGATCCGCGGCCCTGGCGGTAAAAATGCACGGAGGAGGTCAGATAGGGCGTAAATGCGTCTTTCGAACTACTGCTGATGATGCTGTCGCGCACGAAATAATCCTTGGGGCGTTGAAAAAACTGCCCGAAGTTGAGGCCCAGGCTGGCATTGATCTGGAATCCGCCGTACACGCTCAGCTGGATCGGGGCCACCTGTTTGGTTACCGCGCCGGGAGTTTTTACGGAGTCTATCGGGGTGAGAATCAGTTGAAGGCTCAGGTTGTCGCCTTCAGCCGTATGGCGGTATGTTTTGGAAAAATCATTTTCCTGGATGATCAGGTAGTCGGTGCGCAAGTGCGCCAGCGTTTCCAGGTCGAGGCTTTTGATTTCAGGCAGTTTGGCTTCCAGCATGGCGATATTCTGCTGATAGGTTGCCAGATTTTGCTCCGGGTTTTTTATCTTTTTATTGGCTATGGCACGAAAGGTGCCGATGGTATTGCCGGTAAAATCGAATTTGGGGTCCTGTATCGCTACGAGCAAACCTTTCAGTTCGTCCACTTTCCCCGCGTATTGTGCCGTGTAGGTTTCGTATTCCTGTTGCAGCCCCGACAATTGCCCCCGGGCATCGGTTTTTTTGATCACGGCGCTGAGGTCGAGTTTTTTAGGGTCGCTTTCGTCGAATATGCGTAACATATATTCCTGCGACAGCTGTTTGATCTGCCGGGGCGCGAGTTGCGGATTGTAGCGGAGGTTCTGTATCTCTATGGCGACGAACGATTGTATCTGCTGGGCTTCCAGGGCAGTCTGCATTTTGGTATTCATCTCGTTCATTTCGGTATCAGGGGCAGTAAAATATGTAAACGTTGCATTTCAAATGATTCTGGGTAAATGTAGCGCATGTATGTGGTTGCCTTGTTATGTTTACCGTGTTTATTGGAACATTCAATACAACTTTAGATGAAAACATTCCTGATGAGTATCGGCCTTGTCGCGGGCCTTCTTACGGGCGCAGCCGCCCAAATCCGCAGTATCGGTACGCAGCCCCTCGGCGGCGACCCCAATGCGCCGCAAACGGCGGCGGACAAAATGGCAAATACCCCAAAATACCAAAAAGCCCTGAAAGTGTTTGACCGCCTGGTAGAAGCCCGGGGCGACTTTCGCCTGCCGGTGCCCGAATTCGTGATGCTTAAAGGCAAAGGAAACGGGCGTGCAGCGTTCATGGACTATGAAAAAAATGAAGTCCAACTGGATGAAAATGCCTATAATGCCTGTATCGAATCCGGCTTCGACACCGCCGGCTTAGCCTTCCTGATCGGCCACGAACTGACGCACTACTATGAAAAACACGGCTGGAGAGACGGTTTCGCAAAAGAATACGGCGATTTGCCGATCGGTTTGAAAATTAACAAAATGGTAGACAAAGTAGCCAATGAAACGGAAGCCGACTACTTAGGCGGTTTTCTGGCCTACTCGGCGGGATACGGTTTGTTTGAAAAAGGCCCCGAACTGATTGAACATATATACAAGGCTTACGGCTGGGGAACCGAATCGGCAAATTACCCTTCTTTGTCCGATCGCCAGGCATTGATCGGACGGACTAACATAAAACTCCAATACCTCGTGGAGGTGTTCGAAATGGCCAACCTGCTCACGGCCATCGGCCACTACGAAGAGGCGTATGAATACTATCGTTACGTGGCGATCCGGTATCAAAGCCGGGAAATTTACAACAATCTGGGCGTCGCCAAAGTGCTGGAAGCGATGGATCATTTCGAAAATAATGAATTGGTGTACAGGTACCCGGTCCAGCTCGATCTGAGTTTGTCGGGGGGCTCCAAAGGCTCCGGCGCCGGGGAGATCAACCGCGATACCCTGCTCTTGCAGGCCCTCCTGCAATTCGACGCCGCCATCAGCCTCGACCCTAACTATGCGCCGGCTCACCTCAACAAAGCCTGTGCCTACGCGTTACTCGGCGACATGACGCGCGCCCGCTTTTACGCCGCCGAAGAAGCCCGGGCAGCAGCCCGGAAAAATAACAGGTATCCCAAAACAGCCGTGGATGCAGACGTACTGCTCGGAATCCTGGAAGCAAAAAGCGGTAATAAAGACAACGCGAAAAAAATATTCGAGGCCGCGGCCAAAGACTCGAGCGCATTGGCGGCCATCAACCTGAAAATACTCAACGAGGCCCCCCTCCCCAAAGCGCCTCCTGAAAAACTCGGGCTGAAAGCCGAAACGATCGACGGGCTGAAAATGAGCGACGTTTCGCACCCCTCCGACAACGACCTTTGCCCAAAATTCGATGATCAAAAAGCCATTCAACTCACCAGTGACCTGATGTTTGCACAAAACCCGGCGCCGGGCGCCAATTCAAAATCGAAGGTTTACATTTGTATCAACGCCCTCAATGAGGCCCGGAACAAAGACCCCATGACGATTTTTCATTTCACTAACCCCGATAATACGGGCAAAACCGCCAAAAATATCGCTTTGGGCGCCGCGCGTGAGGAAATTGTCAAAGCCTACGGCGAAGCCCCGAAAACTATCGAATCGCCCATTGGACAACTGATGGTGTACAGTAAAATAATCTTCATTTTGCAAAATAATAGGTTGGTGCGTTGGATCAATTATACGACCAGAGGTTCCTGCTAAAATAACTATTTGAAAATCAATTTTAACTATGAAAAAGCATTTGTTTTTGCTCGTCTGCATCGCGCTGTTCGCAGGCCTGCTGCCGGCTCAAAAAGACGATTTTCCGGCTGTAATCATTGCCAGTCAGGGCAAGGTTCGTTATCTGCCGGCCGACAACTCCGGGGAGATTAAAATCACTTCCGGCATGGCCGTTAAAAAGACCGGAACGATAAAAATAACCGGTGGCGGCTCGGCGGTGGTGTTTTGCAACAACCGGATGCAGCGCCTCAACGGCAAAGGCAGGTACGCCCTGCCCGAAGTATTTAAACCCGGCGGCATGGCAACCCTCAATTTTGAACCTGAATTCGGCAAGTACGTCCGGGCCTCCATAGAATTTGCAGCCAGTAAACAGGCGGGCGATGGCTGGGGCACCGGCGTCACTGATCCCAAACAGGCCGGCGACGGCTGGGGCAGCGCCGTTACCGACCCCAAACAGGCGGGCGACGGCTGGGGAAGCGCCATAACCGATCCCAAACAGGCAGGCGACGGCTGGGGTAGCGCCGTTACCGACCCCAAACAAGCCGGCGACGGTTGGGGTAACGCCGTTACCGACCCCAAACAGGCCGGCGACGGTTGGGGTGGCACAGGCGCCAATATTGTTCTGATCCTGCCCTTCGGAAAACTCACCCCGGACGTCGTCACGTTCGCCTGGTCGAAACCGGCGGGCGCCAATACCTATCAACTGGAAATTCTCGACGAAAACAGTAAGTCGATGCACAGCGTAACCGTTGCGGATACTTTTGCTGCCGTCGACCTGCGTAAACTGAACCTGACGCCCAACCAGGTGTATTCCTGGAAAGTATCAGTTCCGGGCAGCGACAAAATGATCTCGTCGGTCCGGGAATTTACGCTGTCTACACCGGATGCACAAGCCGCTGCGATGAAACGGGCCGCCAGTTCACCGGTCTATCGCAACAGCGGGCCCGTGGTGCGCGGCATGATGGAGGCTGTTGCCCTCGAAAAAGGGGAATGGTACACCGCCGCCGGCCTGTTGTATGAAACGCTGCTCCGGCAAAATCGGAAAGACAAAATGCTGCGCATGATGTGTGCGGCGTTTTGGATGCGGTACGGGCTGGAACCGAAGGCAAAGGCGGCGATGCAGTAATTTACGACTGACGACTTTCGACTTACGAATTACGTAGAGGGGACCGTAGATTACGCTACGGTCCCCTCTACGTAATTCGTAAGTCGTAAGTCGAAAGTTGTAAGTCGTCTTCCTCACTTT
>CAUJEY010000029.1 GCA_963169325.1 Bacteroidota bacterium
TTTATCTAAATTAAACACCAAATCCCGTATATTGAAAAAACGTAGAATTTACCATTATTCTGTACAGTCCTACGTTGTTACAATATCCGGCATTTGCTGTTAAATTTCGATACACTCCTGCTCTATTTCTCGTCGTAATTGTACGGTAGTATCTTCGAATCCTTTACCGTTGAAAGGGTCATCAATGTTTTAAGGCGTTCGATTTCCTCAATTTGGCTCAATGTCTTAAACAATAACTGTTCGTAGGTGGGAATGTCTTTGCACACGATTTTCATCAAGAAATCAGCTTCACCGGTGATGATGTAACATTCGGTGATTTCGTCAATCCGGGTAATTTTTTCCAGGAAGTTATTCAAAGCGTTTTCTCGTTTCCACGCCAGCGAAACCAGGACGAACGTTTTGACGTTCAACCCCATCATTTGCGGGTTTACCTGTGCGTGATAACTTTGAATAATATCACTTTGTTCCAGTTTTTTTACCCGTTCCAGGGTGGGGGCAGGTGAGAGTCCAATCTTTTTGGACAAATCGAGATTGGTGATTTTGCTATTCTCCTGCAGGATCTTAAGGATTTTCAAGTCTATCTTATCTAATTTTTCTGACATAGCGAAGTGGCGTTATAAAATTTTATTTTGGTTTGTAAAATTTCCCCAAAGGTAGGGCGCCTAAAAATAATGTGCAAGAAAATCTTTAAAATACCTTTGTAAATTTTGTTAATAATCTCTTTTTGTCATTCAACTGCTAGTTGCTAAGCTCAGGGATATACCAAACCCGACGTTTTGCCAACAAATATTTGTTAAAATCAGGAAATTTGGCGAACGGCAAAAAAAAGGTTGAATCAACGGAGCGTCGGCATGAAACTGCCAAACAAATTCCGTCGATTCAACCGCTTGAGTTAGTAATCTTTTTTTGCCTACGGGAAGATGCCCATAGAAACGTAGTCGCTCGCGATTTTTTTCAGGGAGCACACAAATGCAGCCGTACGTAAATCCGGAATTTCCGGGTGCTGAAGCATGGTTTCCCGAACTTGCTGGTAAGCATTGATCATCGTGTCTTCCAATCCAGAATTGACCAAATCGACCTCCGTGCCGCCGCGGGTCAAAAAATCACGGTCGCGCGCACTCACCGATTTCCCAGTCATTTCTTCCACTTTGCTCAGGATACCCGTGAAGGCGTTGTGTTGGAAACGATTTTCCAAACGGCCAAAACGGTGGTGCGACAAGTTTTTCAGCCATTCGAAGTACGATACCGTCACACCGCCGGCATTGATATAAAAGTCCGGCAGCACAACGATTCCCTTGCTGGAAAGAATTTTGTCTGCGTCGGCGGTAATGGGGCCGTTGGCGGCCTCTGCAATAATTTTCGCTTTGATCCGATCCGCATTATCCGTGGTGATCTGATTTTCGAGGGCGGCCGGCACCAAAATATCGCATTCCAATTCGAGCGCAGCCGATGGTCCGCCAATGTGTTTTGAGCCCGGGTAGCCGATAATCGAACCGGTTTCCTTTCTGAAAGCCATCAATTTTTCAACATCAATCCCGTTGGCGTCATAGATCGATCCTTCCCGTTCGGCAATTCCGATGATTTTTACGTCGCCTTCCAACTGGCTGATGATTGCCGTGTTGCTGCCCACGTTTCCAAGCCCCTGAACGACCATCGTCTTACCGGCGATGCCTTTGGTAAATCCGATTTTTTTCATGTCTTCGTCGTGCGACATGGCTTCTCGGATACCATAAAACACGCCCCTGCCGGTGGCTTCCGCGCGGCCCCGTATACCGTTTTGGGTCACCGGTTTGCCGGTAACGCAAGCGATAGAGTCGATTTCGCCGTGGCGGAATGCCTGGTAGGTGTCCAGAATCCAGGCCATTTCGCGCGGTCCGGTTCCGTAGTCGGGCGCAGGCACGTCGATACCAGGGCCGATGAAGTTTTTCTTAATCAGCTCAGTAGTGTAGCGACGGGTAATGTTTTGGAGTTGTTCCGTAGTGTAATTAGCCGGGTTAATCCGGATGCCGCCTTTTGCGCCGCCGAACGGCACATCCACCAGGGCGCATTTGTAGGACATCAGGGAGGCCAGGGCCATCACTTCATCCTGGTCGACAGTTTCAGCATAGCGGATGCCGCCTTTTGTAGGCAACCGGTGGTGGCTGTGCTGTACGCGATACGCCTCGATCACTTGATAATCGTTGCCAACCCGGATCGGGAAACGAATTTGCAGCACTAAGTTGCAAACACGTATCTGCTCCACCAAACCTTGTGGAATATCCGTGTACTTGGCGGCATTGTCAACGTATTGTTCTACACTTTTAAAGAAACTAATTTTTCCGCTCATGAGTGTCATGAATTTGGTGCTCTAATTTGGTTAGTTTGCGTTCGAGCCGGAGGAGATACCAGACGATGCCAAGAAAAATAACGAGGATGACGGCGACCACCACATTGATTTTTCCAGTTTCACGCATATAATCGCGGTTGCCTTCGGCAAAAACAGCGGGCAAAGATATTGCCAGAAACAGAATGATTATAAAAAATTTTCGCATTTCAAAAAATTTCATGTTGAGAATAATAGGAGTTTGAAGTTTGAAGTTTGAAGTTCGAAGGGGCACTACGGACTTCAAACTTCGAACTTCAAACTTCGAACTTCAAATTTCAACCCTCCAAATCCATGACCTTATCGTGCAGCCGCTGATACCGGATGCGTAGGTTGGCTACCCAAAAACCCAGCAGGGTCCAACCGATGATTGCCGGATAAAAAACTGCGCGCATGGTGTTATCCAAATCCTGACTCCCAAATGCAGGGTTGCCGGTAGCGCCCGGGTGCAGGCTGGCGAACATCCGGGGAACGATATAAAGTAAAGGCACTAAAGAAGCAAAGGCAAAAATGTTGTACACGGCAGCCAGGCGCGCGCCTTTTTCATACTCATCAAAAGAGCGCCGGAGAATAAAGTAGGCCAAGTAAATGAGCAGGGCCACGGCCGTCATCAACTGTTTGATGTCGTTACTCCAGGGTTTACCCCAAGTGTAATTGGCCCAAACCATCCCCGTAACCAACCCCAGGACGCCAAACAACAAGCCGGCTTCCGCATAAGCGGCTGCATGGCGGTCATTTTCCGGCAAAGGTTGCCGCAAGTACTTGACGCTGTACCAAACCGAGGCACTAAATAGAAACAGCAACACGAACCACATCGGTACATGAAAATAGGTGTTCCGGATACTTTCGTAAATAACGTTCTGATACGGGAATGAAAAACCGGTTTGAACGTGCAATTTTTGAACAGGATTGGCCATCCAGGCAGGATCCAGGGCCATAGCGACCATGCCTGTATCTTGCCGGAGTTCCACTGCGGCAGGCAGGAGGGCGGCGCCTGCTTCCGGATGATCAATAATAGCATTCAGGTAAACCGATTGTTTCCCTCCCGGCAGGTTTTCCGGCATAGTGAAAACGGCTTCGAGAATGGTGTCGTTCACCGGCCTGATTTGCCGGGCGGCCAGGGCGTTGTTTTCATCGGCATACAGCCAAACGCGCAGGGGTTCGGCAGCCGGTTTTGCAAAAAAAGTATTGTAGCCGTAAAAACGGATACTGACGTCCTGCTTGGTGCGTGCATAAGCAGGCTCAACACGTTGAATACCAGATTTCAGGGGTACCAGCAGCCCGGCAAGCAAGGCATAAATAATCAGGACAACGGAGAGTGTTTTCCACCACATAATTCAATATTCAGTAGGCAGTGAGCAATAGGCAGTTGGCAGTGCGCAACCGGGGAGCAGTATTTCTAATCTTTCCATATAAATGGGAAAAGAACGAACGTAAGTGTAATCAAAATTACGTCGATGGCCAGTAAATTAAGGATATCGCGGGTGTAAGAAGTATCCTGAATAAGACGCAAGGCAATGGAAGAGAGTCGCACCAGGGTCAGCAAAATAGGCAAAATGACCGGAAAACTCAGAATAGCCATCAGGGTCGCGCTGTTGTTGGCTTTGGCAGCAATGGATGCGATAAACGTAAACGCAATGGAAAATCCCAGGCTGCCCAACACCAGCACAAGACCGAACAAAGGCCAGTCTTTCACCGGGTTGCCGGCTACCAGGCTGTAGGCGGCGAATGCCAGTGTACTCAGGACAAATAATAATAGCGTGTTGTAAATGATTTTAGCCAGCAACAACACCACCGGATCGGCCAACTGATAATAATACAACTGACGAGCGCCACTTTCCTGCACAAAACTTTTCACCACGGCATTGATGGACGCAAACAGCACAATCAGCCAAAACAGCACATTCCACACCGGAGGCGTCACCCGGATGGAAGCGATATACACGACAAAGACCATACTGAATACGTATAGCACGATGCCGCTAATGGCATATCGCTGCCGGAATTCCAGTAAAAACTCCTTGTGCAGCAAGGGAATAAGGCTTCTCCAGTTCATAAGCAATACCGGCAAAGGTAATTGAGACCCTGTCCAAAAAGGCCGGACACCGATAAAAATTTTCCGCTCCGCCGGAGATAATTACAAAACCACACAAATGACGGAATTTTACCAGACTACCATATCTTTGCCTCCACGGTTAACTCCTGCCAAAAGAATTTCCTAAACGAGGCGACCCGGCTCTGCCGCTTCGCCTGTTGATCAAACTGCAACGCATGAGTTGGTTTAAAAGATTAAAAGAAGGTGTCACAACCGCCACCAAGTCCAAAAAGGACGTGCCCGAAGGGCTTTGGTTCCAGTGTAAAAAATGCAAGGAAACCAGCACCAGCCGGGCATTACGGGAAAATTTTTACAAATGCCCGAAGTGCGATTACCACACGGCCATCGGTTCCGCAGAATACTTTGAGATACTCTTCGACAATCAGGAGTTCAACCTCCTGTTCGACGACCTGGCTTCCATTGACTTCCTGAATTTTACCGACCTCAAGCCCTACCACAAACGTATAGAAGAAACCATGGCCAAAACCGGCCTGAACGACGCTATGGCTGTTGCGGAAGGGAATGTCGCCGCATTACCGTTGGTGGTAGCCTGCATGGACTTCAAATTTATCGGCGGCTCGATGGGCTCCGTGGTGGGTGAAAAAATTTCGCTGGCTATTGACCGGGCCATTGAAACAAAAGCAGCACTGCTTATTATCTCCAAATCGGGCGGCGCGCGTATGATGGAAAGCGCCTTTTCCCTCATGCAAATGGCCAAAACCAGCGCCAAACTCACCCGTTTAGCCAAAGCCGGCCTGCCCTATATTTCGCTGATGACCGACCCGACCACAGGCGGCGTCACCGCCTCCTACGCCATGTTGGGCGATATACACTTAGCCGAACCCGGCGCCCTGATCGGCTTCGCCGGCCCACGCGTCATCCGCGAAACCATCAAACGCGACCTGCCCGAAGGTTTCCAAACTGCCGAATTCCTGTTGGAAAGCGGCTTCGTCGACCTTGTGGTAAACCGCAAAGACCTGCGGGAAACCCTGGCGGATTTAATGGCACTTTTTGCACAGCGGGAAAGGGCGTAAATAAATCCTACGGGAACACCGTTACTTAATATTAAACACATAGGCACATAGGCCACATAGGTTTTAAGCCTTTGAAAATCAAAAAATTATGTTTCCTATGTACCTATGTGTTTAATATTAAATGGCATCGTTCAATTCTTATTTGTTAAAATTTCACTAAAAAAATGCTGATCGGCGCCCAGAAAATCCCATTGCGATACCTTTGCGCCCCAGTTCATTAACAAATCAAACTTATCCAGAAAGGCAGAGGGACCGGCCCGATGAAGCCTTGGCAACCTGACCGCGTTTGTCGCAAACACGGCTAAGGTGCCAATTCCGTCCTGAAACCTCGGGACAGATAAGTTGAAGGCGGTGTCTGAGTCCTTGGCCACCCTTTCGACAAGTGACTTTACAATACCGGCCTGCTGTTTTTCCCGAACATTATTGCATGAAAAATTTAACAATCGGAATCTTCGGATTCGGGTGTGTCGGGCAGGGCTTGTGGAAAGTACTCCATGAAACCAGGGGCATCCATGCAGACATCAAAAAAATCTGTATCAAACACCCCGAAAAACAGCGCCCCATCGACCCGGGGCACTTCACTACCGACCCGGCCGCCATCCTCGAAGACCCGGAAATAGACGTGGTAGTAGAACTTATCGACGATGCCGAAGCCGCGTTTGAGATCGTCTCCCGCGCCTTGCGCAATGGCAAGGCTGTCGTTTCGGCCAACAAAAAAATGATCGCTTACCGCCTGCCGGAACTCTACAATTTGCAACACCAATACGACGCACCTTTCTTGTACGAAGGCTCCTGCTGTGCCAGCATTCCAATCATCCGAAACCTGGAAGAGTATTACGACAATGACCTCCTGACCTCCGTAGAAGGCATTTTTAATGGAACCACCAATTTCATCCTGACCAAAATTTTTGAAGAAAACCTGGATTTTCCAACGGCCCTACGGTTGGCGCAGACCTCCGGTTTTGCTGAAAGCGACCCTTCGCTTGATATAGAGGCATACGATCCGAAGTATAAACTGTGCATTTTACTCCTGCATGCTTTCGGCGTTTTTGTGCACCCGGAACAGGTTTTTAATTTTGGAATCGGTCGGATCAACGACTTCGACATTCGGTTCGCGCGCTCGCAGGGCTGCGAGATAAAGTTGATCGCCCATTGCTACAAATCAGGCGACCGCGTATCGGGCTATTGCCTGCCGCGTTTTGTGCCCAAGTCCAGCCGTTATGCCGGAATCAAAAACGAGTACAACGCGGTAGACCTCGAAAGCGCTTTCGCCGAGAGCCAGTTTTTTATCGGAAAAGGCGCAGGCGACCGGCCTACGGGAAGCGCCGTTTTATCCGACATTTCAGCCCTTACCTATCATTACAAATACGAGTATAAAAAATACGCGCAAAACGGCGCTACCTTCAGCAATGAGCCGACGACAATAGACCTGTATGTGCGCTTTGGCCGGGAGAATCAGGTGAACCCCGGTGATTTTTTGGAAATATATGAACAATATTCCGCAAGAAACGCCAGGTATATTGTCGGGAAAATTGCCCTCGACAAATTGCAGGCGGCTGTGTGGTTGAATGACCCGGAGGTGAATATAGTGCAGTGGGGGCAACGCGATTAAACAACCCGTTTACTGAAATCCATCATCGGTTTCTCCAAAAAACGGTAGGACAGGTGGCTGACCATAAATGTTACCAACAAGGCGCTGATAAATACCCACTCCCCCACCCCGCCCAAAAACCGGGCATCCAGCGCTTTCAAACACCGGTAAACGAGCGGATGCAGCAGATACACCGAATAAGAAACCTCGCCCAACCAACGTAAAGCACCGTTGGGCCAACGGGAAAACTGCGGTGTTGCCAGGTACCAGGCGCCTGTCAGGCCGATCACCAGCAGGGATAATAATACGCGGTTGATCCCGGTGATCAGTCCAGCAGGGTCGGGCCCGGGCGTATAAAAGACAAAAAGCAACAGGCATAACGCCAAACCCCGTTTCCAAAAAGCGGGCGGGAGCGCTGCTAAACGGTTGTGCCATAACCCCCAAACCATGCCGCTCATAAAGAAAAAAGCATGATTGAGCGGCTCCACGTACACCGGCCATTGCACCGTTACGGATTGCCGGTTGTCGGTCCACCAAAAAGCGTAACATACGCCCAAAACCATGACGCCGGCAAAAACGAGGTAAAAAAGCCAGGGACGCCGCAAGCCCATCCACAACAAAAAAGGAAAAGCCAGGTAAAAAACCAATTCGTCGCCAATTGACCAGGCGCCCAGCGCAATATCGCCGGAAGGATCAAAAAAGCCGAATAAGCCGGTGAAATTTAATAAAATGCGCCCAATCTGGTAAGGTGTTTCATCCAATATGATTGTCGCCGCGGTGGCCAGCCAAAGCAACGGGAAGATTCGGAATATTCGTTTGATCCCGAAAGAAACCCAGGTGGTCGGGGTTGAAACTTCTTTGTTCGCATAAACCAAAGTCAACGTCAGGCCGCTCAACACGAAAAAGACGGAAACGGCGTACACGCCGCATTTACCCAGAAAACTATCCGCATCCCAATGCCCGGTCTCCCATTTTTGAAAATGAAACAACATGACGGTTAGGGCCGCCAAACCGCGCAGATAATCGAGGTGAACAATACGTTGCACTCTACTAAACTTTACGTGAAAAACCTACCTGTTTTTTACAAAACGCAACGTCGTTCGCTCGCCTGTTTCATTATTTACCTCAAGAAAATAAACACCCACCGGCCACTCGGCAGGAAGATCAATGTGGTACAATTCCGTACGCACATCCGGTTTTTGATCAAACAATAACCTGCCATAAGGATCAAAAACCCGGAGCCGTTGCGGTTGTGCTCCCAAAGCAGACAAATCCACATAAAGCACATCCGATGCCGGGTTCGGAAACAAGCGCAAACCGGCGCTTGTCGTGGACAGGTCATACCGGTCTTCGCTTGCATCCTCCGGGCGATTCGGCGTTTGCTGCACCTCGCAGGCAAACACATTCAAATGTGTTTCGTAATACGTCTGTGGCTCCAGCCGGACGATGGCGTGTATAAATGTCGGGCTGGTTTGTGCCGGCAGGGTATACTCAAAAATATCGGACTGCCCGCCGGATATGCCGGCGCCGGTTGTTTTGAACCGGATGGAACGGAAGGGCGAGTAATTCGGATTGCGCACCAGGTACGAACGCCCCGAAGGAGCATTGTAAGTCGTATTGTCGGCCGGTTTGATGGCCGTAAAAGCATCCGGTAATTGAAAGGCCACGTATTCCAATTTATTGGCGCAGTTGTTCGTCACCCGCATCCGGTAGGTTTTTTGTTGGGCCGGATTTTGCGAAATACCCAAAATCTCAAATTTGATACAGGGAGTGTTTTTAACATCGCAGGGTTCTTCGTCTGCCGGCTCTTTTTCTACGGTGACGGTGAAACAGCAGGATTGGGAATTGCTGCAATCATCCGTGGCTTGGTAACAAACTTGTGTCGTGCCAACCGGAAAATTGCCGCCAGTGGGAAAACCCTGGACCAGACTGGAATTAATATCTCCACATGGACAGTCTGTTGCCCAAGTCGGTGGATTGTAATTTACAGCAATCAAATTAATATCTGCTGGTACAGTCACAGAAATGTTGAATGGACATTGGATAGTTACATTGGATGGCTGTGGCAGCGCAACAATGTCGACTACAACGGAGTCACGCTGCACCATTTCGCAGTTGTCACTCACTTCCACCCAATATACTCCTGATTGCTTTGCTGTAAAGTTGGATGTCGCTGAGCCATCCTGCCATTGATAAGAGAGAAAGCCTGCCCCGACATCAAAGGTTATTGTACTGTCAGGACAGAGTAGAATGTCGGGGCCGAGCTCGAGTACGGGAATTTGCGGCGGCGGGGGGCAAAAAAGTGATGTGACAAAATTACTAGGCTGCACGACAGGCGCCCAAGCCAATTCAGAAATATCGGATATGGCATTCAACATGCCAGGCGTGGAAGTAGTTGGAAAGTCCTCTTCCACAATTTCTGTTAATGGTTGATCACAACAATTTCCGACGCGGCCCAGCGAATCCATTTTCACAACAAGGATATCAAAATTCGAACTACTATTCTTTTTTGTATAACCAACGGCGACAAACCCGCCATCTGGAGTAATCGCGGTGTGTGTAAAAGTACTAATATCTGTTTTGCCGTAAGAATAGGCCCATTGAATTTCGCCGTGTTGATTTACTTTAAGCAAATCAGCTGAAGTTGCCTGGCCCGTATTAGGTGATGATAGTGTTAGAAGAACTCCGCCCTGAGGTAATGGCAGTATAGGCCCAGACCAGCTGCTATTTTGTTTACTAAATAATTTTGACCATAAAACCGAGCCGTCTTTGCGTGTTTTGATCAACCATTTCCGATTAAGCACTAGTAAAGGAGGATTAACCGTGCCTCCAATCATCAAATTTCCATCTCCTGCAGCAGTTATACAACACAGATCGCTGTATGAGTCAACTCCATTCGTAATATGCAGAAGGTCGTAAGTCTCGCCAGTTTTCGCATTCAATCGTACAAAATCTGTTGAGTCCTGCCGCCTGCCACTTACAAAAAGGGTATCTCCCTCTGCATGTGAAACGGTTAAACTCCCAATACCGGGAGAATAGCGGTTCGCCCACTTCACATCTCCGGTATTTTGCAATCGCACGATATAGGTGCCATTATAGTAGGTCCCATCGTCACCTCCTTGAAGAACTCCTGAAAAAATATAGCCATCGGACATCTGAATAAACCCGCAATCATTGGATTGATTAATAAACTCCGAATTGAAGGTAGCCCCTATTAGTTTACTCCATATTACCTCACCGTTATCGTCCAATTTCATCACCAATATATCATTAAAAAAAGTGGTAAGATTCAGGATATCTCCCACTACTAAAAAGCCTCCGTCATTGGCAAGAGTGATATGATGGAAAAGTTCCTTATGCCCGGAATTATAGGTTTTCTGCCACATTACCTCTCCAAGGCTATCTATTCTTAATATATATCCGTCTCCAGAGAGAGCGCCGCCTCCGGTTCGAATATTTCCTGCAATTAAATACCCGTTATCAAGAGCAAGTATTTTGGCACCGAAATCGTTGGCTTCCCCGCCATACGTTTTCAAAAATGTTATTTGCGCCCGGGCAGTCAAAAACGACCCGAATAAAAGGAGGATGGACAATATCGATTTGGAATAGTTTAGCATAAGTTTTTTTCAAAGATACCCAACCTGAACGCTTATATGCCTACCGGAAAAAGGCTAAAAACAGGGGCGTGTCACCAATGCGACACTGGGCAAGCACAAACGTGCCCCTGAAATTCCTTTTATTCCTCGCGCAGCCAGGTTTTCAGCATTCTGTAGCTCAACTGTGTTAATGTTCAACCCGTAAGAACCTTACAATTTGCCGCTCTCCGTTTGATGCAATCACTTCAATACCATACCATCCGGTTGGCCAGTTGCCGGTAAAATTCAATTCTTGTCCAAATTCATCAGCGGTAATTTTTTGTTCCAACTTAACCCGGCCCAACGCATCGAATACCCGCAATTGCACCGGCTCTCCCGCCCAAGCAGACAAATCCATATAAAGCACATTCGTCGCCGGGTTCGGAAACACGCGCAAACCGGCGTTTGTCGTGGACAGATCATACCGGTCTTTACCCGCATCCTCCGGCCGGTTCGGCGTTTGCTGCACCTCGCAGGCAAACACATTCAGGTGCGTCTCGTAATACGTCTGCGGCTCCAGCCGGACGATGGCGTGTATAAATGTCGGGCTGGTTTGTGCCGGCAGGGTGTACTCAAAAATATCGGACTGCCCGCCCGAAATGCCGGCGCCGGTTGTTTTGAATCGGATGGAACGGAAGGGCGAAAAATTCGGATTGCGCACCAGGTATGAACGCCCCGAAGGAGCATTATAAGTCGTATTGTCGGCCGGTTTGATCGCCGTATAAGCATCCGGTAATTGAAAGGCCACGTATTCCAATTTATTGGCGCAGTTGTTCGTCACCCGCATCCGGTAAGTTTTTTGTTTGGCCGGATTTTGGAAAATGCCCATTATTTCAAACTTGATACAAGGCGTAATTTTAACATCACACACTTCATCGCCCGGAGGGCGATTTACCGTAACAGTGAAACAACAGGATGAAGCCGTGCCGCAATCATCTTCTGCGGTGTAACAAACCAATGTATTGTCCGCCGGAAAAGCGGCTCCGCTGGGGAACCCTTGTTCCAGGGTAAGCGACACATCGCCGCAGGGACAGTCGGTCGATACCGCCGGAGCCGCATACGTAACCACGGCGGTGTTCAAATCATCGGGAATGGTAACCGTCAGATTGGCCGGGCAATTGATTTTCACAACCGAAGGTTGTGGCAACGGCACGAATTGCAGTACGTAAGTGGCAATAGTGTCGCAGCCGCCCGAAGTGGATGGAAGTGTATCCTGCACCGTTCCGGGTTGGGAGTAGGTATTGCCGTTAATCGTCACCGATTCGCCGGGGCAAAACTCAATGACCTGGTTTTTAACCGGCAACGGCGCCACTTCGATCAGAAACGTATCGATGAGTATACATCCGGCACTATCGCTGGCAATCAACGTATATTGTGTTGTAACCGCCGGCTGGGCAGTAACCGTTGGACAATCCGTACAACTTAAACCGGCAGCCGGCAACCAGGCATAGGTATCGAAACCGGGCGCCGAATAAACCAAAGCCGTGCCCGGACAAATGACCGTATCGGGGAACTGCGTATCAGGCAATAAACTAAAGGTATAAAAGACGGAATCGCGTTGCCTGAAGCCGCAAACATCCGTCACTTCCACCGAATAGATACCAACCTCTGTTACCGTTAAGGTAGAATCCGTGGAGCCGTCCTGCCAGAGATACTGATAAAATCCGCTTCCGGCATTAAATGTAACCGGATCGCCCGTGCAGCTAATGACATCCGGTCCGAGTTCCAGGACAGGGCTGTCATCGCCTGCAACGACCGTGAAAGCACTGTTGTTCGTATAGTTACATTCGGGCAAATTCGTCACCGGAAAAGAATCCAGCGAAAATGGCGGGGCCACCGAGCCGTTGTCATTAATCACCGCGTACACCGTTTGGGCGCCACTCAGGCCATTTGGGAACCAAACCTGGGCTAAATCTTCCAGTACGCCGCTTTTACATTCACCCGCAGCCAGTATGCCATCGAACGTGTAGATGCCCAAAACGGGAGCACTCATGGTCGTCGGATTACCCAGGTAAAAAACCACGGGGACACTGTCTGTTGCCCCGATACCGCCCAAATTACATAGTTTGTAATGAAGACTAAGTTTACCCTTGTCGCAGGTAAGACCATCCAGGGTTATCTCCCAATCGACCATATTCTGACAGGCACTCATACCTTCCTGCTCACAAATGACTAATTTTGTTATGGTTGTGTTGACCGGAACGGGCTGGGTGATATCGAACAATTGGGCCGGGCTGGTGCTGACAGCCAGATCGACGGCATAATTTACCGGATTGGAAATATCCGTTGCAGTTACCGGTGTGGCTTCCAGCGCGGTGCAACTGGGGCTTATTTTACCATCGGCATCCGTTTTTACCACGAACATTTTACTGTTGGTCGGGACGTGTTCGGTATAACCCGTAAAATACAGGTAATTGTCCAACGCCAGCAACTGGCCCTGGGCGGCGCCCACCAGATCGTTGTTATATTCATGCATAAATTTTTGCGCCCAAAGCGGCTTGCCGTTTTTGTCGGTTTTCAGCAGGAACAACCAGCCCTGTTCTTCCACGAAGGTCCGCCCCAGCAGCACGTAGCCGTCGGGCACGCTGACAATTTCTTCGGCAAATTCGGTATTCCATTCGGCCAAGTCGTATTTTTTCACCCAAAGCAACTCGCCGTCGAGGGTGGTTTTTTGTAAAAAAACAAAAGTCGGGTCGAGTAGATCTCCGTTGTCATTTCCGCTATAAGTGGAAATGATTGAGCCCTGGTCGATCAACAAATCGCGGCCATACAGGCGGGCTGTTTTGTTGGAATCGACATGGCTTAGCCGCGACCATTGTGGCGCAAATGACATGGCGTCGAATTTTGTCAACGCATGGCGCATATCGCCATAATCCGAACCGTCGGTGTAGCGTCCGGTGGCGTACAGACTGCCGTTATTAAAAATCATGGCATTGATGTTATCGGAGCCGCCGAGGTGGTAACGCTCGCTCGCGCCGGGCAACAGTTTACCGGTATTCCGGTCGATGTACAGAATTTCGGCATCGTCTCCGGTGGCCGTGTGCGGGTTTCCGTAAGCCAGAAAGTGTCCGGCGGAGCCGACCTCCACGATACCGGATAACAGGGTATTGTTGCCTTCCAGGGTTTTTACCCATAAAACAGATCCTGTTACCGTATCGTAACGAAAAACAAAACTGTTGCCCGGTGCGTCCTCCCCAAAATTGCCGCAACCGACGATTTTCCCGTCGGAATCTACAATAATTTCGGCTACGGCGGCGGCAGGGCCGAGGCTCAGATCGAGCAGGAAGGAGGATAAAAACACTCCCTCGCGGTTCATTTTCTGGAGCAGTAGCAATTCGTTTCTCTGGCCGGCTATGTACAGGTTGCCATCAGGCGAAGGGCACATCGCATAGCCACGCTGGGCGCCGGTTTGTTGGAAAAAAGTGGATTCTTTGCTGGTTTGTGCGTTTGCACGATTGGTTTGAATCGCAAAAAAACCGGTGAACAAGAGGCTTGCAAAAGCAAGGAAAGTTCGGAAATCCATTTGGGTAGGATGCTTGTACATAAAATCAGTTTGAGGAAATGGTTAGCCGTGATATTTTTCTCAAAAATAGGCACTTATAGCAACAATGCCGGAAAAGCCGGCTACCTGAATTTATGTAAATGGCAGAAATTGGCAGATACGTGACAAATGGCATCTTACTGCTGTGTTGTGGGGCGAATTTTTAATTCGCCTGCTCTGTGGGGCGAATTTTTAATTCGCCT
>CAUJEY010000030.1 GCA_963169325.1 Bacteroidota bacterium
TTTTAAATTACTTTTGGGGGGGGGGTAAAAAAATTTTTTTTAAAAAAAAAATTTTTCCCACCCCACCGCGAAAAGGTATTCCCCCCACAACATGTCTAACCTGATTTACGGCCATCATCCGGTGGTGGAAGCCATTCAAGCCGGCAAACCGGTGGAAAAAGTATTTTTTCAACAGGATATCCGGGGCGAACTGGAAAAAGAAATCCGCCACCTGACCAAAGCGCACGATATACCGCTGCAAGTGGTGCCGAAAGAAAAACTGAACAAACTCGTGCGGGGTAATCACCAGGGTGTGGCGGCCTGGCTCGCTTTGGTGGAATTTCATTCGCTGGAAGCCGTGCTGCCCGCTGTGCTGGAAAAGGGTGAAATTCCGCTCCTGCTTTTACTCGACGGTATCACCGACGTCCGGAACTTCGGCGCGATCTGCCGCTCGGCGGAGTGCGCCGGGGTACATGCAGTGGTTGTGCCGCAATCCGGCTCCGCACCGGCCAATGAAGAAGCCATGAAAGCTTCGGCGGGCGCCCTGGCCAGAATTCGCCTGTGCCGGGTGCGCAGCATGTATTCCACCGTGGAATGGCTGCAACAAAACGATGTGCAGGTCATTGCCACGGCACTGGCGAGGCAATCCGTACCTGTTTACGATGTGAACTTCCGGGAACCGACCGCAATCCTGATGGGGGCGGAAGGGGAGGGGCTGGCGCCCAAACTGATCAAAATGGCCGACCAGGTAGCAAAAATCCCTCAGGTCACCGACTTCGACTCCTTCAATGTGAGCGTGGCGGCCGGTATTGCGTTGTATGAGGCGATCAGGCAACGGGTAACTAGTTAGAAATATAAAAGGTTTCTGGTTTGAGGGTTTGAGGGTTTGAAGGTTTGAAGGTTAGAAAGGTTTCTGGTTGGACGGTTTCTGGTAGTGCGCCCAACCAGAAACCTTTCTAACCCTCAAACCAGAAACCTTACTAACCCTCAAACCAGAAACCCTCAAACCAGAAACCCTCAAACCTGGTAAATAAATGAAGTCTTTCACCGATCAAATGGGGCGCAGCGTCACCCTGAGTGCCTGGCCGCCCCGGCGCGTGATTTCTTTAGTGCCGTCGCAAACGGAGTTGCTGGCCGATCTTGGCCTGGAGCAGGAGGTAGTCGGGATCACCAAATTTTGCGTACATCCGCCAGAATGGTTTCAGGAGAAGAATAGGATAGGGGGCACCAAAACGGTCAGCCTGGAAAAAGTTGCCGCACTTGCCCCCGATTTGATCATTGGCAACAAAGAAGAAAACGAACAAGCACAAATTGAAGCCCTGGCGGCGCAGTATCCCGTGTGGATGAGCGACGTGTACAACCTGAACGATGCCTGTGATATGATCCGCCGGGTGGGCGAATTGACCGGCAAACCGGATTCGGCCGGCACGCTGGCACAAAAAATTGAACAAGAATTTTCCGGCTTACAATCGCCCGGCCCCTTTCCACGCCTGAAAGCCGCGTATTTTATTTGGCGCAAACCATACTTAGTGGCAGCCGGCAATACCTTTATCGACGCGATGCTCCGGGCAGCCGGCTTCGACAATGTTTTCGGACACCTCGACCGATATCCGGAAATTACCTGGGAAGCCCTGGCTGCCGGGCAACCTGATGTACTGCTTTTGTCGTCAGAACCATTTCCATTTGCCGAAAAACACTTTGGCCCGTTTCGGGAAGCTTGTCCGCACGCCCGGATCGTGATCGTGGACGGGGAAATGTTTTCCTGGTATGGCAGCCGGCTTCAATATGCACCGGCCTCGTTTCGCCGGCTGCGGGAATCCCTGGGTTTGGCAGATTTTTAACAAAAGAAAAGAGATCGCTGTTAAGTTGGCTACTCTTTTATTGCTTTATTTTGCTTGTTCAACCAAACCAGACCTAAACATTAGACACAATATGATGAAACATTTCCTCACCTTCCTGCTCTGCGTAGTCAGTTTTACTGCGCTTCGCGCACAAACTGCCGAGCGCCGTTCCGGCGAAATGCTCCTTCAACTCAGCGCAGATGCCGGGCTGGAAACGGTGCTCCACCAACTGAGTCGCGCTGCGGGCACACCGGTAACCCTAAAGTCCGCCGTCGCTTCGGAATGGCAGGTTTATCTGCTTGCATTCGACGAGTCTGTGGCCAATGCGGAAGCGCTGCTGGCTGCTGCCCGCCGGTTGCCCGGTGTCGGAGTCGCCCAATGGAACCACCGCGCTTTCGAACGCAATACCACGCCGAACGACCCCGACTGGAACCAGCAGGACGATATGGATTTGATCGGCATGCCGGTAGCCTGGGACGTTGCTACGGGCGGCCTCACGCCGGCCGGCGACACGATTGTAATAGCCGTGCTGGAAAAAGGCGCCTTGCTCGATCACCCCGATCTCGCGCCCAATGTGTGGTACAACCGCAGTGAAATACCCGGCAATGAAATCGATGACGATGGCAACGGATACACCGACGATTATCGCGGCTGGAACCCGCGCACGGAAGACGACTCGCCCGGCACCGTCAGTACCCATGGTACCTCCGTCAACGGCATCATCGGGGCTCGCGGGAACAATGCAGCAGGGGTGACCGGGGTGAACTGGAATGTAAAACTGATGAACCTGGCCAACGTGGAATATGAGAGCGAAATCATTTCCGCCTATAACTACGTGGCCAAAATGCGCCGGTTGTACAATACCACCAACAAAGCTAAGGGCGCCTTTATCGTGGCGACCAACGCCTCTTTCGGAATCAATAATGAGCGGGCCGTCGATCACCCCCTGTGGTGTGCCGTATACGATTCACTGGGCAAGGTGGGCGTGCTTAGCGTGGGCGCTACCGCCAATATCGACGTAAACGTGGACACGGATGGCGATATGCCCAGCACCTGTTCCAGCGAGTATCTGATTACCGTAAACAACGTGGACAAATTTGACAACAAAATGCCCTCCACCGGCTACGGCCCGATCAATATCGATCTTGGCGCGCCGGGGCAGGGGTCTTATACCACCCGCAGCGAAACCAATTTGCCCCGGTACGGCCCCTTCGATGGCACATCGGCCGCCACACCGCATGTCACGGGTGCGGTTGGGTTGCTGTACAACCTGGAATGTGTCAATTTTACTGCGGATGCGCTTACACAGCCGGCGGTGTGCGCCAAACGGGTGCGCGATGTGATCCTGCAAAATGTATCGCCAAACACGACCCTTCAGGGCGTCACCACCACCGGCGGCCGGCTCGATGTGGCGGCGGCGACAAAAGCCGTACAAAACCTCTGCGGCGGAGCGCCCACCGGTCCGCTGGCGATCCAGTGGGTTCGGCCGAATCCTGTTGAAACCACGTTGCGGGTGCAGTATCAGACGCCGACGTACACGCCATACCGCTTCCGGATATTTAATATACTCGGACAACAGCTGTACGAAGAGACTATTACCCCCGATCCGTTTTCCCAAAATATCTGGGAATATGATGCCAGCAGGCTGCCTAAAGGCGTTTATGTCGTCTCTTTTGGCCGCAATGATGTGGTTCGTTCAGAGAAATTTGTGAAAAAATAAAATCCTGTTTGGAAATTCGCTTTCCAGGCGCTTATCTTTGCGCCCCGAAAGCGAATGGCTCCGTAGCTTAATGGATAGAGCATCTGACTACGGATCAGAAGGTTAGAGGTTCGAGTCCTCTCGGAGTCACTAAAGTATCCGCCCGACTTTGTTGGGCGGTTTTATCAATGCAAGCGTGTAATGTCCATTTTTTGATGGGCGGATTGTTCAAAACTATACAAGTAAAAGAGTCATGTCGAAAGTTTGTGATTTGACGGGAAAAAAGCCCATTACGGGCAATCACGTATCGCACTCCAACCGCAAAACGAAGCGCTGGTTTTATCCGAACCTGCAAACGAAGCGTTTTTTTATGCCGGAAACGGGTGAATGGGTCACCCTTAAAGTAAGTATGTCAGCCATGCGCACCATCAACAAGTTGGGCCTGCACGCTTACATCAAAAAATTAGAGAAAAAAGGCGAGATCATCTATTTCGCTGACGCTGTCTGAAGAAAGCACTGCTTAATATCGAATATCTAACAATATGGCAAAGAAAAGTAAAGGCAACCGTTTACAGGTCATCCTGGAATGCACCGAGCACAAAACCAGCGGTATGCCGGGCACCTCGCGTTATATCACGCAGAAAAACCGGAAAAACACTCCGGAACGCCTGGAATTGAAAAAATACAACCCCATTCTGCGCAAATACACCGCACACCGCGAAATCAAGTAAGTACGATGCAGGGTACCGAACTTTTTTACGGTAACTCCTGTTTCCTTACTACCAAATCGCAAATTGACCATTTACGCATTCACACAATAAAACGGACCAATTATGGCTAAGAAAGTTTCTAAAAACGCCCGGGTCGCCCAACGTGCCGCTAACGCCGGCTCCGGTAAAGACCACGTGAAAGTGGTTAAAGCCGTGAAAGATCCCGCAACCGGCAGATACACCTACAAGCAAATGATCGTTCACAAAGACAAAGTGAAGGATTTCTTTGCCGATGTAAAGTAAAACCTGCCCTGTATTTGGGGTTTATAAGGGTTTAAAAATAATGCGGAGCAGACTGGTACCTTCCAGTTTGCTCCGCATTATTTATTGGTACTCAAGATATCAACCCCTCCTCACAACCGCACCAACCGTCCACTCGCCACTGCTTTTCCTGCCCGCACCCGGTAGGCCCAAACGCCCGCGGCCGGCAGCGCGGCAGCCGGTATGGCAATCGCTTGGTACCCGGCGTCCCGCGTGTCGGTGGAGTGGTACACCCGGCGGCCGGCGAGATCAAATATTTCCAGTTCCAGGCTAGTTTCCTGTTCTGCGAAGAAGCCGATCGTGGTTTCGCCGGCAAACGGATTGGGCTGCGGCGGGAAAAACAGCACATCCTGCACTTGCGCTCCTATCCGGAACACAACCGGCCGGGGCGCCTGATTTTCTGCGGGATACACTTCGGGCGCCAGCCGGGAAGCATCGACACGGAGCGCTTTTGATAAACGAACCGGTTTTTTCGCCTTTACCAGTATGGCGGCCAGCGGCTCCTCCGGACTGACCGGCGCCGGTGCGTTGTGGACAACTGAAATATGTAGCCGGCCTTCCGGCAAAATCGTGGCGAAGTCGATGGATATACCGCGTAAGTCCGTTATTTCCACCGCCTCGGGATCGAATTGCAGCGCAAGTTGCCAACCTTCCAAGCGGATTGTTTCGCTGGGTTGCAGCGGTATCCAGTGCGCTTCGCCTGCTTGTATATCCTGGTCGGGTGCGGTAATGAGGAGCGGTGTTGCCGCCCCGCGATCTTCAGCGTTGCCGGCGAAGGTTGCATTCGAATTCGCATCTCCTATTTTAACGCCTACAAAGTTGAATCCATTCAGGGTGACATCGTCCAGCAGGTTGGAGACGTAAAACTGGTAAGTGTCGCGCACCAAATCATATCCGACTAAATTCGACGGATCGTTCAGGGGGCGGATGAAACGCCAGGCCGGGGCAGCGGGAAAGGTGTCGTAAATGCCGAGGATCAGTTTGCGAATTTCAATGATATCAAAGGTTGTAATGGTTTTGCTCTGGTTCACGTCGGCGGCCAGCACCTGGTAAAAGTTTTCCAGGGCTTGTTGCCCGAGGATATGTTTATTAATCAGCACCAGGTCGAACGTAGAGACCCCGGCAAGCGGGTCGCCGATACGCTGGGCGCGGATGACGCCGGAATAGGGTTTATTCAGCGGCAGTCCGGTATAGGTGGCATTGAAACAGGAGTCGGTAACATATTTCTGGATAGTGGGATTAACCGGCAGGTTTTGCGTCGTATCGGTGTTCATCTCTACCCGAACGGTATAGTTATCCAATTTTATACTATCCGGGGTGTGTGCGCATCCTTGCAGGCTGAGGTCTGCGTTGATATTACATGGGCACGCATTGCTGTTGTCCTGTACCAGCACGTAGCTGTTACATTGATTGACGAGATTGCTCCCGTCTTTCACCCAAATTTGCAACACATGCAGACCTTGTTCGCACATGCCGAAACTCAGGCTGGTATCCGTTGGAAAACCTGTCCCTGAACCGGCCTCCCGCATGGCAATCTGAATTTGATTGGCCGGGGTACAGTTGTCGTTTACATTAATGATAAAATCCTCCACATCGAAGGTTGCCGTACACTCGGGAAATTCGAGGGTTTGCGTCAGCCCGTTGATGCACAATAGGTTGGGCGGATTGCAGTCCTTTATTGTGACCAGATAACTGCAATCGGAGTTGACTTTGCCGCAGTTGTCGTTGGCGCGCCAGGAGATGAGGTGCGTGCCGAGCGGCAACGGGCTGTTTAGGGTATCGTCGCCGGACTGGATATCGATCGAGCCGTTGTTACCCAGGTCTATTTTATAAGAATAATTGACGAAACTGTTGCCGCAGTTGGTGACGGCGGTTTCGGCAGCCAAAACGGTGCCCTCGGTGCAGCTGCCCGGATCGAGGCAAATCGTCATGGCGGCGCATGGGGATACCCAGACGATATTTTGGGCGCACACCGGACCGGCAGATAAGATCAGGAGGAAGGGTAAAAATCTTTGCATGTTCAATCGGTAGATTTGTTGAATTCAACTGGGATTAAGTACCTGGACCGAATTAATTGATAAAATCTACTTTGGTCTTTTGCGCCAATACTTCGTTATTTTTTTCAGCCGTAGCGCTGCTATGCCCTCAAAAAATGTCTTGTCTTGACCCAAAATCCCTGCGTTTATTTTATCAATTAATTCGGTCCAGGTACTTAGAAGCAGGAAGATTACCTAAGGGCGGGTATTAAATGTGGGCAAAATTAGCGCCAATTTGCTCCGGGCAGGCCAAAATCTCATTTATACCTGAAAAATAGCCAAAAACAAACCCCCTCCGGAACGCCGGAGAGGGTTTGGACAGACTGTAAACACAGCCTTCAGCCGCCGCGAGGGTAGTTGGCGTCGTCCTCATCCACCGCATCCGGCGGCGGCGCTTTACGCAATATTCTAATGAAAAAACTCGCCGTAACCGTGATGACGATGGCGTTGGCGACAACCATCATGATAAGGGCTGAAGTATTCATAATCGAATGATTTTTGTGATAAAATGAATTTAGGGGTTTGAAGGTTACTGGTTTGAAGGTTACTGGTTTGAAGGTTTCTGGTTTGAGGGTTTGAAGGTTCGGTTGAGGGTTTGATGGTTGTTTTCCAACCTTCCAACCAGAAACCCTCAAACCTTATTTCGACTCTACCGGAATTCTGCCTTCGCGGTCGCGTTTTTTCTGTGCCAGATATACCAAATAGGAGATGAATGCAAAAACCAGCACCAGCAAAACACGTGAGCCGTTGACAAACAGCAGTTTATCCTCAAGTAATGCGCGTTGCGCCGGATCGGTTATAACGGCTAATTGTTCATGTATTGCCTTGTTGCTGATCTGATCCAGGATACCGCCTGAACTAAGCAGGCTGCCGAGAAATACGGCAACCAGGATTACGGGCGTGACGTATTTTATAATGTACTTGAAGAAAATCGGCACCTTCATATCTGCATTCCGGGTGATTTCATCCCAGGCTTTATCGATTCCGAATACCCAGGCGAATAAAATGATCTCCAGCATGGCAAACACGACGAGCGACACCGTGCCGGCCCAATAATCGTATTCATCAAAAACACCATATTGGAAAAAGAGCACCGTGGGCAAGCCGAGCAGCATTACGCTGATCCCGAAGGCCAGGGCAGCGCGCTCACGCTTCCAGCCGAATTCATCGCGCAGGAAGCCCATAATAGGCGTACCCATCGCCAGTGAGGAGGTGATGCCGGCAAAAAACAGCAGCCCGAACCAAGCCAGGCCAGCCAAAGCGGCCAGCCACGGCCCCCATTGCTGGAAAAGATAAGGCAGGGTGCGGAAACCGAGACCCAAGCCACCGGTTTGGGTCAACTCCACCACACGTTCGATGCCTAAGTAACCCACCGAAATCGGGATCAGAATGGCGGCGCCCAGCACGACTTCTACAAATTCATTCATCCAGCCCGCGCTCATGGCATTGAGCGCCACATCGTCGCGGGAGCGCAAATAAGAGGCATAACATTGAATACTCCCCATGCCTACCGAGAGGGTGAAAAATATTTGGCCTGCGGCTGCCAGCCAGACTTTAAAATTCCAAATGGAACTGAAATCCGGCGTCCACAGGAAATTTAACCCTTCCGTGCCGTCGTACACGGCGCCCGATTCGCCGGCGGTCAGGGTAACACCGCGCACGGCTAAGAATATCCCGAAGAAAATAAGCAACGGCATACCTACTTTGGCGGCTATTTCCACGCCGCCGCTCAGGCCACGCGACAAAATCCAGGTATTGAGCGCCAGACAGATGATCCAAAACACGATAGGCTCGGCAGTGCCAAGATTGGTATAGTCAGTGAACATTTGACTGACGGCCTCGGTGCCCTGACCGTTGAAAGCGCCGGCGAGTGATTTCCAGACATAAGCCAGGGTCCAACTTTCAATATAGCAATAATATGCAGCTACGGCGAGATTGGTAAAAATACCGAATACCCCCACGTATTTCCATAATTTGCGATTGCGCCCGCCGATGCTGTCGAGAATAAACGGTGTAGAGTGGTCGCCGAACCTGCCGCCGTAGCGGCCCATGCTCCATTCCACGAATAAAAGCGGAATGCCCATGAGCAGAAAACAGGTCAGGTAAGGAATAATAAACGAGCCGCCGCCATTTTGAATGGCTTGTACCGGAAAACGCAAAAAATTGCCCAAACCGACTGCGTTGCCCGCCATGGCCAGCACTAAGCCGACCCGGGAGCCCCAGGATTCTTTAGTTGACATAAGTGTAGCTTTCGATTATGTTTTGCAATTGACGAAAAAAGGAAAATAAAAAACCGGGCGTGAAAGTAGAAAAAAATGTTTAACCGCCGCGGGGGAAGTTGGCGTCATCTTCGTCAACACTGTCGGGCGAACCGCTGCGCAGGACTTTCCAGAAAAAATAAAGCGTCACTCCGGTTATGAGGACGTTGGAGACGATCATCATCAAAAGGGCAGGTGTATGCATGTATGTTTGGATTTAAGACGGCCAAATGTAACAGGTTTTCCATAATACGGGCGATTTTTGCCGAAATATAGGCCGATTTTCAGGTTCTTTTATCCTGAAAAAGGGAAAAGTCAGGTTTGTGATACATGACCAAAAACGTTTTTATCTCTCGCGATCTGGACGAAAATTCAGGGTTCGCCTCCCAACTCCAGGCTGCCGGCTGGCAGGTGCGCGGGCTTTCGCTCGTGACGCTGACGGCGTTGCCATTTGATGAAATACCGGAGGTGGACTGGATTTTTTTTGCGAGTAAAAATGCGGTAAGGTTTTTTTTCGGACAAGCCTCCGACCGCGAAAACCCCACCCCCGACCCCTCCCCTAAAAGGGAGGGGGGACGTAGTGCCGACGTAGTTCCCTCTACGTCCCCCCTCCCTTTTAGGGGAGGGGTCGGGGGTGGGGTCTCGCCGGGCGACGCTGAATTTTCCAATAAAAAAGCCTCCGTCTATTCTACCGACATCACTCAGTGGAAATACCTCAAATCCTTTGCCCGGGAAATGCGCAAACAACCGACTGAATCCGAGAATACTATGTGGCAAATTCTTCGGGGTAATAAAATGGAAGGTTTGAAGTTTCGCCGTCAGCATGCTATTGACGATTATATTGTCGATTTTGTAAATCTTGATCTGCGTTTAATAGTTGAAATTGACGGTTCCATTCATGAAATACAACCAGAGTATGACAAACTGCGTACCGAATGGCTAACAGTGCTGGGATATAAAGTTATCCGTTTTACCAATGAGCAGGTGTTGAGGAATTTATCTTTTGTCAGACGAAAATTAAGGGATGATATTAAGCGCTTGAAAGCGCAATTTGGCTTTTTCGGGCAAGCCTCCGACCGCGAAAACCCCACCCCCGACCCCTCCCCTGAAGGGGAGGGGGGACGTAGTGCCGACGTGGTGCCCTCTACGTCCCCCCTTCCGCCGCGGCGGAGAGGGGTCGGGGGTGGGGTTTCGCCGGGCGAAGATGGCCTCGCCCATAAAGGGGTAGGTAGAGATAGTGCCGACGTAGTGCCCTCTTCGTCCCCCCTTCCGCCGCAGCGGAGAGGGGTCGGGGGTGGGGTTTCGCTGGGCGAAGATGGCCTCGCCCATATAGAGGAAGGTGGAGATAACGCCGACGTGGTGCCCTCTACGTCCCCCCTCCCTTTTAGGGGAGGGGTCGGGGGTGGGGTTTCCTGGGCCGCCCTCGGCCCCGCCACCGCCCGCGAACTCCTCCGTTACACCCGCCGCGTCGATTTCACCGGCAGCGGCGACCCGGTCACCACAGCCGACGCGTTCAGGCCTCTGGCCCAGGGCAAAAAAGTGCTCTTCCCGGCGGCCCGGCATTCGCAAAGGAGTGTGCCGGCGTTATTGGGTGATGACATTACCGCGTTGCACCTGGTGGTGTACGACAATGCCCCCTTGCCCGATCCGCCCCGGCTGGAAGAAACGGTGCTGGTGTTTACCAGTCCGATGAACGCCCGGGCGTATTTCACCCGGCATCCCTTGTTGATACATCAGCGGGTGGTAGCCATCGGCCAAACTACGGCGGCAACACTGACTGATTTGGGCATAACCGGGGTGTTGGTTGCCGAAGAATCGACCGAATCTGCATTGGCTCGTACAGTGTTGGCGCTGGGGTAATGAAAAATGCTATTTTTGCCGCGTAATTATAAAACACACGTTGTCCCTATTTCTGGAATCATCCTGTTGAACATGGCGAAGAAACCTGTACCTACCCGTCCAAACCGTCCACAACCGAAACCCCAACCGGCCAAAGCCGCTAAAATGGCTTCCACCGCCACCGGCACGGCTTGGGAAGCCGCCGGCTGGCTTAAATGGGCCCTTATTGCGCTGGCCATCACCGGCGCTTGTTATCTGCCGACTTTGGGCCATCAACTGGTCAACTGGGACGATGACCCCAATATCACGGAGAACCCCAACCTGGTTCGTATCGACGGAGAGAGCCTGCGTAATATTTTCGACATCGACAAAGGCAATGTGATCGGTAACTACAACCCCTTGCCGATTTTCACCTTTGCGCTCGAAAAATGGGCCACTGGAGAGTTCAATACGACCCTGATTCACTTCGATAACCTGTTGCTGCACCTGCTCACCGTGTTTTTTGTCATGCGCCTGCTGTTGCATTTAGGTATAGGTGTCGGCGGGGCGTTTATCGGGGCCTTGTTGTTTGGAATACATCCGATGCGGGTAGAGTCGGTGGCCTGGGCCACGGAACGAAAAGACGTGCTGTTTGCTGTGTTTTTCTTCGCCGCACTGATGTACTATGTGCGGTGGATCAAAACCGACGACAACGGAAAACGAACGCAGTATTACCTGATTATGGTGGTGTTTGCGCTGTTGTCGTGTCTGTCCAAGGTGCAGGCGGTGACCTTGCCGTTGTCTATGCTGGTAATCGACTATTTGTACCGGCGGCCGATCAATTTTAAACTGATTTGGGAAAAAATACCCTTTTGGGGGCTTTCCCTGATTTTCGGTTTGATCAACCTGTACACCCTCCGGCAGGAAGGCTCCACCAACGACGAAGTCACGAATTTTAACATGGTTGACCGGCTGTGCATCGGGGCCTACTCTTTCTGCGTGTATATTTATAAGCTGTTTATCCCGTATCCGATGTCGCCGCTGTATCCCTATCCCAAGCCTTTGCCGATATGGGTGTATTTGTCGCCTATTCTATTTTTCGCGATATGGGGTGGCGTGTATATGCTTTGGAAAAAAGACCGCCGGATGTGGATTTTCGGGATGTTGTTTTTCTTCTTCAATGTAATGTTTTTGCTACAGGTGCTGGGCGCCGGACAAGGCTTCCTGGCAGACCGGTTTACTTATGTGCCTTACTTCGGATTTTTTGCCATTGCTGCCTGGTTGTACGACCAGTACACTTCCGACAATCCCAAATTGCGCAGCAATCTGAACATCGTGGCCGGTATCGTTTTCGCTATTCACGCAGTCTGGACGGTGAAACAGGTGGGTATCTGGAAAGACGGCGGTACCCTGTGGACGCACGTGATGAAATTTGAAAGTGATAAAAATTCGTTGCCCTACTGGAACCGCGGACAATTTTTGCGCAGCCAGAGTAAATACGACCTGGCGTTGCAGGATTATACGAAAGCCATTACGATCGAACCCAAAAACCCGGAATTGCGCAATAGCCGCGGCAAGACCTATTTCGATATGGCGATGGGTGGCAAATTCAAAGACAAAGCGCTGGAATTCACGCAAAAGGCCATTGCGGACTTTGACGATGGTTTGGCCCAGCCGAATATTAAACCAAAGTCAAAGGCGGAAATGTTGATCAATCGCGGCGCGGCGCATGCTTCGCAGGGCAGATTTGAACAAGGGCTGGCCGACCTGAACGAAGGCATCAAAGTGCAACCGGAAAACAAAAATGGCTATCTCAATCGCTCCCTGGTTTATTTCAACCTGCGGCAATACGATAAAGCCATCGACGATTATTCGATGTACCTGAAATTCGATCCCTACATGGCCAATATCTGGTACGAACGCGGCATGTTGCGCCGCAGTCTGAACAGATCGCAGGAGGCCTTAGAAGATTTAAACCGTGCCCTGCAACTCGACCCGAACCTGGGGATTGCCTATATGGAGCGCGCCCGGGCGCAAGCGCAACTCGGCAACAAAGCGGCAGCCACGCAGGACTATCAGCGGGCCGCGCAGTTCGGATTGAAACCCGAAGCGTTTGACCAGCAGTTGATGGCGAAGTAACGCCGTCTGCCAGACGGCGTAAAAAAAGCCCTGAATACGATGCTTAAACACCGTATTCAGGGCTTTTTCTTTTGTAACGCCGTCTGCCAGACGGCGTTACTTCACGCGGAAGTCAAATGTGATCGAACCGCATTGTTCCGTGGTGTTGGAGGTTGCAAAGCGATAATTGCGTGCCCAGGATTCGGCTTTGTTGCGCAGTTCGCTATCGGTCGTTGTGGACCCTTTTTGGGTGTAGCTGGCTGAAGTGACCCGGCCGTCGCTGTTCACACATACCCGGACGGTAACTTTGCCTGTTTTTTGGGTATTGTCTACCATGCTGGGGCGCCCGACAACCTTTCGGCCGCCCAGGCCGTCGCCGATGGATTCTCCAACGCCGCTACCGTCGCCGCCACCTGTTCCACTGCCGCTACCGCTGGTTTTCCCTGACGGGTTGTTGCCGGTTCCGGTGGGAGTGCCCTGGTTGCCGGCGGTTCCGGTGTTGCCTTGGCCGGGTCCGGTGCTGCTCGGTTTGCCGAAGGTGCTGCCGAATTTTCCTTTCTTTTTATCGAGTTCTTCCTGTTCCCGGCGTTTTTGGTCGGCGACCTGACGTTGGCGCTCAACCTCTGCATTTTGGGCATCTTCCTGCTCTTTGCGGATACGATTTTGCTCCTGCTGTTGTTTACGTTTCGTTTCTTCCTGCGCTTTTTTCAGTGCAGCGACATCGGGATCAGTGGAAGTGGGCGTATTCCGCGGTGCTTCCGTCTTGCTGGGGCTGGGCGGTGGCGTGCTTTTGGAAGGCGGTTCGGGGGTTGATGTGGGCTCCTCAACAGGTTCCGTGACGCTGGGGTCTTCCATTTGTTGGCCTTGGGGGGCCGGATCATCACCCTGCCCTTCATCGGGTAGGCCGGCCGCGGCATTATCGCCCCCTCCGCCACCGAACTCGATCAGGATGGGCGGCGCCACGGTCGGCGGCGTTTTTATATTGATCTGAAGCAGGAACAGCAAGGCTATCAGTATGGCGTGCAACACGATACTCGTAACCAGTGCCTTATTTCGATCATCTTCTCTGTGAATGACGGCTTTCATAAGCGCAAGTTTTGTTGGATAAAGCCGGAACGGGTGTTTTTGTTTAAATAAATCGTTTTTTGATGCCCGGATATTGCCTATTTGCCCTCCGGATGTTCCTCGGTCGCTAAAATTGTTTTCACTCTCAGCGTATTGGCAATATCCAGAATAAACACCACATAGTCCAGCGGGACCGTTTTTTCAGCCACCACGGTGATCGTGGTATTTTGCGGTTCCTGTTTGCTTGCCCTGATCTTTGAGGACAAGGCAGCGTGCAGGGTTTCCTTTTTGGTACGAATACCGTCCAGAAAATATTCCCCCTTCAGGTTGACCGAAACCGCCAGCGTGGGCGAAGCCATTGTTTTGGAATTGCTGGAAGGCAACTGCAGGTTTAAGGCGTTAGGGGTAACAAACTTGGACGTCAGCATGAAAAACATCAGCAACAGGAAAATGATGTCGATCATGGCTGCCAAACTGAAAGAGGGCGTAACACGTACTCTTCTTTTTAAGCCCATAATAAGTTGTTAAATTGGATGAAGGGTAAAGGGTGATTTTTTTTCTGAAAAACACTGCCGATTACCGGGTCGGTTCCTGCAACAGGTCCATGAATTGAAGGGCTGTGTATTCCATTTTGTACACCACTTTATCCAGATTGGACACCAGTACATTGTAGCCGGCCATCGCCACGATAGATACGATGAGGCCGAGTGCCGTACTGGTTAGCGCCTGGTAGATACCGCCGGACAGCACCTGAGGGGTTACATTGGTTGCCGTGGACATATCCTGGAAGGAAAGAATTAAACCCAGTACCGTACCCAGGAGGCCGAACATCGGCCCGAGGCCGGAGATCGAAGCCAAAGTGGAGAGGTTGCGTTCCAGTTTGAGCAATTCCAGATTGCCCACATTTTCAATCGCTTTGTTAATATCCTCCAGCGGTTTTCCAATCCGGTCCAGTCCTTTTTCCACCATGCGGGCCATTGGGGAGTCTACGCTTTGGCACAATGCCTTGGCGGCTTGCAGGTTACCGCTTTCCACGCTGGCTCTGATGCTGTTCATAAAATTATGATCCACCTGCCCCGCCCGGTTCAGCGTCAGGTACCGTTCTACGATGATATAAACGGCTGCGATGGATAGAAATACCAGGATGAAAAACATCACCATGCTCGACATAGTATCGCCTATAAAGGAATCGAGCAGGCTTTTTGATTCGGCGGTTGCGGGGGTGGTATTCAGTTGAAGTAATATAAAGGCGTTCAGGAAAGCGATAAACGTCATACGAGCGATGCTGTTAGTTGATGAAACCGTTTGTTTTCTTTTGAGATGTAGCGAACGCCAAAAGTAGCGCATTTTGTATTCGCCGGGGAGAATTCCTTAACATTTTTACGGTTTTTACCCAGCTATGTCCGCCAAATTGCCGATAAAAAAACATGAGTCACCCTTAAAAACAGGATGACTCATGACTAATGTTTCGGACAAACATTCAGATTATAAATTTGGAGGGGGGAGTTTTGCGCTTTTAGTGCTTCGACACCGAAGCCCAAAAAGTTGCCATTGTGGGCAGCGTACGCACAAATAGCAGCGCAAGGAGGGTAACGTACAAAATAAGCATGGGTAGAAACGATTTAGATTATAACTAAAAGCCCGCAGATGGCAAAAAGCCGAATTAAAATTCCGCAGTAGGCTCAAAGGTGGAAATATTTTTTAATCCGAAAAAGTTTTTTTAAAATATTTTTATCCGGCTGGAATCTGACTAAAACGTGTCTGTAGTTTAAGGGTTTTGTGCTATCTTTGCCCTGGAATTTAATTTTCGTGTGCAAATGTGTTTTTTCGTGGCCTGAACGGATCAGTTATTTTCTGATTTGTTGAGGGGGCTGCGGTAAACGCATTTGCACATTTTATTTTGGCTCTGCCACAAACGCAATAGCATGCCTGGCGGAGCGGATTTCATGAAATTTCAAACCAGTTAAAATGTCTTCGGCGCATGGTATTCAGCAATATTCTTGAAACAATCGGTAAAACCCCCCTGGTCCGGCTCAATAAGGTAGTCTCCCATATTCCGGCAACCGTTTATGCCAAAATAGAAGCTTTTAATCCCGGCCTGAGCGCCAAAGACCGTATCGCTTTGCACATGATCGAGCGCGCCGAGCGGCTGGGTAAATTGAAACCTGGCGGAACGGTAGTAGACGCCACCAGCGGTAACACGGGATTCAGCCTGGCGATGGTATGCGCCATAAAGGGATATCGGTGTGTGCTGACGGTGACCAGTAAAATATCGGAAGACAAGCTGAACAACCTGCGCGCTATGGGCGCCGAAGTGGTGTTGTGCCCGCAGGATGTTAAACCCGACGACCCGCGTTCGTATTATCGCCGTGCCGAACAGTTGTCAAAAGATATCCCGGGCGCCTATTATGTCAATCAAAACTTCAACCCGGAAAACGGAGAAGCCCACTACCTGAGCACCGGCCCGGAGATATGGGAACAAACGCAGGGGCGGGTGACCTGGATTATCGGCAGCGCCAGCACCGGCGGTACCCTGTGCGGCTCGGCCCGTTACCTGCGCGAACAAAATCCCGATATCCGGGTCGTGGCGGTAGATGCCTACGGCTCCGTCCTGAAGAAATACCACGAAACAGGGGTCTATGACGAACAGGAAGTATATCCGTACCGCATCGAGGGCACCGGGAAAAATATCATTCCTGCCAATGTGGATTTTGAAATGATCAACCGGTTCGTAAAAGTCACCGACCAGGACAGCGCGATCAAAGCCCGCGCGATTGCCCGCACGGAAGGAATTTTGGCCGGCTACTCCAGCGGCGCTACGTTGCAATGTTTGGAACAGATTAAACACGAACTGACCGAGCAGGATGTCGTAGTGCTTATCTTTGCGGACCACGGATGCAAATACGTCAGCAAAGTATTTAATGACGAATGGATGCAGGCCCAGGGCTTTTTGGATACAGAAGTGCCGGTGATGGCAGATTTGCCGGGCGTAGGCGTCTAAATAATTGGGAAACTTACAAAGGTGTAAGACTTAAAAACCTTGCAACTTTTTTATTGCTATGAAACTGATACCTATTGAACGCCGCAGCAACCTCATGCGGGAAGAATTTATTAAAAATTATCTCAAACCCCAACGTCCGGTCGTTTTTACCGATCTAACCAAAGATTGGCCCGCTACCCAAAAATGGACTTTTGAATTTCTGAAACATCAATACGGAAACTTAGAAGTACCCATAGTGGGTCCGGATTACCATCAACCAGGCCCCGGATATATGAAAAGTCATATAAAAATGAAATTCGGAGCGTATCTCGATCTGATTCAAAAAGGCCAGACAGAATACCGGATTTTCCTTTGGAACATCTTCGACCATGCCCGGGAACTAATCCACGACGTAAGTAATCCGACCATTTGCGACGGCTGGATTGACAAGTATCCGTTCATGTTTTTTGGCGGCGCCGGCGCTGTGACCAGCCTGCATTACGACATCGACTGTTCCCATGTTTTTCACACCCATTTTTTGACCAGGAAACATATCGTCTTATTCGACCAAAAACAAAGTCCGTTGCTGTACCAACACCCCTACACGGTGCAAAGCCACGTCAACCCGTTGAAACCGGACTATGACGGTTTTCCTGCACTGCAAAAAGCGGTAGGTTATGAAACGATTCTGTATCACGGTGAAACCTTGTTCATCCCGGCTTTATGGTGGCACTATATCGTGTATATGGATAGCGGCTTTTCCATCAGTCTGCGTTCACGCGACAGTGTGATTACCCAGGCGAAGGGGCTGTGGAATATCGCCAGGCATTTTGTGGTCGATAAGGGAATGAACACCGTTATGGGCCCCCGCTGGAAAACCTGGAAAGAAGTGCAGGCTCACAAACGCGCTGCTGAAGCATTGAAAGAAGTGGCGTAAAGGTTTTGAGTGGGTATTATTATAATAGTGATATTTATCATTCAAACATTTATCATTCATCATTCAAAAGAATGGATTTATTCGATCGTATTTTAAAACAAGCCGGCCCCCTGGGCCAGTATGAAGCGGTAGCGGAAGGCTATTATATGTTTCCCCAACTGGAAGGCGAATTGGGCAACCGCATGATATTCAAAGGTAAAGAGGTGGTTTGCTGGAGTATTAACAACTACCTGGGCCTGGCCAACCACCCCGAGGTGCGGCAGGCCGACGCCGACGCCGCAAAACGCTGGGGCCTGGCCTATCCAATGGGCGCCCGCATGATGAGCGGCGAAACCAAACTCCACAGCAAACTGGAAACCGAACTGGCGCATTTCGTCGGTAAAGAGGCCGGCTATCTGCTCAACTATGGGTACCAGGGAATCCTATCGGTAATCGACGCCCTGCTCACGCGCCACGATGTGGTGGTGTATGACGCCGAAAGCCATGCCTGTATCGTCGATGCCTTGCGTATGCACCTGGGCAAACGTTTCGCCTATACGCACAACGACATCGCCAGTCTGGATAAAAACCTGGAACGGGCCAAACGCCTCACCGACGAATCGGGCGGCGGCATACTCGTTATCACCGAAGGGGTATTCGGTATGCGTGGCGACCAGGGCAAATTGCGCGAAATTGCGGCACTGAAGGAAAAATACCAATTCCGGCTCCTGATCGACGACGCCCACGGTTTCGGCATGCTGGGCAAAACTGGCGCCGGTACCGCCGAAGAACAGGGCGTAACCGACGACGTAGATTTGTATTTCAGCACCTTCGCTAAAAGTATGGCCCTCATCGGCGCCTTTGTGGCCGGCCAACCGGAAATTATCCGCTACCTGCGATACAATATGCGTTCGCAAATTTTTGCGAAATCATTGCCCATGCCGATCGTGGAAGGCGCGCTCAAACGTTTTGAGTTGCTCAAAACGAAGCCCGAACTGCGCGAAAAACTGTGGCATAACGTACACCTGTTGCAGGCTGGCCTGCGCGAGCGCGGCTTCAATATCGGCGATACCAATACCTGCGTAACGCCCGTGTATCTTCAGGGAGAGCCCGAAGAAGCGATGGGCCTGGTAAAAGATATGCGCGAAAATTACGGCGTGTTCTGTTCTATCGTCGTGTACCCCGTCATTCCCAAGGGGATGATCATTCTGCGCCTCATCCCTACTGCCGTACATACCGAGGAAGATATCCAGGTCACTCTGGAAGCTTTTTCCGCGATTCGGGAAAAAATGCTCGCAGGTGTCTACCGGGATTTTGTGCCGCAACCGGTATAAATCCTTTGAAGTGCGGCTTGGTCTCCCGCAGATTTCGCAGTTCAACGCAGATTTTTATTTCGACAATTCGTGGAAAAAACCTGCGTTGAACTGCGCCGTCTGCGGGAGACTGATTTATGACCCAGGCCCTTTTTCCACAAAACCCGGAACCAAACCGCAATTCGTGGTTCTATTTCGGCGAACTATCAAAGTTTGACATGAAATTTCTGATCGCCGTTTTACTTTTCCTGTTTTTATTTTCAAGTTGCCAGCCTGCATTGCGTATCGCCGGTAAAAAAGCCAGGAGTCCTTTGGAAAAAATCCTGGCCGCCCATGCTGCCGATTTTGACAGCATCCTCTCCAAACCGGAAGTTTACGAGGTACAAATCATTTATACCCAAATAGACCGGGACGCAAACCAGGTTCCGCATTTTACTTCGTGGTTCTGGAATGTTGATTCCACACGATATTTCTACCCGGCCAGCACGGTCAAAATGCCACTCGCCCTGTTGGCCCTGGAAAAAATCAATCATTTGCGTCAAAGCGGATATCCGGCGCTGACGAAAAACAGTCCATACCGGATCGATTCGCTGCGACCTTACCAACAGAACTTTCTGGAAGATACCACGGCTCCGGGAAACCGGCCCAGTATCGGGCACGATATCCGGAAAATATTTGTAGCCAGCGATAATCAAGCCTACAACCACCTGTTCGAGTTTCTTGGACGCGGGTACATCAACCAAACCCTGCGGGAAAAAGGCTATTCGCGCACCGGTATCGTCCGGCGTTTTTTTTCCGAAGGCCGCGACAATGCCTATACGTCTCCCATTACCTTTCAAGATGCGGCCGGGCATACCCGCTGGAAACAAAAAGAACTTTACGATGAAACCCGTTGGGTAAATCCCCAGCAAAAACAACAAAAAGGCTGGGGATATATCGACACCCGGGACAGCCTGATACCCGAACCTTTTCATTTCGGCAATCAAAACTGGTTTGCGCTCACCGACATGGAAAAAATGCTGCGAGCCCTCATTTTCCCGGATGCCGTGCCAGAGCAAAACCGCTTCGATCTCAAGCCCGACGACTACCGTTTCCTTTGGCATTATATGGGCATCTTCCCCCGGGAATGCGATCATCCGCGTTACAATACGACCAATTATTGGGACGGATACGTCAAGTTTTTCCTGTTTGGCGACACCAAAGACCGCCAGGACGGTACCGTGCGGGTATTCAATAAAGTCGGGGTCGCCTACGGAACCCTGACGGATGTCGCCTACGTTGTTGATTTTGATCAAAACGTGGAATTTATCCTTGCCGCGACCATCCTTTGTAATTCGGATGGTGTTTATAATGACGACAAATACGAATATAATGCAGTCGGATTTCCGTTTTTGGCAAAATTAGGTCGAGCGGTTCACGCGCATGAATCAAAACGAAAACGCCGGGTGCAGCCGGATTTGACTTCGTTTAAAATCGCGCATTGAAAATCAATTTATATGAACCGCTTACCCGAAGATTTTTACCTCCGCACCGATGTGTTACAGGTATCACGTGCGTTGCTGGGCAAGGTATTGGTCACGCAATTCGAGGGTGTTCATACGGCGGGACTTATCACCGAAGTGGAAGCTTATCGCGCACCCGACGATCGTGCCTGTCATGCCTGGAACAACCGCCGCACCAATCGCACTGAGGTGATGTTCCGGGAAGGCGGCACGGCTTACATTTATTTGTGCTACGGTATTCATCATTTGTTCAATGTCGTGACCGGCCCGGAAGGAACGGCACATGCCATATTGGTGCGGGCCGTCGAACCGCTGGAAGGTATAGAAATAATGCTGCAGCGCAGAAAAGCCCCATTACCGGAGTCGCGTCTCACCACAGGTCCGGGCGCTTTATCACAAGCCTTGGGCCTTACAACTGCCTGGACCGGCCAAAGTCTGCTCCTGCCCGATACGCCGGTTTGGATTGAAGACCGAGGACGATTGGTTTCCGACACGGACATTGCAGCGGGCCCGCGCATCGGCGTGGATTACGCCGGCGAATGTGCCGCCTGGGAATGGCGGTTCTGGCTGCGCGATTCAGCGTTTGTTTCCCGAAAAAAGTGATTAATTACAACCCCTGTTCCTTCAGCACTTCTTTTAAAACAGGCTCCATATCGCTCCTAATGGCTTCTTTTTGAATCCGGTGCGTCAGTTCGTCGTAGTATTTCTGGTCCGGAATATCGTTGATTTGAACAGTGAGCAGTTTGACCAGATTCAGGTATTTCCGGCGCTGGTACCACACCCAGGCAATGATCAGGCAGGCCGCCACGAGCAGGGCGAGAATGATTTCATTCGCATATTTCTGTGTGACCTTGAGGTTCTGGTTGATCGAGCGGTCGAGTTTTTCGATCGTAGGCGTCATGGCGGCATCGATGAGGGCGGCTAATTCCCGGGCGGTTTCCGGGCTGGTCAGTTCGCCGCGCAATCCCCGGATCAGCAGGCGCGTGCTATCGCCGAGCAGTTCATTGCGCAGTGCCGCCAGGCGCAGGCGCGTTTTGTCGCCCAGCATGTTATTTTGGAGTTCCCGCTCGAGGAAAAATACCCATTCCGTCAGCACACCATCGCGTATTTGTTTCAGCCGCGCCTCGGTTTGCGGGCCCAGCACTTGTTTGTTGATCGCGTCGATGAGCGTTGCGCTCAGGGCGCGTACGAGGGTTTGGTATTGTACCGAATCGGTGAGGCTGAGCATGACGCGGCCGCTGGTGCGCGCGAGTTTTTGATCCAGCAGGTCGAGTATTTCCGCCAGTTTGATATTGGTACTGTCGCTCAACAGGTTGTGGCCGGCGCCTTTGGCGAAATTGTACCCGGACCGGTACGACAGGGTGTCCAGTTCCGTGTGGGCGACGGTGTTGGCCAGGGCGTCGGAAAAAGCTTTGTCCAGCGGTTTGGTGAGGGCGCAACGGAAGAACAGGATCGCGACCAGGAACAGGATGAGCGGTGGAATAAGGTATTTCATGGCAAAAATTTAAATGGAAGGGAATTGCGGGCACTATGTACAACCGGAAAACAGCGGTAGGGAAGATGGTTGTGTTGCGTTAATTATTCGCCGCATAAGCCGTCTCCACCTTATCCATAAACTGGTTGTAAATTTCCACCGGCACTTTATGCCGGATCGACTGCAAAAACTGCCGGAGTTTGAAGTATTCGCTTTCGGTCAGCAGGTTGTCTTCCATGAACGCGTTGAAGAGTTCGAGGAAGTTTTCGCTCACGTTTCGGGCGAATTCGATACGTTTGGCTTTGTCCTCCACAAAAGCCAGGAAGTACAGCCCCTCGGTGTAGTTCAGTTTGCGGCGCATGACGAGGTTGTCTACCTCGTTTTTGATTTCTTCCAGTTGCCGGGCCGCTACATCGGCGTTGACTTCCTGTTTTTCAAAACCGGTATATATCTGCAAAGCCCGTTCACCATAGTGCCGGATCAGTTGTTCGCGGCGGCGAAACATCCACAGCCCGGCCAAAAAAGTGAGCAGCGCAGTGGTGGCCACCATGGTAATTTCCACAAAATAGCCGGTATCGTGCAGGAGTTGGACCTGCCGGGCCAGGAAACTGGAATTGGGTTCCAGTCCGCCGGTACTTACGGTATAATCGAGCGGTGAAAAATCTTTTTCCGTAAGTTGCCGGGTTCGGCGCAGGGCATTTAGGTGGATCATGTAGGTTTCTTTTAGTTCAGGCAGTTCGTTTGGCGCGTAAAAATCGCGCACATTGCTGCCTTGCCCCAACTGAAACCCCAGGCCGTACCGTTCGCGGAGAATTTCATTAATTTTTAAAAAATAAAATACGAATTGCTGCATCTGAACCGTATCGCGAATGGCCGCCAAATGTATAGAATCGAGAGACGCCGGTTTTACCCGGCGCAAGTGTTCGAGCAGTTCCCGCGGGTTCGGATACAGGATATACTGTCGGCCCAGGCGTTTGAAATGTTCGGCGTTGAACTCCACCAACGAACCCGGGCCCAGGTGAGTGACGGAAAACAGGTGAAAATTTGGCGGCGGGCAGGCTTTGTAACCGTTGATAAATGCAGTATCTCCCCGGTTGCTGAGCGACTCCCAGAGTTGTGGGCCGAAAAACGTCTCTGGATTTATTTTGTCAAAATTATCGATTACCGCAGCAAAGTGCTGGTCCGGATGACGCAGGCATTTTTCCCAAAATACCAATAGCTCGCCGGGCTTGAATACCCCGTTTTCATAGTAACCGATATATTTTTTGTGGTATTCCAGGTCGAATTGCGGCGCACAATCAATTGATATGATATTCTCCGGGCGCCCGGTCAGCAACCGGGCCAGGTGTTTGCTTTGTTTCGTGGCGCCAACACCGGTAACACCCGATACCACCATAAAGGGCTGTTTGGTGGCTGTGTAAAAAAAATCCCGGAAGGTCGTCCACTCAATGGTGGAGAGGGAAGGGTAGGACACCAGCCGCAGCGCGGTGGAATCACCCGCTTGAAACGGTAGCCGGTGCCAGTTGCAGTACAATTGCTGGAGCGAGTCGGGTACATCCTGGAGCAATGCGAACCGTTGTCGCGCCAGCCGGCCGGCCTCCTGCCATGTCGTATCGGGGCGGTTGCACAGGCCGAGCCATAGCCCGAGCACCAGGAATGGTAAAGCAATCAGAAAAGTGCGAAAAGGAGGGAGTGTAAAATGCAATGGATTATAAATTTTAATGGCGCGAAGATATGCGTTGGTAATGTCTAAACGAATGAAGTTTTATTCTGCCATGTTATTTCCCCGGTTTCTGCCTACTTTTGCGCCCGTTTAACAAAATGCAATCCGAATTCCGCAATCCGAATTCCGCAATCATAATGTCTACATTCCTGACCGAACTCCACCGCCGCCGCACCTTCGCCATCATCGCGCATCCCGACGCCGGTAAAACCACCCTGACGGAAAAATTGCTGCTGTTCGGCGGCGCCATCCAGACGGCCGGCGCCGTAAAAAGCAATAAGATCAAAAAGAGCACGGTGTCCGACTTCATGGAAATCGAGCGCCAGCGTGGTATCTCGGTGAGTACTTCGGTTATGGGATTCGAGTACAGAAATTTGCAAATCAACATCCTGGATACACCGGGCCACGAAGATTTCGCGGAAGATACCTACCGCACGCTCACGGCCGTCGACTCCGCCATCGTGGTCGTGGACGTAGCCAAAGGCGTGGAAACCCAAACCGAAAAATTGACCAAGGTGTGCCGTATGCGCGACACGCCGATCATCTTTTTTGTCAATAAAATGGACCGCGAGGGTCAGGATGCGTTCGACCTTTTGGATGAGATCGAACAAAAACTGAACGTGCGGGTGCGCCCGCTTTCCTGGCCCATCGGTATGGGACAACGTTTCAAAGGCGTGTACAATCTGTATGAGCGCAAACTCGCGCTCTTCAATCCGCACGGCAAGCAGGAGGAAGAAGACGTGATCGTTTTTGAAGACCTCAGCCATCCCGACCTGGAAAAACACCTCGGCGAAAGCGCCGCCCGTACCCTGCGCGAAGAAGTGGAAGTGGTGGAAACGGTGTACCCCGAATTTCACAAGGAAGATTACCTCGACGGCAAAATATGCCCGGTGTTTTTCGGCTCCGCGGTGAATAATTTCGGGGTAAAAGAACTACTCGACTGCTTTGTGGAAATCGCCCCCACGCCGCTTCCGCGGGTGGCGGAAGAACGTTTGGTGCGGCCCGAAGAAGAAAAATTGAGCGGCTTCGTGTTTAAGATATTTGCCAACATGGACCCCCGCCACCGCGACCGCATCGCTTTCCTGCGTATTTGTTCGGGCCGCTTCGAACGCAACAAAAGTTACCGGCATATCCGGCTCGACCGCGAGTTCAAGTTCCCGAGCCCCACGATGTTTATGGCCAGCAAAAAAACGCTGCTCGAAGAAGCCTACCCCGGCGATGTGGTGGGCTTGTACGATTCGGGCAACTTCAAAATCGGCGACACCCTGACTGAAGGGGAAACGTTGCATTTCAAAGGTATCCCCTCCTTCAGCCCCGAACAATTCCGGTATGTGGAAAACGCCGATCCGCTCAAGCAAAAACAATTCGCCAAGGGGCTGGACCAACTCATGGACGAAGGTGTGGCGCAAATGTTCGTCCGCCAAAGCGACGGCCGCCGCATCATCGGCACCGTGGGCCAGCTGCAATTCGAGGTGATTCAGCATCGCCTGGAAAGCGAGTACAATGCCAAATGCCGCTATGAAGCGGTGAGTTTGCATAAGGCCTGCTGGATCAGCAGCGAAGACCCGAAAGCCCTCGCAGAGTTTCTCGATCGCCGCAAACGGGATATTGCCAAAGACAACCACGGCAGCCTGGTGTTTTTGGCCGAAACGGCCTGGATTTTACAGACAGTGCAGGAGAATTTTCCGAAGGTGCAGTTTCATTTTACGTCGGAGGTGTAGACGCGCTGTTGTGCAAACCTGAATTGTTTCTGTGTGTCAAACAAAAGGAATTGAGTTTGTTTTAAAACCATAAACCGGTTACGCTTGTTTCGAACACATCTTTTTAACATTCATTTTCCGTTTAAACGATGAAGGTTCTTGTGTTACTAACGGCAATCTCCAGTTTTGCCCTAATTTTTTACGCCTGTTTCAACTCCGGCAAAGTTGCCACCCGCCCTATGAACGTTTCTGCTACACCCGGTAAATCCACTTCTTTTTTCCAGTTTACGGTCAATTCCCTCGACGGCAAACCGGTATCTCTGGAACAGTACAAAGGCAAAAAAATCATTGTGCTGAATGTCGCATCCAAATGCGGTTACACCCCGCAATACGCCGATTGGGAAAAGTTTTACCTGGCGAATAAGGATAAATTCGTGGTTTTAGGCTTCCCCTGCAACGACTTTATGGGACAAGAGCCGGGCTCTGCGGAAGATATCGCGGAGTTTTGCCAAAAAAACTACGGCGTCTCGTTTCCCATGTTTGAAAAAGTACACGTGAAAGGTAACGAAAAAGCGCCCATGTACAAATGGCTGACCGATCCCGCCCAAAACGGCTGGAACAGCCAGGAACCCAGCTGGAATTTTTGTAAATACGTCATCAACGAAAAAGGCGAGTTGACGCACTTTTTTGCATCCAAGGTGACGCCGGACAGCCCGGAATTTCAGGCGGCGTTGTAAAGAAGGTTTACCTTTGCCCCGCACATTAACAGAACAGATCAGCATGCCGGACCAAACATCCTTTGCCGAACAAAGCTACCAACGTCACGAAGCTCATTTAGCCCAGCAAAGCAGGCAGGACCACGATCCGCTGGAACGGCTTACTATTCTGAAAAACAGTATCCACGATTGGCGCCATGCCCGTATGTATGGTTTGTTGACGCCATTGCTGGCCTGGACCGGCCGCTGGATTACCATCGGCGACGGCATCGGCACCGATGCAAACTGGCTGATGGGGCAGGGCGCTACGGTAGTGGCTTCCGATATCGGCGATGCCCTGTTGAAACGGGCGCAGGAGCAGGGATTTATCCGGGAGTTTCGGCGAGAAAATGCTGAAAAAATCGATTTGCCCGACAATACATTCGACTTTGCCCTTTGCAAAGAAGCTTATCATCATTTTCCCCGGCCTTACCTGGCGGTATACGAAATGTTGCGCGTAGCGCGTCGGGCCATCGTGCTCATCGAACCGCAGGACCCCCATTCAGCGCTCGCCTGCCTTGTTGTGGCTGAAGAATATACTCGACCGGATTTCCCCCGGACTGGTACAACGGCTTTGGAAAAACCAGTACTCCTTTGAGACCGTCGGCAATTACGTGTACAAAATATCCGAACGGGAAATGGAAAAGGTCGCCATGGGCATCGGCCTGCCGGCGGTGGCTTTTTGCGGCCTGAACGACTACGTAAAAGACAGCCCGGAAATGCGAGAGGCGCCGCCCAGCCCTTCCTTTTGGGGAAAAGTAAAGCGCAACATCGCTGTTAAAAACCTGCTGTGCCGCCTGGGGGTGATGCCTTACCGCCTGTTGTGTTGTATTATTTTTAAAGAAAAAGCGCCTGCGGAAGTGGTGGCTGCGCTGGAGGCAAAGGGGTTCAGGTATATTGAGTTGCCGGAGAATCCGTATGCTTAATTCCCGCGCCGCAATTGCGAATACGTCCGGTACCCCGGATTAACCGGCGAGGCAATCAAAAAAACCTTTGCGCCGGTCGTTGCGCGCATTTCAATACCACTTTGTTCGGTCAGCAGCACAAAATCAAATTGTTTTGCCGCTTCACCGTTGAACGTCAGCGCGCCGTCGAGCACGTATGCGGAGTACACCTTGGCCGGGTCTGCTTCCAGTGTGTAGGGGGCGTCGTTCAGTTCCAGTTGTAATACTTCCACGCCGGGCGTATCCATCCGGAAGGGGCTGCCGGGGCCTGCCAGTGTTTTCACCGTGGCGCCATGATCCGCCGTTTCCGGGAAATCGACGCCTTTATAGTCGTCGTAACTGGCCGGTTTTTCCATTGTTTTGGTCAGATCCGGGTCGAACCAGATTTGGAATATCTCTGCGTCTTTGGCCATAAATTCCGAATGGCTGATGCCGTTGCCGGCGCGAATGATCTGCACATCACCGGCGCTCAGGGGGCGCCACTCCCGCAGCTTGGTATCGTAGTGCCGGATATTGCCATTGAGCACGAAAGAGCAAATTTCGAAGCCCTGATGCGGGTGCAGGCCGATGGTGCTGTCCGTCACTGCGCGGGCGTGCGCCCAGTAAAACAGGTTGGAGTAGGGGCGTACACTGGAATTGTCCTGCGGGAAACCGATCGGTTTATTCTCCACGATCTCGCCGCCGTTGAAGGCGCCCTGCCCTTGTTTTTCTTTTGGAATAATTTGAATTGCCATGATGCAAAGTTTACGTATCCGATATTAGGTGTCATAACACTTAATTAAAAAAAAGGTTTAAAACGGCGTCTCAAACGGCGTTCAGCGGTTTTTAATGGGGCAGAAAACCCTGTTAAACCGCTTGTGTTTGGAGGATGAAGGTTGCTAAAGATGGGAAACCGACACTTTCTGTCTATTATATTTTACGAAATCTGCTTTGAATTGGCTGTTCTACCTATATTTGCGCACTTTTTTCAAAACGATTAATTATCCCGCCTTTCAAACCCTGGGTTCGTTTTGTCCATAACTCTAATGCTAATCACTCTATCAATTACTTCAACGAGGTATGCAAAGTAAAGGTGTTGTACGATTTTTCCTGATTGCGCTGACCGTGGTGTGCTTGTACCAGTTTCTGCTGATCCTGCCGACAAACAGCGTAGAAAATGCCGCCGCCGGTTACGCCGATCAGTGCGGAACCAAAAATACGACGGAATGGCGTCGCTGTTATGCCAGTTATTTGGACTCTCTGTCCAGCGAACCGGTCTTTACCATTCCGCTGATCAAAAAATTCACGTACACCGACCTGAAAAAGAGTCAGTTGGCTATGGGCCTCGACCTGAAAGGGGGGATGAGCGTGTTGCTCCAGGTTGACCTGCGCGACTTTTTGAAAAGTCTGGCCGGCAACACCACCGATCCGTTGTTCCAGCAGGCTTTGGATAAAGCTTC
>CAUJEY010000031.1 GCA_963169325.1 Bacteroidota bacterium
AACATTCCCCCCCCCCCACGACGCATTTTTATTTACAAGTTTCGTGACAACCTTGCGTCATCGGCTTTTTATGGGATATCTGGTTCTTATAACATTAAGCGCGGGGATGATTGCGTACCCCGGGTATTATTATTTGCCGGATACGACGCAACAAACCGCTAAATGAGCCGTACAACCGGCATCTATTTCCGTCAATTTTGTACTTTCGCAGCATGAAACCGCTACCTATAGGTATTCAAAGTTTTCGCAAACTGCGCGAAGGCGATTTTTTGTACGTCGACAAGACCGAATACATCCACCGCTTGTTGCGCGGGAGTGGTATTTATTTCCTGTCACGCCCGCGGCGTTTCGGCAAGTCGCTGCTGTTGTCCACCCTGAAGGAGGTTTTTCAGGGCAACCGCGCGCTGTTCAGCGGCCTTTGGATCGAAGATAAAATCGATTGGAAGCCGTATCCAGTGATGCATTTGTCATTTGATAAGATCAGTTCGAAAAGTACCGGTACTGCCTTGTTGCTGGAGGAAGAACTGGATGCTGTAGCAAGTGGATATGGCTTGAAGTTGATTAGAACGGGCATAAAAGGCAAAACCTCAGAACTAATCAGCAAGCTGGCTGGCGATACCGGTGTCGTCATTCTAATCGATGAGTATGACAAACCGATTCTCGATGCCGTTCCCGACAACATTGAACTGGCTCACAGCCGGCGTGAAGTATTGAAGGAATTTTTTGAGACGCTGAAAAGTGAGGACGCGCATATTCGTTTTCTCCTCATTACCGGCATATCGAAGTTCAGCCGCATGTCCGTTTTTTCCGGCATGAACAACTTGCAGGACCTTACCCTGCACGAACGTTATGCGGCTATTTGCGGCTACACTCAGGAAGAACTTGAAGCATATTTCGCAGAAGCTTTTCCTGACATTGCCACACAGCAGCAACTGCCGGAACCGGCGCTGCTACCGGAACTCCGGCAATGGTACAACGGGTATAATTGGGGAGGCGATCTGCGCGTGTATAATCCCTGGTCTATTCTGAACCTGGTGGATAAACGCCAGATCAAAAACTACTGGTTCAGTTCCGGTCACCCGGAATTTCTGCTGAGAATCTTGAAAAAAGGCTTGTTCTACCAACTGACCGATTTGACTGTCAATGAAATTTTGTTAGACAGCTTTGAACTCGAAAATATAGATTATCGCGCCCTGCTCTTCCAAACGGGGTACCTGACGATCGGCACAGCCGACCCCGTGTTGCATACGTATACCCTCCGTTATCCGAATCGGGAAATTGAAGAGTCGTTGCTCCAATATATGCTCGCCGCATACTCCGAAACCCGTATCGGCGATACTGGCCTCACGGCCCTGCACCTGCGCGAGGCCCTGCAAACCGGCGACCTCGACCGCGTCGTCGCCATCCTGAACAGCCTTTTCGCCTCCATTCCCCACCAGATTTTCCTGCCGCAATACGAGGCGTATTTTCATTCCATCCTGCATATCGCCTTCACACTGCTCGGCTTTTACGTACAAAGCGAGCCGTCCACTGCCGCGGGCCGTGCCGACGCCGTGGTGACCCTGCCCGACCGGGTGTACATCTTCGAATTCAAGATCAACGGCACGGCGCAGGAAGCCCTCGCACAGATCGAAAGCCGCGACTATGCCGGACCGTACCGCGCCTCCGGCAAAACCGTCATCCCGGTGGGTGTGGGCTTGAGCGTAGAAGAGAAGGGAATCAGTGCGTGGGTGGCGGGTGCATAAGATTACCGTCCATCGCCTGAGACGCTGGACAGTAAGGGCCATTGAATAGAATCTTATTCAAATACAAAATATCCAATTGTGAAACACTACCTTTTACCTTTCTGTCTTGCCATTTTGCCCCTTTGGAACTGCCAAACCGCACCCAAAACCGTTGATTTTGAAAAAGAAAAAGCTGCCATTCAGGCCGTGATCGCCAAAGAAACGGAGTCCTACTACAAGCAGGATTTTGAGGCCTGGAAAAGTACGTATCTCGACGATCCGGGTTTCCGTAAATACGGATATTGGGAGGGCTTCCCCGAAAAAGTACAATCCTACAACGGTTTCGAAGCCCTGAAATCGGAAAAGAAACGACAATTCGACAAGAACGAAACCCTGTGGCAGGGCTCTACCGAGGAGCGCGTTAATGAGAATTTCCGGATTTCCCCGGAAATGGCCTGGTACACTTTTGAACAATATTCTTATGAAAAAGGCACCCGGAAACTGCTCGGCACCTCGCTGGAAACCAGGATTTTGGAAAAACACGACGGCGTATGGAAAATCGCGTACCTGGGGTATCATTATTTGCCGGACACGACGACGAGTAGCACGCCGGGGCAGTAATGTTTTGTTTACGCATGTTTGGCAAATATAGCAGCCCTGATATTTTAAAACAAAACGTTTTTTGTTTGACACAAAAAATATTCGCCGGCTGTTCAAAATATAAAACTCACACCCGTACTTCCACGCGCGTCCCCTTCCCCACCATGCTCTCCAGCACAAACTTCCCCCCCATCCTTTCCGCCCGCCGCTGCATATTCCACAGCCCGTTGCCCCGTTTCACGAGTGCGGGATCAAACCCACGGCCGTTGTCGCGCACTTCCAACTGAAGGCCGTTGTTATCAGTCCGCACCGATACCCACACATCCGAAGCCCCGCTGTATTTGGCCGCGTTGTTTATGGCTTCCTTAAACAGGAGGTAAAAATCCTTGCGTTTTTCCATAGGCATATTCAGGGATTTCACCGCTTCGCCAGCCTCAAAGTGCAGGGCAATACCCTGAGGTTCAAGAATTTCTACGGCGAATTCTTTCATCCGTTGCAGCACATTTTCCATGGTGTCGTTGCGCGGGTTGACACTCCATACGATATCGCTCATGGCCTCCATCACCTGCCGGGTGCGCTCGCCGATGATGCTGAAGCGGCTGCGGTCGATGTCGGCCTGCAAATTGCGCAGGGCCGCCTCGCTGAGAATACTGATGCTGCTCAGGGTGCTGCCCATTTCGTCGTGCAGGTCGCGGGCGATGCGCAGGCGAAGTTTTTCCTGTTGCAGGCGCTGAAATTCGCGATAGCGAAACAAGGCATAGATGCCGCCGGCAAACCCTGCCGCACACAATACCCAGAACCAGACTGCGCGATAAAAAGGCGGAAAAACCCGCAAGGGTAAAGCGGCCAGCAGACCGGTATCGGTACCGTCCGGCGCAATGGCTTTCAGGGAAAAACAATAACTGCCGCCGGGCAACCGGTTGAAGGTGAAAGCGCGCTGTTCGCCGGCTTCGGCCCAGGGATCGTTGTCCTGCAGGCGGAACAGCAACCGGGTTTGTTCCGGAGCGGAGAAGCCAAGCGCCCCTATTTCTATGGTGAATACTTCCTGGTTTGATTCCAGGGACATTTCCAGATACAAATTAATCCCGGCTTGCTTTTGCGATACGGACAAAGGCACTACCTGGTCGTACACCCGGAAGCCGGTGATCAGCGGTTTTGCCGCCAAGGGGTACAAGTTTATTTTTTCCGGGTCGAAATGCAGATCGTCGCCCAGCCAGATATGTCCGTCGGCGCTTTTGAAAAAGGGCGTCCGGCTATGGATGACGACGGTCATTCCTTCCTGCACACTGAGTTTTTTAACCAGTCCAGTGGCCGGATCATAGCAATACAAGCCTCCCTCAGTGGCCATCCATACCCGCCCCTTCGCATCGCTCACTATTTTCAACACAGCGTCGGAAACGCCTTTCACCCGTTCGAACGCGGAATCCGGGGACACCCCCGGCAGGTAGCGGCACAATCCGCCCTCCGTGCCCACCCAAATATTCCCACAGGCATCTGCTTCAATACAATTCACGAGGAGGCCGCCGACACTTCTGATGTTAGCGGGTTGGGGTTGGCATAAAAAACGTGTTTTCGTTTTTTTATCCCAAATTTCGAGCCCGGTTCCACTCTCGCCCATCCATATCCGGCCTTGCCGGTCGGAAAAGATACTGAGCAGAAAAAGGTTGAATTCCCGGTGGGCATTTTTCCAAACCGGCAGCTCGGGCGGGCGCCAGAATTCGCGGGTCGCCGGATCATACCGGACCAAGCCACTGCCGAACGTCGCCAGCCACAGCTTGCCGTCTTTATCCGCCGCTATACCGCGTGCCCAAAGCCCGGTCGTACGCGCGGTTTCGTTGGCTATCGGCTGGTCGGGGAAAGACAACCGCAGCGTACGCGGATCCAGCCATCCGATACCCCGGTTGAGCAATACCCAGATGCGCCGGTCCGGTGCGACGAATACCTGGTGTACGCCCGGGATATCGTTGGCCCGGAAAGGCAGGTGTTGGACGGCCCGGCGTTTTTTCCCGGTTTGCGGATGCCAGGCGAACACCTGGAAATTATTGTCCGCATCGCAGGCGGCAAAAAACAGTTCGCCGGTAGGCGGATATTCGGCGATGGCCTGCGCATCGAAGTCCGCCGGCAGCGGCGAACAGGTCTGAAACTGTTGGCGGTAAGGATCGAGGCGGCTGAGGCCCTTATCGGAGCCGAACCAGAATGTACCGTCGCGGTCGCGGTAGATAGCGGTATACCTGCCTTCCGGGCACCCGCCTGCGCTGCCTGGGCTCGAGGTAAATCCGGCGCAACGGCCATCCGCAGTATCCAGGTAAACCAGGCCGAAATAGGTAGCCAGCCAGAACATCCGGTCATTATACGGATAAACGGCATGAAAGACATTATGCCGGGGCCCGTTTGCAGCGGTGGATTCGATTGATATTTGCCGCCATTCCCGGGTATCTACTGAAAATTGTGACAACCCAAGTTCAACGTTTGTGATCCAAAATATCCGTTTGTTGCGGTCGAAGAAAAAGCCGGTATTGGAGACGATCCAACGATCCGGGACTTTAAGGCGGGAGCTCGGCGCATAAAATACGCCGGTTTGTCCCTGCACATCGATACGCACCAGGGCCGACAAACCCGGTCCGTTTGACTCAAACATCGCGGCATTTGCCCATATAATGCCTTCCCGCTCTTCGGTCAGGGTGAAAAAACCATCAAAATCCTGTTTCGCCAAACCGGCGCCCGAGTATCCATTGCTAATACTTTTCACTGGAAACTGCACGATACTATCGCGCCGGGGATCGTAATACGCCAACCCCGTGCGGACAGTACCCACCCAAATTCGTCCGTTGGAATCTTCGAGCAAACACCAACTCCCGTCCGGTACGCGCATAGGCACGTACCGGAAATGATCCAGTCCCGGGTCGAAACGGATCACGCCGGTTTGGGTAGCCAGCCAGAGTATGCCGTTGCGATCCTCCAGGATGTCGCGAATATCGTTGTCGGGCAATGAGGCCGGCTTGTCCGGATCGTTGGCGTAGGGTTTGAAGTTGACGCCGTCGAAGCGCAGCAGTCCTTTGTGTTTTACCGCGCACCACAGGTAGCCCCGGCGATCCTGGCGAATCAGGGATACGTCGCCGCGGACGCCCTGCCCGGGGCCGAAATGTTCGAAAAAAAAGCGGGGAGGCTCGAACGCGGCCGGTTTATACGGCCGCGCCGGCTTTTGATCGTGGGAGGGCAATTGGGCCGGCAAAAGAAAGGGAAGCAGGCCATGGAGTACGAAGGCAAAGGCAAGGGGGATTTTCACGGTGGCTATTTTTTGGCTCCGTAAAAATGGGTAATTCAGGGGATGTGTACAAGCGGTAGATTAAAAAAAGGAGTTTAATTAAGTTCGCCCCAAAGTTGAAGTTCAGTACCATACGGGTACCAGGTACTCCCGCCATGTGAGCGCAGTATCTTAAATTTAAAATATTTAGCCGTAATTTTTGGAAAGGAAAATTCCTGGTAGGGCTTTTGTATCAGCAACAAATTCTGCGTGGTAAATTTTCCAAGTGACCTGAATGAACCGGTTGGCGACTCATTGCCTGCAAATATCTCAAATTCACCAATATTAAAATTACTCGTCTCGGTGATCAATATTGCAAACTTGTCAAAGGACGCCGGCCGCTCGTCTTTAAAGGCAACGATTAATTCAGTGTTACCATAGTGATTTACACTTTTTTCCGATCCATCGATCAATTTTTCCATATCGGCATTTGAGCCTGCCACGAATATTCTCCCGTTCTCCGGCGCCAGCAAATTGATCCGCTTGCCCTTCAGCTGCGCGTACGATTTGCCCGTCTGAATCGTAGGGTCGATCTTTTTGGCTTCCGCCATATTTTCCCGCGCCTTTTCGGCGTTGCCCAATTGCTCGTAGGCGAATGCCAGGTTTTGCCGCACCGTGGCTAATGGCGCCTGGTCGGCTACTTTTTCCAGGTATTGCACCGCCGAGGCATAGTCTTTGTTTTTCATGGCGGCCATGCCCTCGGCAAGCCATTTTTCAATATCGGCTTTATTTTTCTCCAGCCGTTCGGCTACACGGGCATCCAGGTCGCCGCGCAGTTTGAGTTCCTTTTGGATTTCCTGCAGGGAAATGTAGGCCGCAGCCTGGTTGCCGCTCAGCAGGTCGAAGGCGAAATAACCGCCTACCAGCAATACCAGCAAACCCAAGGTCAGGCCGAAAAACTGCCCGCGCGCCAGACCGGCAATCTTCTTTTTAGTAATGGTATTGCCCGAACCGATGACCACATCCCGGCTGCCTTGTACGTGAATGTTACTGCCGCCCAGGTTAGTCATATTGCCCCCTTGCAAGACAGCCGCGACCTGCTCGGTCAAAAACTGTTTTTGCAGTCCATCCAGCACGGCTTTTGGCGCCGAGGCCCCGCTTTCGATTTCGTCGAGCAGGCTCAGCGCACCGTGGGTGATGCGATTGCGCACGCGCTCGGCTTCATCGTAGGCGATGAGCCCGCGATTTGCTTGTTGTTCGTTGTTGGCCCAGGAGGCTTGCAGCAATTGGGCCGCCTGCCGCCACACGGGGCTTTGGGTTTGTGCCCAGGCGGCGAGTTGGGTGAGCGCCTCGGCAGTGTGGGCGGAGGTAAGCAGGGTGCGCAGGGTGGATAGGTTGGTCATAATTAATGTTTAATGAACTTGCTCCAACAGAATAACAGGAGCAGGCATATCGCCCAACCATTCACTGGCGAGCCAGGCAAAATGATCGGGGAAGGATTCAGGATTTATAGGGTTTAAATGATCGGCCAAATGGTTTTCCACTCCGGATTTCCAAAATTCATAACATTCGTTTGCCGGAATCCATTTTAGTCTTTCGCCTGCATTGGCCACGACAAACACAACCGGGCCGTTTTTCAGCATCGCCCGGAGTTGTTGCCGATTCAAATATGGCCCCCGCACGGCGTCGAGGTCCGCTTCTGCTGTCCAGAGTTGGGTGAGGGGGAGGCTTGTCACTATTTTTTGGTTATTGCGCATGTCGTGGCTTTCGAGTGGCCATGGTTGGTTTTGTAACCCCAGTTTAGCATTTGATGGTGGGTATTGAGTTTAACTCTATGGCAAAAATACGGGACTCATCTTCCTCCCGCTATCCCATGATCATGGGATAGGCTTTTTTATGAAAAACAATAGTACAAACGTATTTTTGAGTTTATATACGAACGGCCCATGAAAGAAACGAAAACACCCGCGTCGTCCATACCCGCGGCGCTGGTAAAAAATAAGGGTGGTGTCGCGCTCGCGCCGCCTGTCCAGGCCATATCAGCTGCCGCGCCACCCGTCATCCAGACGAAACTCCTCGTGGGCCACCCCAACGATCCCCTCGAACACGAAGCCGACCGGGCCGCTGATCGGGTGGTCAGCCTGTGGCAGGACGGCGGCTTTAGCAGCGCTCCGGCCGGCGAGGGTCCTCCGGCAAAACCCATTGCACCGATCATCCAGCGCCGGGCCGCGTCACCTGCTTCGGGTAGCGTGGAAGCATCGCCGCAAGTGACACAACAAATTCAGGCTGCACAGGGTAGCGGCCAAGCCCTCCCGGGCGAGTTGTTGCCACCCCTCGAAGCCACTTTCGGCATGAACTTCTCCGGCGTGCGCCTGCACACCGACCACCGCGCCGACGCGCTGAACCGCGACCTGCAAGCCCGGGCCTTCACGACGGGGCAGGATATTTTTTTCCGGCAGGGGGAGTACAGGCCGGGAACGGCGGAGGGGGTGAGGCTGTTGGGACATGAGTTGGGGCATGTGGGGCAGCAGGGGGGAGGGATAATACGGCGGCAAGAGGCCGATACAAGCGCTCCGGTTGAAGAGGAGCGACCAAGTCAAGAGTCGTCCGCGAGACCTCGGACTACAAGGGGAGCAGCCCCTGCAAGAAGTAGGAGCGGTTCCAGCCGGACTCTGGAGATAACCTCAGAAACCTTTAATACAGCGCCGAGCGGAGCGCCAAATACCCGCCGAATAATCGGCGTGGGAGAGTATGTTCAATTTAGAACCAACCGGACGGTACATTGGGAAATGACGGAACAAAGCCCAAGACAGAGACCCACGGCAGAAATGTTTGTCACCTGGGAACGGCCTGGTATCAAAACGATAATTGTCCGGACTCAAGGTGAAGAAAACAGGCTTCAAATGACTGTAGTACCCCCATCTCTGCGGACACGGAAAATCAGGGAAATAGCAGTAGAAGACCCAGAATTCCCCGGTGGTGTATTACCGGGAGCCGTGGGGGTTTTAATGCAACTGGAGTTTCAATTGACGCCGTTGGAAGTCTCCTTCTCAACCATCTCATTTCACGAAGAAGTATGTCCGGCTGTAGATATCTGGGGTTATTTTGCCGAACATCGTGAATTAGCCCATGCTCATGACCCCCGGCCCCAACATCCCGGGCGAATATATCCGGAATGGGTTGCGATCGACCGGCGAAATATTGCACAATCGCCGGATCATTGCGCGTACTGGTTTCGTCCGCAAGATCGCCCGTGGCCGCTTCTGCCCGGCGGCTTTAGCTGGCATATACCCGGTACTTATCAGATCAATGGCAATCGGTATCCTATGCAACTCCCCATGATACAAACCTTTCGTATAGAACCGCGACCGGATAACCCCCGGCCTCCATTTATCGGCTCCATTACCGCATGGAAGGGGGGACAAATGGTGACGAGGTCATACGTCTAAGTCGTCGGAAGAGATGATTAAATATTTTCATTTCCACTATTCCTCTTTATGAAAACGTATATCGAAAACAATAAGACCGCTCAAACTATTACCGATAGTAAAGTTGGCGCGGGTAAAGGCGTGGCACTTCCGTCAAATAGCAGGAGCCCGGCGTTGCACCCCCCTATCCAAGCCAAACTTCTGGTCGGCCACCCCAACGACCCGCTTGAATACGAAGCCGACCGTGCCGCCGACCAGGTGGTGCGCATGTGGCAGGGCGGCGGCTTTAGCAGCGCTCCTGCCGGCGAAGGGCCGCCGGCAAAACCTATTACCCCGATCATCCGGCGCCGGGCCACTTCGCCTGCAGCGGGAAGTGTGGAAGCCTCGCCACAAGTGGCGCAACAAATCCAGTCCGCCCAGAGTAGCGGCCAAGCCCTGCCGGGCGAGTTATTGCCGCCCCTCGAAGCCACTTTCGGTATGGATTTTTCCGGCGTGCGCCTGCACACCGACCACCGCGCCGATGCGCTGAACCGGGACATACAAGCCCGGGCCTTCACAACGGGGCAGGATATTTTTTTCCGGCACGGGGAGTATCAGCCGGGGACGACGGAGGGAATAAGGTTGCTGGGGCATGAGTTGGGGCATGTGGGGCAGCAGGGGGGAGGGGGGATGATAAGGAGGCAAGTAGCCGAAGGAACTTTCCACATTTCAATTAATGGTCGAGCTGTAGAAGTAGATAGTACAAGAATTGAAGGCATAATAAGGGAGCAGATACGGCTTGGCGATATTTTTTTAGCTGATGCTAGAGAAACATTTACGGATTATGATCTTTATGTGAGGCGCGGTTATAGCCGGGAGAGAGGGCAAAGAGGTGTTGCCGGTGAAAGGCAGGAACCTATTCCACCTTCTCAATTTCAAGGGCTGTTAAATGATTTGGTAGTTGCTTGGGAAGATACGGACATAATACGATCTGACGCCGAGATCAGATCTTCTGAACTTAGAAACTTCCACTTAGCAGTTAGAAATTTCTATAATAATCTTGCTAATGCAAGAGAGGCCCTAAATAATCATGATTTTGACGGCTCAATCAGGTCACTTGGACAATGCAGGGTTTTAGCCGATGTTGCGCGCCGCAGATGGTTAAATTTCATTAATCTAACAGTTACATCTGCGGAAAGGAGTCAATTTGGGATTCAAACCGTACAAATGGCTGCTTTAGGAATCTTATCGATTGCTAATCCTGCGGCTGGTATAGTGGCGATTGCTGGGACTCAATTGATTGAACAAAATTTAGAGATTCGCTTTGGTCTAAGGCAAAGAATTGATTGGGCAGGAATCACTTTTGATGTTGTTGCCTCTATTGTTTTGAATAGAGCCCTTCAATTTATGGGCCGAACAGTTTCAAGAGAATTGATTCGGGCGAGCAGAAGAGCATGGATAGGTCCCTTAGCAAGAGGAATCAGGCGGTATTCGAGGTTAATAAGCCGTTTTACATTACCAGAAATTCGACATGCGATCAGCAATATTGCAAGTGGTAGACTTTCAACTATCATTCAACGCCCCTTGCGAACTTTACTCAATAGAGTGACAGGTGAAAGGGTTATGATTTGGGATGAGTTTTGGGATGAATTTGCAACTGAGTTGCTTGATTACAGAACACTTATTATAGATGCAATCACCCCGGGATTAGATCGAAGTCTTCATCCAGCAAGTCATGCATCCGCATCTGAATCTTCTTCTGTTACCAGACCTGCTACACCTGAAGCCATACGGCAAGCACCGGCTGAACCTTCTGCACTTGTTGATAGCCAAGGTCGGAGGATAGATACAAGGGGTGAGGTGGTGCCAAATGAACAGCCGTTAAGACTTGAAGGTTTGGAAAGCACTCCTGACAGACCTGCTACGCCTGAAGCCATACGGCAAGCACCGGCTGAACCTTCTGCACTTGTTGATGACCTAGGCCGGAGGTTAGATACGAGCGGTGCAGTATTGCAAAATGAACAACCCTTAAGACTTGAAGGCGTGGAAAGCACTCCACCAAGACCTGCTACGCCTGAGAATACACGACAAGGGTTAGATGAACAACCATCAATGATCACACCTGCTCAAATAGCACATATTGCAGAACTAATACGATTACAAAGTTTGGGAATAGACCAGGCAACTGGCCGATGGAGAAGAAGTGAAACTTGGTTAGCGCAGATTATTGAACAACAGCAAGGTGTTCGATTGTGCAGACAGACTCGTGATGGTGTTGGTGACTGGGTAGACCAAAGAGGGTTAGTCTATGATGGGGTCGGAGCTGATCTACTTGAAGGCCGTCGCATGCATTTTGAAGGAGACCGCGGATTTATAGCTTCAATTCGTGAGCATTTAGCCGTACCATCCTACCATCGGATTGTCGTTGTCTCCAGAGGGTTGCCTCCCCACCAACGGGCAACATTGGATGCATACTTAAGCTCGTTACCAGAAAATGACGCAAGAAGGATAATTAGAATTGATTAATAACTGTGTTGACACATTCATATTCCTATAGTATTAAATTTGAATCTATGTTTCACCCTATAAAAAAATTGCCGACAATAATTACTGTCAATGAAGGCCGCCGGCAAATCAATCAACCAATCATCCAGCCCAAATTCATAGTCAGCCGCCCCGACACCCCCCTCGAACGCGAAGCCGACCAAGCCGCCGACCGCGTCATCAACCTATGGCAAAACGGCAGCCTGAAAACGCCGGAAGCAGCGTCAACACCTGTGCCTACACAGCCACTCGTCCAGCGCCGGGCAGTATCGCCCGAAGCCGGCGCCATACAAGCCCCGCCGGAGGTGGCGCAGCAAATCCAATCGGCCCGGGGCGCAGGCCAGTCCCTGCCTGCCGCCTTACAGCCTTCCCTCGAAGCCGCCTTCGGCATGGACTTCTCCGGCGTGCGCCTGCACACCGACGCCCGCGCCGACGCGCTGAACCGGGATTTGCAGGCCCGCGCTTTTACCACAGGGCGGGATATTTTTTTCCGGGAGGGGGCGTACCAGCCGCATACGGCGGAGGGGGTGAGGTTGCTGGGGCATGAGTTAGGGCATGTGGGGCAGCAGGAGCACGCGACTGATAAAACTATTCAACGCCGCACTTTCCGAGGTGATAGTCGTCCTTTCCAATTAAGGGTTGAAGGGAATGAAACGCGAATGGGGGATAGATCCTTCGAAGTATTAGCACATGAATTAGCATATCTATACCAATACGGCATTACTTCTCATCATATGTTAGTGGCAGACAGAGCTGGTTTTTCCTTCCATGGTTCATACACGGATAGAAGAACCGGATTACATTTTTGGAAGTTTAGGCCTACTCGACAAGCACAGGAAAGGGGACACATCCCTGTGCTAGCTTTTGCTGGCAGTGAAGTAGGACTCCTCGACTTGCCGCCTGATTTTTTACATGGACTCAGTACAGACTGGGTATCAGATTTGACAGATAGCTCACCTGGTGCAAGACAATTTGAAGCGGGTCGTACCGCAATTCAGGCGGCAATCAGGGAGTTAGGAGGTCGGGTAGATGTAACTGGCCATAGTTTAGGAGGAGCTTTGGCACAACTAACGGCTGCAACATTTCCCGACGCGGTGCGTAGAGTGGTTACTTTTCAATCACCGGGCATTTCTGGAAATTTAGCACTAAACGTTCACCAACATAATAATGAGGCTCGGCGAGGCACAGGGCAATTGATAGAATCCACACATTACCGGGCTGCACATGATATTGTTGACGACGCAGGTGAAGCGCACACAGAGGGACACATTTTCGAACTGAATTTCGATCAGATAAGATCGATGCCCACAGAGCTAGGAAGAGCAGGCACAGCTCACGCCTCAATGCTTCTTAGAGAGAGCTCAACCAATCTTCATAATGTACGAGTTACTCGAACCCATACGAGAGAAGAATCAATAGTACATCGGCATGTGGAACTAATCAGAAGAGAACTAAGGCAAATGCTAAGAGAACATTCTATGACTCTGGAAACATTTGCACGGGCTGGATTTACATTAGAGGATGCTGTGATGCAATTGTATTCCCGTGAACCTCGTAGACTACAAGACCCTAACCTGACCAGATATCTGCGATCTGTATTAATAGAGGTACTACTTGGTGTTAGCCATCCCAGCCCTGAAAGATTTGATATGATTTTGCGAATAATTGATACTGCACCATCTCAGGAAGATAGAAGAATATTGCTTGATAACCATAGAACACTTTTAGTTACTCATTTTGGTTATACCAGAATTATGGAATTTGGTGCATCAATTGGATATTCCTTGGCAGATACGCAGGTACCTATCAGTGGAGAGCAAGGAACCCAAGTTTCATTATCTGAGTATGAGAGATTGATTAGAGAGGCATTAGATCATAGAGATACAGGTGAAGCTATTAGGGTGATACAAACTATTCATAGCCGAGAAGTTAAAAATCGTCTCGAAGGGATATTTACATTGGACACACTTACTCAGCAATACGGATTGGATAATACCACTGCGAGGTGTATAAGATCTTGGTTTTCAACCTAACCCCCTCACCCCCGCCCCTCCTTCCTTAACTCCCGTTCCACCCCTTCCACCAAATCCGCCCGCCGCACCACCCCGCCGTCGTCCAGTGCGCGCAGGGCTGCATACCGGATGGCGTTTACGATAGCGCCGCCTGAAAGTTCAAACTGATCGGCCAGCTCGCTGAGTTCGAGGCCGGATTCGAGAACCGCCCGTGCCGGAATGGCTTGTTGCCAGAGCAACAGTCGCTCTTCGGGGCGCGGCAGCGGGAAATAAATCACCGATTCGAAGCGGCGCAGGAAGGCGTCGTCGAGGTTTTGGCGCATGTTGGAGGCGAGGATGGCGATGCCGTCGAAAGTTTCGATGCGCTGGAGCAGGTAGGCGGTTTCCTGGTTGGCGTAGCGGTCATGGGCGTTGCGGGTTTCGGTGCGTTTACCGAAGAGGGCGTCGGCCTCGTCGAAGAAGAGGATCCAGTCGCGGTGTTCGGCCTGGGCAAAAATGCCGGACAGGTTTTTTTCCGTTTCGCCGATGTATTTGCTGACCACGAGCGACAGGTCGATACGAAACACCGGCCGGCCGGTTTCCTTTCCCAGCAGGGTGGCGGTAAGGGTTTTGCCCGTGCCGGGCGGGCCGTAGAACAGGGCCCGGTAGCCGGGCCGCAGGCGCCCGCGCATGCCCCAGTCGTGCAGGAGGGTTTGGCCATGGCGGCTCCAGGTGGAGATGTCGCCCAGTTGCCGCCGGGTGGCGGGATGCAACACCAGGTCGTGCCAATCCAGGCTGGTTTCCAATGGCTGGGCGGGAAATTGGGCGCCGAATTCGGGGCGGTACGGCTGACCTAGCAACAAGGTAGAAAATCCCTCCGCCCCCAGCAGCAATGCGGCTTCGGCCCACTGACCATTCGGTGGGATGTCGCCCAATTGCAAAATACGCCGGCTAAAAAGCGGATGCCGGCTGGAAAAATGCTGCATGACGGCAATTCGTAAAGCCGTGTCGATGCCGGCGAGTATAAACAACAGGGTTTCCAAGGTGGGCGAAAAACCGGTAGCCCTGCCCTCCCGCAGCCCGCCGAACTCGCTGAATGGTCGATCGAAAGTCTGGTTTTTGGTAAAAAACACATCGAGTAGTTGGGGCCGCAGCTGGGGCGCCACAGCCAGCGCCAGCGCCACGCGGTCATGGAAGTCGAAGCCGGTTTCGCGCAGCAGGCCGGCGTAAGCGGTATTGGAAGCGGACAAGTCAGGCGGCGCAATATCACGGATATCTGCTACCTGTGGCTCCAGGTTGAAATACAACTTGAACCTGGCGTCGATGATGGCGGCCAGCCAGCGGAGCTCGGATTCGAGTTCGGCGGGGGCATCGGGTTGGTGTTCCGGTTCGATGGCGGCAAGGATGGATTTTGTATTTTATGCCATGTAGGT
>CAUJEY010000032.1 GCA_963169325.1 Bacteroidota bacterium
GCAAGTGGGGAAATGCACCTTGGTGCATTTTAGATTACGCAGAGTCTCGCGGAGTAAACACGGAGTTTCACAGAGTAAACATAGATTTCAAAGAGTTTTTATACCTAACTCAGCGAAACTCCGGTGCGCCACGAGGCGTGCGGCAAATATAAACAAATAAAAGCCTATGTGGATGGAAGAGCCACACGAGCCAAGATGCCGATCAGCTTGAAGGAGGTGCGATTGGTCTGGAGGAAACGAAAGGTCAAGAGCTCGCACTAACGGGATGGATAAGCTGCACTAAAAAGGCCTCGTTACGCGATTGGTAGTGGTCAGTCCGCCGGAGTGGATGAAACCTGCTACTCCATTGGAAGCATCGGCAAAATGCACAATGGGGACTACCCGGGGTAGAATAGTGTTGCGTGTACATCAAAGGCGCCGCATGAACGTGGGAGACCCTAACGGAGGGGAATCCAAACCTTGCCGAGGGAGTCGGAGATGCCCGTAGTAGTGAAGAAACCCGAAAAGGTAAAAGCGGGAGGAGCGAAGGGGCATTACTATGAATAACACTTACAAAATGAAAGACCAGTCAAAATTGAGAAACAAGTATCAGGAGAAAGACGGAGCGCCACAACAACTTGCGATATTTGTGAAGAAGAAGCGAGAGATGAGTGATGCGGAAAGGGTATTTTCGTTACAAAGTAAGCTATATCAAAAAGCCAAGCAGGATAAGGGGTATAAGTTTTACGTGTTATACGACAAGGTGTTTCAAAAACATATGCTGCGAGTTGCCTGGGATGCAGTAAAATCAAACCAAGGCGCACCGGGAATAGACGGGGTCAGTATAAGTGATGTTGAACAACAAGGCGTGGAGCAATATCTGGATGCACTGGGGGAAGAACTGCGGACGAAACGATACCGAACGCAAGCAGTAAAACGGGTAATGATCCCGAAAGCGAACGGAGGGGAACGTCCCTTAGGAATACCAACAGTTAAAGACCGGATAGCGCAGACAGCATGTAAACTAATAATAGAACCCATTTTTGAAGCGGACTTCGAGGAAAGTTCCTACGGCTTCCGCCCGGAACGTAGTTCCAGGGATGCACTAGAAGCGATCAAGGGATATCTAAAGGAAGGGAAGAGTGAAGTATTGGATGCAGACTTGAGTAAATACTTTGACACTATACCGCACGATAAGCTACTGATTGGGCTAAAAGAGCGAATCATCGATCGGAGGATATTGGACTTAATCCATCAATGGCTAAAAGCACCGATATACGAGGACGGAGAGTTTAAAGGGGGTAAAAAGAACAAAGTAGGGACACCACAAGGGGGCGTAATCTCCCCCATACTGGCCAATATCTACCTTAACCTATTAGATCGGATCGTGAACAATCCGAAGAGTTTGTTTAGTCAAAAAGGGGTGAAGATAGTACGGTACGCAGATGATTTTGTGCTGATGGGTAATCAGATTGGGGAACAAATAAAAGAGAAACTCAAAAGCTTGCTAAGTCGAATGGGTTTAACCCTGAATGAGGAGAAAACCCGGAAGGTGGAAGCAAAGCGAGAAAGTTTTGACTTTTTAGGGTTCACCATCCGCTATGACAAGGATTTAAGGGATAGTAACAAACGCTACTGGAACATTATCCCAAGTCGGAAATCGGAGCAAAAGATCCGAGACAAGATCAAGGCTTATCTTGAAGCACATGGACATTACAATGGAAAGCGAGTAAGCGAAGACCTAAATAAACTGCTGCGTGGTTGGCTGAACTACTTTGACATCAAAGGGGTGAGCTATCCAGCGGTAAGTAAAAGACGGTTGCGGCACTACTTGCAAGATCGACTGAACCGCTACTATAACCACAAGAGCCAAAGGAAGTGTAGGCTTTATGGACAAAAAGCCTTTGAGGCATTAGTCGAAAAATATGGACTAATCGACCCGACGAAATACAGTTCTGGAGGAGTTCGCCTGTGAAAGCCAATGAAGAAGTTCATAGGAAAGCCGTATGCGGGAAAACCGCACGTACGGATTGACGAGGGGGAGAAGCGGCAGCGCCGCTTCTCTCTACTCTACCGGGAGACCAAATAATCGTCGCAGGGAAATTTTCTGTGGGAACTTATGAGACATTTTACGCTAAAACTCCACCACAATGCCCACACTCGGCAACAACGAACCTTCCGTGTTGTCGAGCAGCAGCGGGATGGCGTTGCTGCCGTCGGCGCGGATGGGTTGGCCGTCGGTGGTGACAAAAGCCGTACCGTCGGCCGTGCGTTGGAAGGTATAATTAGGCGGCGCCGGATTCACCGTATTCAGCACATTCTGGATGTCGATAAATACGTCGAGTGTGGCGCGTTTGAAATTCCATTTTTTGTCCAACCGGAGGTCCAGCTGGCTGAAATTGCCCAGTCGCAGGGTATTGAGCCGGCTGTTGTCGAGCACGCCGGTGCCGATGCTGGCGTAGTTGAGGCGGCTGGCGTCCAGGTCGAGCGGAGTGTAGGGCACGCCGCCTTGCAGCCGGTATTTCGCGCCCAGTTCCCAGTTGCGGCGGAATTTGTACCCTGCCAGCAACGACAACAGATGGCGGTTGTCCCAGGCGGAAGCCACCAGCCGGCCATCCTGATTACTGAATTTTGACCAAAACAAGGTGTACGACCCGGTGAAATACAGGTTTTTACTCAGTTTTTGCTGTGCAAACAGTTCCAGCCCGTAAGCCTCGCCGCTACCCACCGCCAGCACCCGCTCGTTGCCCAAAATACCAAAGCCGCCGCCCCGGTTGGCCAGCGAAATCCCGTCGAATGCGCTCACCGGATAGTCGGAGTAACGTTTGTAAAACCCTTCCAGCGTGAGGCGCAGCACACGTGTCGGTACGAACTCCAGCCCGGCCACATAGTGATCGCTGCGTAGATAGGGCTGGTCTTTATTGACCAATTGTCCTGCTTCGTCGCGGAAGCCCAGCACGGTGTACAGCGGCGTTTTAAAGTAACGGCCTACCGAGGCGTTCGCCTTCCATTGTGGCGCAAAAGCGTAACTCACGCTAATCCGCGGACTGATGGTTTGCAACAGGTTGGCGCCGTCATTGGTGAAGGTGTTGCCATCGGCGCGGAGGCCCGCCGACAGGCCCAGCCGCTCGCCCATAAAGGTGCGGCTGACCTGCCCGAACACCCCGAATTTGACGAAGTCAATCGCCGTGTTAAAGCGGATTTCGGTAGCCGGCTGCACGACGTTGCCCGAGGAGTCGCGGATTTCAGTCCGCAGACGGGTGTACGAATTGTTGTTGTACTTTACGTATTGCGCCATCGCCCCGGCGCTGTATTTCCAGGCCCCGGCGTAGCGGTTGACGTCGAACCGGAGTTTGTTCTCGATCTCCTGGCTTTGCACGCCGAGAATCCGTTTCGACTCGTCGCGCTGCTTGCCGTCGATGTTATCGGCAAACTGATCGAGCTGGTTGTCAAACATGTTCCGGCTAAAGGTGAGGTTCCAAAAGCCGTTGTTAATCAGATGTTTGAGCGAAAAACCTTGCGTATAGTTCCATTGATTGACACCCGGCACGGAGCTGAGGATATAGAGGTTCTCCGGCGTGGTTTCTTTCGGCGCTTCGAAATAAAAATCGTCGATGGCGCCCACGCCCAGGGCTGTGAAGGTGGTTTTGGCGTTGATCTTATGGGTCACTTTGTACTGAAAATCCCAGTAATCGGGGCGAATCGGCAGGCCGATAGCCTCGAACAACAGTTGCAGGTAGGAGCGCCGGGCAGAGGCGAGGAAGGTCGTTTTACCATTTTTTTTGCCCAGCGGGCCTTCGAGGGTGAGCGCTGTTTCGGAGGCACCCACGCGCACGTTGCCTTGGAAACTTTCGGGGTTGCCGTCGCGTTGGCGGAATTGCAGCACCGACGACAGGGTATTGTCGTAGCGGGCATTAAAGGCGCTGGTAGCCAGTGTTGCGTCTTCGATAAACGACACATTGAGTATCCCGGTCGGTCCACCCGCAGCGCCTTGGGTGGTGAAGTGGTTGATGACCGGAATTTCCACGCCATCGAGGTAAAAAACGTTTTCACTGGGTCCGCCGCCGCGGATAATGAGGTCGTTGCGGAAGCCGCCGCCCGTGCCGGCCACGCCGCCTACTCCGGGTAGCGCCTGCACCACCCGGCTGATGTCGAAGTTGCCGCCCGGATTACTTTTGATTTCCTCCACCGAAAGATTTTGGGTGGAAAGTGGTGTTTCGACCGAGGCGATACGCACCGACCGGTTTTCTGCCACCAACACTTCGCCGAGAGCCTTGCTGTCAGGCTCAAGTTCAAAGTTCAGTTGGCCGGCGTTGCCGGTCGTGATCACGACATTGAATTTTGTTTGGGCGGCATAGCCCAGGTATGTGGCCACAACGTTGTACGATTTAGGCGGAATGCCTGCAATGCGGAAATTGCCGTCGACATCAGTTGCCGTGCCGATCTCGGTGCCATCCAGTCTGATCGTAACGCCGATGAGCGCCTCCTGGGTGAGTTTGTCTTTAACCGTGCCGGTGAGTGCGCCGGTATTTTGCGCCTGCGCTTGAATAAAAGACAATAAAAATAGGGATATAAAGGTGGAGAGCCGCATGATTTTTGTTGAATTATGGAGATATTGGAAAAACCGTTGGAACATTCGCCCTGCCGTTTTAGCAATCCGGTTTTGCTGAAAACGCGGAGTGAAATATGGGAAGGAACCGGAAGAACAAGCGGTTTTTACTTTTGTTTGTTCTGTACCCGTTAGACACAGTTTTAGAGCCGTGAGGTATTTCGGTAAATGGTTGTTTATTTGGAAGACGAGTGGGGGGATTTATCGGGTGTGGCCGACTTGACGGAGGAGGGAAAAGCATATGTAGGTGAAATATGCCATAAAACAAAAAAGGCCACCCGGAAAGGTGGCCTTAGTCAGGTCGGGATGACTGGATTCGAACCAGCGACCTCGTCGTCCCGAACGACGCGCGCTACCGGGCTGCGCTACATCCCGTGCTAAAGTTTTGAGTTTAGCGTTTTGAGTTTTGAGTGATCTACCATAAGAATGGTGTTCAACTCAAAACTCAAACCCCAAAACTCTTAACTTTGCTGAGCCGGACAAGGGATTTGAACCCTCGACCTGCTGATTACGAATCAGCTGCTCTACCGCTGAGCTAATCCGGCTGGTGGATTTCAGGATTAGAACCGCTCGAACTTCCCGATACTAATCGGGATGCTCTACCGCTGCGCTAATCCGGCAATTTTTACATCACAGCAAATGCAGACAATTTTCAGGCCATTTCCTGTTTGCGATGGCTTTTCTTTAAAAGCGGCGGCAAAGATACACGCCTGACGCGGAATTGTACAAGCCTGCCCCACAGTTTTTTAATTTTTATTAAAGTTGGTGGAAAGTGCCCAAAATAACCGTGCCCGGACAAAAGGATTATTTTTCAATCTTTATGCCTTTTCAAAAACCAACCCCAACCTATATTCGTATTTTTTGTTCACACCGTTCACTTTATCCGGGCATTCTGCCACGAAAACGTACGTTAGTCTCATGTCAAAGAAACACTACTTCGACCCCGCCGACCTGGCTAAATTTGGAAACATCACCGCCTGGCAAAAAAGTATGGGCGATAAATTTTTTGCCTGGTATGGCGAAGTGATGAAAGAAGGCGCCCTCACCGAACGCGAAAAATCCCTGATCGCACTCGCCGTGGCCCATACCATCCAATGCCCCTATTGTATCGACGCCTATACGACTACCTGCCTCGAAAAAGGCTCCGATGAAGAACAAATGATGGAAGCCGTGCAAGTGGCCGCGGCCATCCGGGCCGGCTCTACCCTCGTGTATAGCACCCAAATGATGAATCATGCGGAGGACATGACGATGTAAGCGGGCTTTGCGTCATTGGTTGTCATTGCGTCATTAATCGTCATTGGTCATTAATTGTCATTGGGTCATTAATCGTCATTGCGTCATTCCTATAGGTTACTGGTTTTCAAATCAAAACTGCTCTGTTGTGTCCATACACCAACGCACTAAATCGCTTCATGCGCGTGGGAACGCGCTTTCCGATACGTTCTTTCAACTCAACGTACTGAACGGCAAGGAGATGTCCGATGCCCGCTTTCCGGCATTTTCGGAGGCCATCAAACAGGCCGGTTTTTCCACGGGGCGGCTGAAGCCGACTGCTATTGAAATTTTCCAGGTGAATGTGGGCAAACTCTGCAATCAAACCTGCGCCCATTGCCACGTCGACGCCGGCCCCGACCGCCGCGAAGAAAATATGACGAAGGAAAACTTCGACCGCTGCCTCGACATCCTGGCCCGCTATGATATTTCCACCGTAGATATCACCGGGGGCGCGCCGGAACTGAACCCGCACTTTCGCTGGTTCGTGGAAGAATGCCGCAAACTTGGCAAACACGTCATCAACCGCTGCAACCTGACCGTGATCATGTCGAACCCGAAATATCGCGATCTGCCGCAGTTTTTTGCTGAAAACCGGGTGGAAGTGGTGTCGTCACTGCCGCATTACAGCGCCCTGCGCACCGACAGCCAGCGCGGCGACGGCGTGTTCGACGACTCTATCAAGGCGCTGCAATTGCTCAATGCAGTCGGGTATGGTAAAGAAGGCACAGACCTTAAAATCAACTTGGTGTACAACCCCACCGGCGCTTTTTTGCCCGGCGGACAAGCGGGTTTGGAAGCCGAATTCAAACGCCAACTGAAACGCAAACACGATGTCGATTTCAACCAACTGTACGCCATCACCAACATGCCGATCAGCCGTTTCCTCGATTATCTGCTCGAATCGGACAACTACGAAACGTATATGCAATCCCTGCTCGATGCCTTCAACCCCGGCGCCGTGGCCGGCGTGATGTGCCGCAACACCATCTCCGTGAGCTGGGACGGTTACCTGTACGACTGCGACTTCAATCAGATGCTCGACCTAAAGGTGGCCGTCAACGGACGCAGGCACTTGTCCGATTTCGATTTTGAAGCGCTCTCCAACCGCGATATCGTACTCAATCAACACTGCTACGGCTGCACGGCCGGAGCGGGCTCGAGCTGCGGGGGGCAAATTGGTTGATCATGAGTCGGCTTCGTATTTCAGTCATTGTGCCGGTTTTTCAGGAAGCCGTCAGGATCGGCGACTTGGTCCGCTACCTGCTTTTGCATGGAGGCGAAGCGTTAGTGGAAATAATTGTGGTGGACTCCGGTAGTACCGACTGTACGGCGGCCTACGCTGCACAAGCCGGCGCGCGGGTATTGCAGTCACCCGAGCGGAGCCGGGCGGCGCAAATGAACGCCGGCGCGGGCGCCGCAAGCGGCGAGATACTTTATTTCGTTCATGCCGATACACATCCGCCGGCATCGTTCGACGCAGATATTTCCGAAACGCTGGCAGCCGGATTTGTTATGGGTTGCTACCGTTATCGTTTCGAGGATCCCAGTCTGTTGCTAAAATTAAACGCCTGGTTCACCCGCTTCCCCTGGTTGTGGTGCCAGGGTGGCGATAAAACCTTTTTTATTCGAAAAAGCACCTTTTTCGATCTGGGGGGCTACAACGGGCATTTTGTCATTATGGAAGAATACGACTTCCTGCGGCGGGCCATGCCGCATTATCCGCTCTGCATCATTCCGAAGTATGCCACCGTATCGGCCCGGAAATACGAGAAAAACAGCTGGCTGCGGGTTCAGATATCTAATTTCCTGGTTTTTAGTTTATTCCGGCTGGGGGTGACGCCGGTGAAGTTGAAACGATTGTACGGGGGATTGTTGAGTTGAGTTTTCTCTAATCCATCGGAATCCAAAGATTATTTGCCAATATTATTTAAGACCTGACAATGAACTATTGCTCATTGCCGGGCATGGTGCTTTATTGTCTTTTATATACCTATAGGAGCCAATAAAATATAAAAATAGGAGAAAATAGGGATACCTCCCTCCCGATAACCCCTCAATTCGGGCTTTGTATCATCTGCACCTTTGTGCTATGCTTTTAGTATGACTGAGTCACCGGCCAAAAGCGGCAATACACATCCAATAACACTCTAAATTATTAAAAAAGATGAGTACCTTTTTGAAGTCAGAGCTTGGCGTAGCAATGTCGGGGCAGAAATGGCATTCGGGCCAATTCACCCTCTGGCAAAGTACACAGCCGGATATCATTCTTTTTACACCCACACAACCGGTCTTGGCCAAAAACAAAAAAGGACGTTACCAGTTCGGGATGAGTCAGTTTCGGCAACAAGTGGATGGAACTTACAAGATAACCGGGGGATCAGCCATTTTTACATTGAATACGGGAATCGACTTTTCCGCCGAAGAGTTTGCCAGAGTTTCGGAAGAATGGAGAGCCGAAATGGGTGAAAAGGGGCCAAAAAATCCACGGTTTATTCCATTGAATGTGCGCAACGGATCGGCGGAACTCCTCATCAACGACCTTTCTGGCGTGGCCGACCAGGCGCACCTTGATAAAAATATCGGCACTCCGGGTGGCTATAATTCCTTTCTGGTCGAACTCACTGAACTTGGCGCGCAAGAATGGGCGCAAGGTATAAAAACCAAAAGCGTCATTCCAGCGGGTGTTAAAATTATGTATGAGTATTTGCGTATGATGCCATCCGTAGGCGCTACGGTGCGCGTCCACGGTACCCGTGCTTTTGAGCATATCTCTGCCGAATTGAAAGCCAGCTACAACGGTGTTTTCTACGGTGGCAGCGCACAGATCAACGCCGCCTGGGAAAAAATGACCCGCAATGGAACCGTCGAAATAACTTTCATTGGCGGCGATTTGTCACCCGAGCTCGAGCAAATGCGTCAGGATTTAGTGTCTACATTTGCTAAACAAGCGCAGGAACAACTTTTTAAAAGTCTATTCGAACCAGCCCCAAAAGTAGAAGATGCCAAGGCGGGTAATTCCGGCGGTTTTTTTGGCGGCGCCAATTTTGCTTTCAAATGGAAAAAAGTACAGGAGTCCACCGACCTTAACCTTGAAATCCGGTTTGAAGGCTGGACCTGGCTCAAAGCCAGCATGGATGCCGATCTCACCTCACTTATCTCCGAATTAGACAACTCCTACCTGAATGAGGTGAATACCCAAATGTCCGCACCTGCTACCGTTTTAGTTGACTCTGATCCCCTGCTTGAAAACGTGGCAATCAGCTGGAGTGCCAGCGAGGGCAAAGCGCCTGAGTCGCCGGTTTTTGGCCCTGAAGGCGGGAACGAACGTTTCACTGTGACAAGCCAACGGATCAATGACGTGAAAATCAAATGGCAGGCAAAGGTGAATTTTACGCCGTCTAACTGGCCTATCATAGTCACCAAAGGTGAAGGCACAATCGGTAACGGCGAAAATCAGGTGGTCGTAAAACCGACTGCTTGGGTTGGTCGCCACATGATTTACATGTTCGTCCGTGATGGCGATACTATTCTCGATCCATCCGATACCGACTACCTCGTGTGCAATGTCTCCTATAAAGGCCCGCATCTCAGTGCACCCATTAAGGCTTCCGCCAAAATTTCTCCCTTCGAGCCACTTGAATTCAGCTACCCGCTATCGCCCGATCTCAAAGGCGGCGTCGCTAAGTTCAGCGCTTTCGGTGTTATCGGCGGCAAACTGGTGCGTTCAAAGACCGAGCAGGTTATCAATGACAGCGAAGAGGCCGTATACATTTTGGCCGGCACCGACGGCAAGGTCGACCTCGTTAGCCAAAGTTCTGTTTTTCCGGAAAGCCTGTCTCAAAGCAGCCTGGAAATGAAACTCCTCGCCGCCGCCGGGCGCCCGGTGATCACCGGCGAAAACGGTAGCAGCAGTTCAACGGGTGAAAACAGCCTTAAACCGTCAGGGAACAGTAGCAGCGTAAACGGCAAATTGGTAGGTACGGTAGTGGCTGTGCAATACTCCAGGGCGGGCAACCCAGTGCTCGTTATCCAGACAGCAAACGGTACCCGGCATCAGGTAAAACTCAATGATATAGAGGATGCCGAACCCTTCAACGACAAACGCCGCAATGTGGCCGTGGAAATTGGTGATGGCAACACGGCCGAGAATATTGAAATTCTTCTCTGAACGCAATGCCCCCCTCTCTTATGAATGCTACTCAAAAATTCATTCTCCCCGACAACGAAACCCGGCCGGAAACGGCCGGGTTCAGGGTCTTACATCGCTATCCAAACGGCCAGGTTCTGGTGGAAGCAATCAATGAAGGCGAAACGCCTGAAGGCGCCGAGGAAGTCCGCACAGGCATTCAGCTAACGGCTGGTGCCGAATCTACGGCTTCTGATGCTGATCCGTTGACAAACCTGCCCGATAATGCTGATATATTGGCCTACATTGAGATAATAGGCCCCACCGACAACGACTGGTTGAAACAGTTGCGACAAGAAGGTTTGAACGTATTGCGGTTTCATCCGCAAAATGCTTACCTCTGTTCCGGGACGGTTCACCAGTTTCGGACGGCAAGGCAATTCTATTTTGTCCAAAACATACGGCTCATAAGCCATGATCTAAAGACGGTTGGTGAATTGCCGGAGTCCGGCCTTTCTCCTGTTTGGATTTTATTTACCGGCGGTCAGGAAGTGCGGCAATTGGCAGAACAAATATTTACCAACATAGAAGGCGTTGAACTGGATAATACCAAAATACCTGAAGCCGTGGACTACTATCTACGTTTCCGGGCAAATGTAAGTGCCGAAGGACAAGAAGCTTTGCTTCATTTGCCCCAGGTCGTCGGTGTGGAATCTGCGCACGATGCTATCTCAGAAGACGAGGTGGCAAATCTCATTCTTGCTGGCCAGTATTCCCCCAGTGGCATTCCGCAAGGCGATTATCTACGTTGGCTTCAGGACCGCAATCTGAATGGCAAAGATGTCACCATCGCAATCGTTGATGACGGTGTTGACATAACCCATGAAGCGTTCGCTGGACGAATCAAAGACATGGCTGCCGGAGCCAAAAGTTGGCACGGCACCTTTGTCGCAGGGCATGCAGCCGGTGATTACCGCGCGGAAAGCGATGCCGATGGCATGATATATGGCATCGGCGTTGCCCCGAAAGCGGACATCCTGGCCCTTTCAAAAAACAATATAACAAACAGCCCTTCCACACAATGCGACCAAACGGTAAACACTTCGGGTAAATCTTCCCGGAAGCCCGGATATATCCAGAACAATTCCTGGGGAGCAGGTACTAAAAACCCGATGGATTATCAGTCGATAGAAGCCGCCTACGACCGCCTCGTGCGAAATGCAGCCACCGATGGAGAAGCGAAGCCGTTGACTATTTGTTTTTCGGCAGGGAATAGTGGCAAGTCAGGCCTCACTCGCCCTAAAGCAGCCAAAAATATTATCGTAACCGGAAACTCAGAAAATCACCGCCCTAAAGTGGGTAAAAATTTTGCCGATAATATCGACCATGTTTATCAAAATAACAATTGGCAACCCAGCAGCCATGGCAATTGCGGCGACGGTCGCGTGCGTCCGCACCTCGTAGCGCCAGGTGAATGGACCGCTGCTGCCAACTTCAGTATGGCCCCCGGCCACGTCGAATATATCAGCCCGAAACTAACCTGGGGCGGAGGCACCTCCGGTGCAAGCCCGAAAACCGCCGGCGCCTGTGCGCTCCTCGTACAATGGTGGCGGCAAAACAACGCTGGCCAAACCCCATCACCTGCTATGCTTCGAGCTTTATTAGTAAACGGAGCAGAGCCGATGAAAAACGAAGTGTCTGTACCGCCCGTACCAAGCAAAGTACAAGGCTGGGGCCGGCTGAATCTTTCAAATATCTTCGATGAATCAGTACACAAGGCTTATCTTGATCAAACAGTTGTTCTGAAAAACTTCGGCGATAACTGGTCGCAGCGTTTCCGCGTTTCAGACCCTTCCCGGCCGGTAAAAATTACCCTTGCCTGGACCGACCCTCCTGGAAACCCCGGTACCGGCACCTCGGTGGACAACCCCGCCATTGTCAATCGGCTGAATCTCCGGGTAGAAGCCAACAACAAGGTGTTCCACGGCAATAATTTCGAGGCAGGATGGTCAAAAGCTGGAAATTTTGCTGACACCCGCCTGAAAGGTATCGATAATCTGCAAAATGTTTTTTTAAAAAACAGCCCCGTCGGCGATACGTTTACCCTTACCGTGGAAGCTTTGAACGTGACGACAAACTGTTTCGACTTCTCAAATTTAGACCCGCAACAGGATTTTGTGATCGTTGTGCACAATGCTCACCCCGATCACAATTTCACACCAGCCGACCTTTTTATCGTACTGGATGAAAATTTTGATAATGATACGGACGACATCTTGGATAATCAAAATAACCATGATAATCAAAGCGACGATGACGATGATAATTGGTGGGACAATATCATCGACTGGTGGAATGATGATGACAAAGAGGAGAGTAAGCCTCAAAATCTGCCGAGCAACTGGAATCAGGAACATGTCGAAATAATCCCGGAGACGCTATCAACTCCGATTGATCCGAAATCACTACTGCCAGACCTGGCTGCTGGTATTCGTTTGGCCACTGCTGTGCAAGACAAAAGTCAGGGCTCGCCTTTAGGGGAAACAGTCGTTTCCTCCGGTACAGAAAAGCTAACTCCTTTGAAAATTGCAATCCAGCACTTACTCACACAATGGAGCCAATCAGATGGCAAAGCGCCGAAACGTAGTGTAATCGTGATTGGCAAAGGTACACGGACCGACAAAGAGACAATCGATGGCCTTCGCCTTTTAAGTTTTCAGGGACAACTCTGGCTTATCTCCGACGACAGCACCGCACTTTGCCGGTTGGCACAATCCATCCATCGCTACAGTGGTATTCAGTTTCGATTGGCACCGGAACGCGAAGCGCTCGGCGCACAAATCCGATGGGCATTTGCCGAAGCTGCTGGCGCCGTCCAAGCCCGTGTACAAGAGGCGCCAGTGTTGCTGAATAACAACGGACAGGCTGCCCATTTATACAGTATAAATTTGGTTGATACCGATGTAAAGGGTACATTCTATATTCGGTTTGGCCAAATAACGCCCACACATTTAGCCTTGAAGGCGCCTGGCAATCAGCGCAAGATATTTGACTTATTGGCTTTTAACGATAATAAATCATCTAAGGGCATTGACGTACAACGTGGAGAAGATTGGCTACAGGTTACAATTACCTGCCAGGAATTAACAGGTATTCCGACAGCTGGGCCTTGGGAAATACTTTCCGATCAAACCTTCCAAACGATAGATGCCGCAGTTTGGGACGCACAGACATTGACGGTACGAGTTAACGAATTACCCGATAACGCGGATGCCTCGAATATAGATAAGATGTTTCTCCTGACAGCAGGGGCCAGCAACGGCTTGCTATTGTCACAAGCCACCGTGTTGCCGCAGGTTATTTGCCAAAACAAACCGGCCACAGGTACGCAGGAGTCTGACATGCGACCCGTCGCATTAATGCCACTTGTACGGGTGTCGCCGAATGGCTCCTCTACATCTGCTGAACCAGAATCTGTAGCAACGAAGCATTTGGCCGACAATATTTCCGAGTGGTTTACCTACGAACCGTGCCCCGATGGCAGTACGCTGCTTGATATTACGGTCTGGTTGGAAGGTCAGGATGCAAAGGGTAATCCTTTTCAACGCGCCTTGCGTTTGAATAAAACTGATCTTTTATCGCGCTCTGAAGCTGCACTCCAACGCCGGCACAGGGAGCAGTTTTTCCCAGCCAGGATTGTCAAAATTTACCTTAGGAGAGGTAATGTTTACGGGGTCCGGTTACAAAACGGGAAGCAGGAATTCGATTGCCGGGTTTCAAGTCCGACACTCGCCCACTTGTTAAAGCGCATTGACCCCACTGAAAACCAATTACATTTTGGTATTTTGGATTCGGAACTGACGCGTATTTTCTTCCTGAACAAACCAGGTTGAATGCGACCCATATGATCAATGTGGCCAAACTATTCCACCTTTCTTAATCTTTACAAATCATGTCAAGCAAAGCAAGTAAATACCTGAATGAAATACTGGATAGCGCAACAAATGGCCAAACGAATGAAAACTCTGCTGCGGGCGAATCATTGCTACTTACCTCGCTGTTTAGTCCGGCCAACATATTGGCGTCGTCTGTAGTGGCAAAACCGGTGATGACATCTGCCCTGACGAAACCTTTGCAGACGACATCAGTCGCCCCGTATTTGGCACAAACCTATCAGCCCGTTGTCGTGAAGTCTTGGCAAACGGCTGTTTACAGTGCCAGTATTGGAACTGCAACCACGGTAAAACCCTACCAGCCCAAGTACAAGCATCTGAACGAAATAGACCGCGTTCCAATCTACCGGACTAAATATAAACAAAGTTCCGGTTTATTTCTGGATACAAAATTTAACAATAAATATCTTTTTGCAAGTGTCAAGGTCACTGAACCTATCAAGCCGGCGCTCCTGGAACCGCTGCGCGCAGGAGGGTACTTGATTTGGCCGGAGGCAAACAAACGGCACTTGTATTTTTTGCTTGAGAAGCCTCAGACAGGGGATTTTTCCCTGACCATCCAAAACGAAGAGATAAACGATACGATCAAAACCACACGAGGCAACGCCGTGCTGAAGATCGGGCTTTATGCCTCAAACAGTGTTGAACAATTGGAAAACCTCCTCAGCTCCGGCAATGAAGCGCTGAAGCCCTATTCCAAATGGAAATTCGTGCCACTCAACCTCTCGGGTCTGAAAGCCGAGTTCAGCCCAACCAGCAATACGGAAATCCACCGGGCGGCGGCCACGATGAGCGCCGAAACCGGGATGGTGATCTTTTTGATCGATCTAAAGGAGGCAGGGGCAATCAATTGGAAGTCGAATATCGAACAGGGGCTCGGTTACCAGCTAAACGGTCTAATTTCCCTGGAGGCAACTTTTATCGTCAGTGATAGCAAAGGATTGCCACAAACACGATCCTGGCACCTCACCGAAACCTTGGGCGCCTTACTGCAGGGAGTGCCTAAAGAAGTAAACATCATTCAGCCTCAAGTTTCGCTGAATACCCGAGTGATCGTCAGTGCCAGCCCCTTGCTGCATCTGGTGACAGCAGATGTAAGGCCGCCAACCGGTTACTTGCCGCAGTCGTTTTCGTTCGATGAAAACGGCGGCGATTGGTCCTGCCGATTGACCGGCGTTAACCTTGAAGATTTGCAGGTGGAATTGCACAAAAAGGTACAATTTAAAGCCACCGGCTGGCCGGTGTTGTCTAATAAGAAGTCCCTGAATTATGCTAACACGGAATGGACGGAAATCGTTGATATCAACAGTTGGCTCGATAAGTTCTCGTTATCAGTGGTGGTAGTTGACCGCAATAATCAAATTGTAAAGCAGGATGAAGACCAGATCGTCTGTACTATGAGCTATTCGGCCGGCTTTCTGGAAGAAGGAAAACCGATTATTTCTATAATTGCAGTAAAGAGTGGTGATTTTCAGGAAATATCCTTTCCGCTCCCGCAAGGGAGTGTTCCCGGACAACTAAAGTTAAACATTATCGCTTCACTGGTTGTGGAAGGGAAAAAGATTGTCCCCAAAGTTATCACTAAAAACATTGCCTCGTCTGCATCTGCAATCATCGTGTCAATAGCACAGGACGACAAACCTATCGAAGTTGTAACGAACGAAGACCCCGTACCAGAAAGCTCAATCCAACAACACATGCTCGACCTGATGACACAGTAACATTCAATGTCATTACATACTAATGACAACAAAGAATAGTTCGAGGAATTAAGTAAAAAATAAGAGGAAAATAAGCGATAAATAAGCGGAAAACAGTAAGGATATCGAAAAGACACTTGATTTCCGTTAGTTGGCTATATTAACTTTGTGTTCACTTGCTGCGTAATAAAATCCGAATACCTGCTTTCACTTTTAAGCCCTTGCTCATGCCAGATGTGACCAAAAAAATATCCCCCACGCACCGTGCATATTTTTTCTTTTTACCCTTTCTGTTCTTTTTAGGAGCCCCCCTCCCGGCACAAATAAACGCTGATTCATCCATAGCCCCAATAATTGACAACAAACAAGGAGCGTTGGAACGTTATAGTTTTATATTCGAAGGAGGTGACCATGTGCAGGCTGAACTGGAAAAAACAAAACGCTACAAAGGAATAATTATCGCTTTACTGTTCCTTGTACCCATACTTCTGCTCATTGGTTTTGCCTTTTACCGCCAACGGCAATTACTAAATGACTTACAACTGGAAACCACGGCACTAATGCACGCAAAAGTAGTAGATGCCCTGGTGAAAAAGCAGGAGATAAAATTTGCAAATGCGCGCCTTTCGGGCGAACGTGAAAGTCGTCGGCGCATTGCCGAACACCTCCATGACAGTGTCGGCGCACTTTTTTTTGCGCTCAAATGGAAGTTAGAATCTATTGCCAAGAGTGTTCCAGAGAACATGGCTGAACTTGCCAGCCATTTAGAGTCCACAATCGCCGATGCCAACCATGTGTATAATGAACTTCGAAAAGTAGAACGCGATTTACGCCCCAACCCCTTGGACTGGTATCGAGGACTAAAGCGTTTCTGTGAGATGGTCTCCAAAGACAATATTATTGACGCTACTATTTCTGCCCATGATCTTGATGAATTCATCAGTTCAAGTACCGGAAATGAAATACAATATATCGTTCAAGAGCTGATAACAAACGTACTCAAGCATGCCAAGGCTTCCACCCTAAGCGTTCAGATCAACCGGATAGATGATTATCTCCACGTTATCATTGAAGATGATGGCATGGGCTTCGATCCAAGAAAGACGTATGAGGGTTCCGGATTATCGAATATCCGACGCCGTGTTGAAGAACGCCTTAATGGCATTATTGAATGGGATACTGGAAAGGGTGTCGGCACTACGGTCATAATCAAAACTCCAATCGCTATGGATATTGCCGCCATGTGAATTTAAAAATCAATGATAAACCCTCATTGCCCTTATGAAAGAAAATTGTATTTCCCAGCAGCAGTACCTTCCGACGTCAAGAATCCGTATTTTCATGGCAGACGATCACAAAATATTGCTCGATTCTTTTGCCTTCTCCCTTAAGGCCGTTCCTGACTTTCAATTAGTGGGCTGTTCCACAGACGGTGTGGAAATGTTAAAGCAAATTGGTCTGGCAAGCCCTTGTATCGAAGTATTAATTCTCGATCTTAGAATGCCTCATATTAATGGCATAGAAACTATACGAAAAATAAAAGAGATTTCTCCGCGTACCAAAATATTGATTCTTACAGGGTTCCCTAATAGTGATGAAGCCCGGCAAGCTATTAATAATGGTGTAAGTGGTTTTATAGATAAAATATATGGCACGACGAAGATCATAGTAGCGATTCGAAAAATCATCCGGGGGGAAACTTTTATTGAAATAAGCCCTAACGAAAACGATAAAACCGAACTTATTCCACATCCCAAACTCACCCGGCGACAAATAGAAGTACTCTGTTTAGCTATTAAGGGGCTGAATGGCAGAGAAATTGCCGAAAAACTCCATATTGCCCAATCTGTTGTGGAATATCATTTGGCTAATCTCAGGGTGATTTTTTATGCAGATAATAAAGCAGCCCTTGTGCGAAAAGCATTGGACATGGGCTTTTGCGAAGGTTGCAGAACACGGGGAATATGCTCTTCTGAGCACAAGCAACAAAAATTAGCAAACACCCTGCTAAACATACACTATAACCCAATATTGCATTAATTTTCGAACATGCCAAACAAGAAAATACGCGTATTTGTGGCCGACGATCACGAAATACTGATTGATAGCCTGGGCGCTTTTTTTCAGAACGATCCCGAAATCCAATTTGTTGGAAGAGCGACAAACGGGGGGCAGCTACTCGAACGTCTCGGCATAATGCGCCCCGATGTGGCACTAGTAGACATCCGAATGCCAAATATAGACGGGATTGAGGCTACGCATCTGATAAAATCACTTTATCCAACAGTCAAAGTACTCATACTAACCGGCTTTGGTAACCGCCGTTTTGTACAAGAGGCGCTTAACAGAGGTGCCGATGGGTTTATTTCCAAACACATGGGAGGAGAGGAAATCCTGAATGCAATCAAAAGGGTTTATAAGGGTGATTTTGTTATCTTGTTAGGTATCGCCGAAAACAATTCCTGGCAAATGGAACTTCAATCAACTTTTCAACCACTCACCAAGCGTCAACGCGAAATTCTATGTAAGATAATGGAGGGGCTTTCCAATAACAAAATAGCCAAAGATCTTTCACTGGATACTGCTACTGTGGAAACGCATCGCGCTAACATTATGCGTAAAGTTGGTGCAAAGAACGTGGCCGATCTTGTGCGCATCACGCATGAACATCATTTGTGTGATTGAATATACGCCTGTGATCAAAGAAGTTCAACGTTTACAGGTCGCAAAATATACCCCGCCCTGCTCACCCCATCTCCCCCACCAACCTTCCCAACGTCCGCAAACTCCGTTCAATTTCCGGGCCGTACGGTGTGCCGAAACCCAGCCGGATATGGTGTGAAAATTGCCCGTCGGTGCTGAAAATTTGTCCGGGGGCAATATTGATCTGGTGTTGCCGGGCGCGGTGATAGAGGTGAAAGGCGTCCACAGTTTCGGGTAGTTCAAGCCACAACACATAACCGCCCTGCGGTTGCGACACCCGTGTTTCGGGTGGAAAAAATTCCGTGATCGCCTGCCAATAACGCAGGCATTGGGTGTGCAGGGCTTTGCGCAGGTGGCGAAAATGGAGATCAAGCCTGCCGGTTTCGCAAAATTGCGCGATAGCGGCCTGTGTCGGCGTGGTCGAGGAAACACAATGCGTCAACTTGTTTTGCAATACCCGCTTCGCAAAACGCCCGGGCTGACACCAGCCGATCCGGTAGCCCGGCGCCAGCGTCTTCGACAGGGAGGAACAATACAGCACCAGCCCTTGCTTGTCGTAACTTTTACAGGTGCGGGGCCGTGTTTTGCCAAAATACATTTCCCCGTAAATATCGTCCTCCACCAGGGGGATTTCGCGTTCGGCCAGCATAGATACCAGGGCCTCCTTGTGGGTGTCGGGCATGAGGCTGCCGGTGGGATTGTTGAAATTTGGTACGAACAAAGCCGCGTTCAGTTGTTTTTGGGCGACAGCCTTTTCTAAAAAATCGAGATCAGGACCGGTGACCGGATCGGTCGGCACTTCCAAGGCCCGCAGGCCGAGGCTCTTGAGTAAATTAAAAATACCGAAATAAGTCGGCCGTTCAATAGCCACGGTATCGCCGGGCTGTGTCGCCGATTTCAAGCAAAAAACCAGGGCCTCCATACAGCCATGGGTCACGATTACCTCCGATGCCGGGCTGTTGCCGCCCCAGTTGAAGGAGAGGCGGGCTATTTGCTGTCGCAGGCGCTCATTTCCCTGAATGTTCTCGTAATGCAGGCAGCTGGTCGGGCTGCTGCGCAACGCTTCGAGCAGACATTTATTCAGTTTTGCCGCGGGCAGGAGTTCCGCTGCTGGCGCGGCAATAGAAAGTTGTACGATGCCCGCTTCCGACATGTTGGCGTACACAGTGGCCAGCATATCGTCTACCGAAAGCCCCAAAGGTGGAGCTAAGTATCGCGGTGTCCGGGGCGGCTCCGCTTTGCGACGTACAGCAAAGCGCACATAATAACCCGATTTTGGTCGAGCTTCGATGAGGCCTTTACTTTCCAGCGCCGAATACGCTTTGAAAGCCGTGCTCAGGCTGACCCCCTGCTCCGCACTGAGTGCCCGAACCGAAGGTAACTTGTCGCCTGTATTCCAGACGCCTTTTGTAACCATCGTTTCCAAACGCTCGGCGACCTGGTGGTATAAAAAATCTTCAGCGGAATGGGCCATCTGTTATGCGGTAAAATATAAAAACTGAATCTGTTTTTTCAGAAGACAAATGTAAAATCTTTGCACCGGTTTTCAAATCACCAAATCCACAAATCAACAACACCTAACCTGTCATGCACCACGACATTCAAATTTCCACCTGGAACTCCGGCTTCCGCGAAGCCTTTTACCGCCTCAACCGCGCCTGGATCGAGGCCGACTATCCGCTCGAACCGCTTGATATTGCGGTGTTGAGCGAACCGGAAAAGCATATCTTAGCTGCTGGAGGCAGCATCCTGGCCGCCACGGAACGCGGGGTGGTCATAGGGGTGGTGGCGCTTCGGCCTTATGGCGGCGCGGGCAGTTATGAATTGACCAAAATGGCGGTAGATGTGCCCTGGCGCGGACGCGGTATCGGCAAACTGCTGATGCAGGCTGCCATTGACGAGGCCCGGAAATTGGGGGCGACGCGGGTGATTTTGTACTCCAACAGCCGTACCTCGGGTCCGGCAGTGCAGTTATACCGGAAAATGGGGTTCCGTGAAATCCCCCTCGAACAAGGCGTTTACAACCGCGCAGATATCAAAATGGAACGAATACTCGATACCATTCCTATTCAGAAAACGACCCACAGCCGCCTGCCTGAGGTCGATATGGATAAACTCTCCTTCGGTGAAATCGTGTCCGACCACATGTTGTTGGCCGACTACCGCGACGGCGCCTGGCATTCCCCGCATATCGTACCCTTTGGTAACCTGGAAATGCCCCCCCATACGCTGGCGTTGCACTACGGTCAGCTGGTGTGGGAAGGAATGAAGGCTTTTCGTATGACTGACGGCCGCGTATCCATCTTCCGCATACCCAAACACATCGAACGGATCAATCGCTCGCTGCAACGGATGGCTATGCCCCCCATGCCGGCTGAATTGTTCTACGAATCAATCCGGACCCTGGTGGCTCTCGACGCCGGCTGGGTACCCTCCTCGCCCGGCTCGGCGCTTTATATCCGGCCCCTGGTGTACGCGACTGACGCCCGGTTCGGCGTAAAAGCTTCGGATACTTACCGCTTTATCGTGTTTACCGGCCCGGTGCCGGTGTATTACCCCAAGCCGGTAAAAGTGAAGGTAGAGGAGCGCTTTATTCGGGCCGCCCCGGGCGGTACCGGCTACGCCAAATGTTCCGGCAACTACGGCGGAGCGCTTTACCCCACCCAACTGGCCCGCGCCGAAGGTTTCGATCAGGTGCTCTGGACCGACGGCTCGCCCGCTCTGAACATTGAAGAATCGGGTACTATGAACGTTATGTTCGTCATTGATGGCAAAGTAGTGACCCCGCCCCTCTCCGATACGATTCTTGAAGGAATCACCCGCGACAGCATTATCACCCTGGCCGCAGAACTGGGTTACCCGGTGGAACAACGCACCATCAGTGCCCTGGAGCTGGTGGAGGCTCATCAGCGCGGCGCCCTGCAAGAAGGTTTCGGTGTCGGCACGGCAGCCGTTACTGCCTCGTTTGAATTAATTCGCGTACTCGATAAAGACCTCCTGCTGCCGCCGGTAACGGACGATTCCTTTGCCGTGCGGGTACGTCAGTTGCTCCAGGATATACGCTCCGGCCAACGTCCGGATGTGTATGGGTGGAATACGGTGGTTTAGTTTGGGGGTTGGAGGTTTGGTTTTTTTTGGAGGGGGCCGTCCGCCATAAAGTTTTAACGAAGGCGGACGGCAATCTTCTAACCTAATTACGGTTTGCTTTCTTTTACTTCGCTGTATTTGTTTGCCCATTCAAACATTTCCGCCAGCGTATGCAACACGCTTTCGCGGGCGCGATAGCCGTGGCTTTCGTGGGGCAGCATGACTAAACGCGCGGTACCACCGTTGCCTTTAATGGCTTGAAACAGGCGCTCCGATTGAATGGGGAAAGTGCCGGAGTTATTGTCGGCCTCACCATGAATGAGCAGCAGGGGCTTTTTTATTTTATTGGCATGGGTGAAGGGCGACACGTTGAGGTATACGTCGGGGGCTTCCCAGAAGGAGCGCCGTTCGCTCTGGAAACCGAAGGGGGTGAGCGAGCGGTTGTAAGCGCCGGAGCGGGCGATGCCGAAGGCGTAGTCGTCGGAGTGGGCCAGCAGGTTGGCCGTCATGAAGGCGCCGTAAGAGTGGCCGCCCACGCCTACGCGCCGGCGATCGATGATGCCCAGCGAATCTAAATAATCGATGGCAGCACGGCCGGCGCCGGTGATTTGTTCCACAAAGGTATTGTTCATTGTTTCCGGGTCGCCGACGACGGGCATGGTAGCGTTCATCAGCACGGCGTAGCCCTGTGTGGCAAAAAACAGGGGCGAATCGTTGCGGTAGAAAGTAAATGTGTTTTCGGAGCCGCGTACTTGTCCGGCCGTAGAGGCGTCGGAATATTCGAGCGGATATGCCCAAATGAAGAGCGGCAGGCGCTGGCCGGGTTGGTAGCCAGGGGGCAAATAAAGGGTGCCGGATAGGGGCACCCCGTCTTTCCGGTTGTATTTGACCATACGTTTTTCGATGCCCGTGAGTTGCGGCGCCGGGTCTTTGAAGTCGGTGATGGCTTTCTTTTCTTTCGTTTTTAAATTGAGTTTAAAAAAGTTCGGCGGCTCGGTTTTGCTTTGGTAGCGGGTGACGATTTGCTGGTCATCCTTACCGGCAAACATCACGAACTCCTCGTAAGCGTTTGCCGGGCATTGGAACACGGTCTTTTTTTCGCCGGTTTTCAGGTTGATTTTGTCCAAACGCGGGAGTTCTCCGTCGGGCGAAGCGCCCGGACAAGTGAACCAGGCCCAGTCGCCGTCTTGCGCCATCACCCAGTCGCCGCCGGGCAATTGTTTGTACACGGGGGTTCCGGGATTGCCATAAGCGTCGTTCACACTGAGGTCGAACAGCACGGTTTTGGTGGCAGGGTTATTCAGATCGAGCCGGTAGGTGGTGCGCCAGCGGCGGTCGCGGTTGTATTCCGTGAGCAGGGCCACGTCTTTATCGGCCGTCCATTGCAGCCCGGTGAAGCGGTGTTTGACCAGCATCAGTTCGCGGGGGGCGCCGGCAAACGGCGCTTCGAGCAGCATGATTTTGTCGCGAAAATCGGCTTTGTTGGTCGGGTTGCCGCCATCCAGGGCTTCTGCCCAAAGGAGGCGGGCGGGGTGCAGCGCCTGCCATTGGAAGCGACGCGGACCCGTTTCCACGCCCTGGCGCGGGATATCGTCGGTGACCGGGAATTCGGCCAGGGTGCGGACGACCTGGCCGCGGGTGTCCCAGATTTCTGTTTTCCGCGAAAAGTCGTCGTACGGCACATTGTAGGAAAAGGGCCGGCGAAGCGTGGTCACCAGCAGGTATTTTTCATCGGGCGACCATTCGGCGTCCATGTACAGGCCCGGCTGACTGAGTTGTTGTGATTTGCCATTGCTGCTGTGCGCCAGGGCCAGGACACTGGCAGCGTAATATTCGAACAGTTTTTCGTCGTTGGGATTTTGCAGCAGGTCCTGGTAGGTGCTCACCTGGGCGAGTTTGCCGGTGGTGGTTTCGTCGATAGTGGGGCCGGTGGGTACGGCGGTGGGGTCGGGCGCTTTTTCGCGATAGGGCGTAATCATACGCACGAGCAGGCGCTCGCTGTCGTCGAGCCAGGTAAAGGCTGTGCCCAGCACGTCGTTGAGCAGGAAGGTGCCCACGCGGTGCGATTTACCAGTCCAGGTTTCGGCGGTCCAGAGTTCGACGCCTTCCGGTTTGTTTATCCCGAAGGCAATTTGTCGCCCGTCGGGCGACCATTTGGGCATACCGGCGAGCTTGCCGTCGGCCGGGAGTCGGATTTTTATGGTTTCATCCTGCACGAGCCAGCGGACGGTCAGGCCGGTGTATTCGGTGGTGTTCTGGCGGCAGTTCAGCAAGGGATTGATACGCAGGCCGGCCAGCCGGAGGAAGGGTTCGGCCAGGGTGGCGATGCCGGGGTTGGGGTTATAATCCACAAAGAGCATGGCATCGCGCGCGGGGCTGACACTCTGCATCGGCGTGGGCGGGGCCAGTACGATGCTCGTAACGTCGGCGGGCGGTTGTTTGTAGGCACTTTGAGCGGAGAGGAATATGGGCAGGAGCAGCGGGAGGAGCAGCGCTCCTAAAAGTCCCGGAAAGATGTGTTTTACTCGATTCATTTTTGCTTTAGTTTTAGTTCCTGGACAAATTTAGGTAGAAAAAAGCCTTTTCAAGGTAAGCACTATGTTTTTTGCAGCACCAGTACGGTCATACTCCGCAGGTCATTCACGTTTACAATTTTCATCGGTTCCAGCCAGGCGAGGGCGTGTTGATCGACCGTCCGGTTCAGCAGGTTTCGGGTCAATAAAAACCGGTCGGTACCGTCGGGCATCGTGTACCGGCCGTTGCCCAGCGGCTGCATTTTTTCGGCAATACCTATATCTGTTGCTACGCGGAGAAACATGGAGCCGCCGGGTTTCAATACACGGATCATTTCCGCGAACATCGCTTCGAAATGGGCCGGATTTTCGGCAAAATGCAGGACGGCGCAGCAAAGCACATGGTCGAAAAAATGGTTTTCAAAGGGCATTTTTTCCATCGGCGCCACCAGAAAGTGGTCTTCCGGCACCACCGGGTAGCGCCGTTTCAGTTCCTCCACGGCCTGCGGGTCGCGGTCGGTCCCGAATGCGGAAATACCGTTTTGGATAAACCAGTGCAGGTTTCGGCCGGAGCCTGCGCCCGCGTCCAGGATTTTATCCGTTGCGACATAGCGGTTTTTCAGGATTTGGTCGAGCAGGTAAATATCGGTGTTGCCGATCAGTTCGCGAAGGAGTGGAGTGTTCATGTTAATGTTTATGTGTTTTAGTGCTTTGGTGTTTTAGTGCCTCTGTGTTTCGGTGTTTTAATGTTTTGGTGTTTTGGTGTTTTGGTGCCAATCCGGGAAACACCAAAACACTAAAACACGGAGGCACTAAAACACCACCTTCCATCTACCCCCAGCGTTTTAAAATTTCCCGTACGCTCGTCACATATCCGCCGCCGAACAGGTTGACGTGTACCAGCAGATAGTATAACTGATACACTTCCAGCCGTTTGTCAAAACCGGATTCCAGGGGCCAGACTTCTTCGTAGGCGACGTAAAATGCCGCGTCGAAGCCCCCGAACAGTCGGCTCATAGCGAGGTCAATTTCCCGGTGCGCAAAAGCGGCGGCGGGGTCGATCAGGACAGGCTGGCCGGCAGTATCGCAGATAAAATTGCCGCTCCAAAGGTCGCCGTGGGTAAGGGCCGGCGACTCCCTGGGGCAGAGCCAGCCTAATTTTTTGCATAGATGACTCAATTGTTGTTCGGCGTTTTTGTCGAAGTAGCCCAACTCACAGGCCTGTAGCATTTGCGGCCAGAGGCGTTCTTCGGCATAAAATTCCGCCCAGGTGTCGTGCCGGGTATTTGATTGGGGCAGCGAGCCGATAAAATTGTCGTGCGCGAAGCCGAAGCGTTCGGAGGTATTGCCATGCAGGTTGGCGAGCGCCCGGCCGAAGGTTTCCCAGAACAAGCGGTTTTTGTAGCCGGGCGGGATGTATTCGAGTATCAGGTAGGCATGGC
>CAUJEY010000033.1 GCA_963169325.1 Bacteroidota bacterium
TTTGACATCATTTTTTGAACACTCCCATCCAAACCCCCATCCCCCAACCCCCATACCCCAAGCCCCCAATCCTCCAAACCCCTAACCCTCTAAACCCCCAAACCCCCAAACCTCTAAACCCCCAAACCTTCAAACCATTTATAAATTATGCCCATACCACGCTGGGAAGAAGAAGAAGACGTCCTGGTAGAAGACGATATCGGTTCGGATCTGCCTGCGCATATTATTGTGTACAACGACGACGTCAACTCGTTCGAGTGGGTGATCCAGTGTTTTATGGAAATCCTGAAACATTCGCACGAACAGGCCGAGCAACTATCCATTATTATTCACTTTAAGGGCAAAGCCACGGTGAAATCCGGTACAAAAGGCGAACTTATTCCCTTGTGCGAAGCCCTGCTCGACCGCGGCCTTTCCGCCGAACTGGAGGATTGACGCCCTATGCCCGTATTCTGGCTCAACGAACGTGAAATGGCTTTCCCCCACCCATCCCTGGCCGAACCGGGCGGGTTGCTCGCCGTAGGTGGCGATTTAAGCCCGGAGCGCCTCGTGCTGGCCTATCGAAACGGTATTTTCCCCTGGTTTGAAGACGAAGGCAGTTTTTTCTGGTATGCCCCCGATCCGCGCTACGTGTTGTTTCCCGCCGAACTGAAAATACACAAGAGCATGCGATCTGTTTTTAACCAAAACAAATTCCGCTACACGCTCGATACCTGCTTCAACGAAGTGATCCGCGCTTGCGCGCTCGTTTCCCGCACTGGGCAGGATGGTTCCTGGATATCGGAACCTTTCATTGAAGGCTACACCGAATTGCACCGGCAAGGGCTCGCGCACTCCGTGGAGGTCTGGCACGATGAAAACCTGGTGGGCGGACTCTACGGACTGGCCCTGGGGCGCATCTTTTTCGGTGAAAGTATGTTCGCCCGGGAACCCAACGCTTCCAAAGCCGGATTCATCACCCTGGTACGCGCCCTCCAGCAATCGGGTTTCTGGCTCATCGACTGCCAGCAACAAACCGCACACCTGGAAAGCCTGGGCGCGCGCGGCATTTCCCGCGAACTTTTTTTGGAGTACCTGACCAAAAACACCTACGAACGCACCTTGGTCGGCAACTGGGAATTCGCAACAGACGGCGTCCGCACGCGTTAGTTTTAAGTCATTTTTTGGAAATACCCCTCCCGTTTGGCAGCAATTTGCTATTTTGCATTAATTTTGAATAATAAACGATAAAGGCCGGGCGATCCTTCCACCGGCTTACCTCCTAAAACCAGTCCAAAATATATGGTTACGAGTATGAGATTGAGATATATGACACTGCGCGCCTGCTGGGGCCTGGTTTGGCTGCTTCCGGCAGTCACCTTTGGAAACCCCGGCGCTCCGTTGATTGCGCCTCCGGATGATTTTCCTAAAGATTATTTTCAAATGCCGGTACGGTCGGCGATCCGATTGTCGGGCACCTTCGGCGAACTGCGGCCGAATCATTTTCATTCCGGTATCGACATCAGCAGTGCCACAGGAAGCATCGGGCAACCCATTTACGCGGCAGCCGAGGGGTATATCGACCGGATACGGGTGCAGGAAAACGGATATGGCAATTCGGTGTACATCAAGCATCCAAAAGGCTACACCACGGTGTATGCGCACCTGGATAAATTTTCGGCAGCCGTGGAACAGTATGTGAAAGAAATGCAGTACAAACGGGAACGGTTCGAGGTGGATTTGTACCCTTCAGACGGGGCATTTAAGGTAAAAAAAGGCGAACAAATCGGCCGCATGGGCAATACCGGCAGCTCCGAAGGCGCGCACCTGCATTTTGAAATCCGGCACTCTACCAGTCAAAAAGCGCTTAACCCGCTGCTCTTCGGCTTGCCCATACCCGATCAGACCCCACCCGATCTGCGCGACATGAAAGTGTACTTCCTCAGCGAGCAGCGCGAAGTATTAAACAGCAAGGCCTTTCCCATCGAACGCCGTAAAGACGGCAGCTACGGCGTGGAAGGCGATACCGTGCGACTGCCGGCCTGGCGGGTCGGATTCGGCCTCAAAGCCATAGACCGCCAAACCGGAAACACCCAAAATAAAAACGGCCTGTACAGCCTGACCCTGCTGGCCGACGAGCGGACCGCCTTCCAGTGGAATATGACCGAATTGGACTTCAACGAAACCCGATACCTGAACGCGCATGCCGATTATGCTGCGCGCGCAAACTACGGCGCCTGGTTTCACCGCTGTTTTGTATTGCCCGGCGACCGCCTGTCCAACTACGCCCGCACCGAATCGCTTGGCGCCATCCCCTTGTACAAAGACCGGCCGGTCAAAATCACCCTGAAAGCCGCCGACGCCTACAACAACGTCTCTACCATCACTTTCTGGGCGCTTCGCGGCGATCCGGTGGAGCCCCTCCCCCAGCCCGACTGCCAGTTTGAAATACTCTACGGGGTGGACAACCGGGTCGACCTCGAAGGATTTTCCATGATCGTCCCCAAAGGCGCTTTGTATGAAACGCTCTATTTTCAATACGGCCGCGAGTCGGGCAAACGCAACGAAAACCTTTCGCCGGTACACCGGGTACACAACAAATCCGCACCCTTACACCGGAGTATCCTGCTCAGCCTGCTGCCCACGGCTAAAATACCGGAAGCCCTGCTTTCAAAGGCAGTGATTGCCCGTAGCGGCAACGGCCGGCCGGTCAATTGCGGCGGCATCTGGAGCGGTGAACGTTTGGAAACCCGCGTACGCGAGTTCGGCGATTACTCCATTATGCTGGATACCGTACCACCCACCATCACGCCGGTATCTTTCGCTGCCGATATGCGCCGGAAAAACACCCTGGCTTTTCGCCTACAGGATAATTTCCGCACCGACGGCAACGCCGACAACCTGCAATACCGCTGCGCCATCGACGGCAAATGGATTCTTTTTGAGTTCGACCGGAAAACGGCAAAACTGTCGCACACCTTCGACGGGCGTATCGGCCCGGGCACACATATCCTGAAACTGACGGTGAAAGATGACCGGGGAAATGAAGCGGTGCTGGAACGGCAGTTTACGCGGTGAGTTTGAAGTTTGAAGTTCGAAGTTCAAAGTTTGAAGTTCGAAGTTTGAGGTTTGACCGCATAAAAAACCGAACCCCGGTTCAGGCGGGGGCCCGACCGGGGATCGAAGTTACTTCCATGAGATTAGGTGATTGGACCGGATTAAAATCAGCGGCACCAATACCGCAAAGTAAATGGCCAATAACGCATCGAGCAACGGAAACCAGACTAATAAAGGCTCATCGCGAAATTGGCGTAGGATTTTCTTGAAAAAACCGGCAGAAATAGTCAGCCGGACGACAAATAAAATAACAGAAACCGTGCCAAACCCGGAAAACAGCAACACAAAAAGCAGAAAATAATGCAGCACTTGTGTTAAAGTCAGCAAGCCGAGGGCGATTTGGTGTTCCCGGCGGTAAAATTTGCCGGCGCCGAGGTGTCGTCGCTTCTGCCGGAACCAGTCTGCCCAGGTACTTTCCGCATCCGAATATACAAAAGCTTCCGGCGCCAGGCAAAGCGCGGTGTTTCCGGCATGGGCTGCGGCGTTTACTAGCAAATCGTCGTCGCCCGACGGCACATGCGCATGAGCGGCAAAACCGCCCACCCGCTGAAAAAGCGATTTATGCCAGGCCAAGTTGCGCCCCACGCCCATATACGGACGCCCGGCTAAGGCGAAGGAAAAATACTGCATGGCCGTAAATATGGTCTCAAACCGGACCCAGCGGTTTAGCAGTCCCGGGCCGGGGCGGTAAGGCGCGTAACCGAGTACGATTTCGAATGGGGAGTGGGGTTCTACCCCTCCCCCATCCCCTCCCCCGAAGGGGAGGGGGGCTTGATTCCGTGTTGAATTTAGATATACTTGAGTACTAGCCCCTCCCATTCGGGGGAGGGGGGCTTGATTCCGTGTTGAATTTAGATATACTTGAGTACTAGCCCCCCTTCCGCCGCGGCGGAGAGGGGATGGGGGAGGGGTAGAACCGCCTTGAAACCCGCCCACCAAATGCTCCAACCATCGCGCGCTCGCCGGCGCACAATCGGCGTCGGTAAACACCAGGTATTCGTACCGGGCCGCTTCGATGCCTTGCGCCAGGGCGTATTTTTTGCCGGGTGATGTTTTGGGCGAAAGGCGCAACACGCGCAAATGGGTATAATTGACTTGAAAAGCGGACAGTACCGCGCCGGTATCGTCCGTGGAATCATCGTCTACCACCAATACCTCAAAATGGGGGTGTTGTTGCCCGAGTACAGCCGGCAGGTTTTTTCGCAGGTTGTGCGCTTCGTTGCGGGCGCAAATAATCACCGAAACGGGCGGGAATCCGACAGGCGCAATGGCGGCAGGCCGAATGCGGGCCAGGCGGCCAAAAACGAGCAGCCATAACGCTATTTGGGCCAGTGTAACACAAACGTAAAGGACGAACAAAGCCGGCATAATGCACATAGGCCCGCAAAGATGTAAAAACCCGTTCGATCTACAGTTCGCTCTCGCCCCTCTACTTTGTCATCCGCCGCAGGCGGACCCGTTCGATCTTCAGGCTGCTGCCAGAGCCCTAAACAGTTCACCCGATTTTATTGAAATTCCGCACCTTTGCCCTACCGCAATCCGTATTCCGCAATCCGCAATCCGCAATCTGCAATCCGCAATCCGCAATCCGTATGTCTATTATTATCGCTATCGACGGTCATTCTTCCTGTGGTAAAAGCACGTTGGCCAAAGGTTTGGCTAAGGCGCTGCATTATGCCTATCTCGACACCGGGGCTATGTACCGCGCGGTGACCTTGTATTTTATCGATCATCATATCGACTACAACGACCCGCTTGCCGTGGAGGAAGCGCTGAAACAAATCGCCATTCACTTTGAACGGATAGATGGAAAAAACCACACCTTCCTGAACGGCCAGGACGTGGAACACGAAATCCGGGAAATGCGCGTGAGCGAGCACGTGAGTCCGGTGTCGACGATCTCAGCGGTGCGGCGCGCCATGGTAGCCCAGCAAAAAGCCATGGGCCGGCGCCGGGGTATCGTGGCCGACGGGCGCGACATCGGCACCGTCGTGTTTCCCGACGCTGAACTGAAAATATTCCTGACCGCCGACGTCGACGTGCGCACCAGCCGCCGGCACCTCGAACTTGCCGCCAAAGGTATCGACGCCGAGTGGGACGATATCCGCCGCAATCTCATCGAACGCGACCATATCGACTCCTCCCGCGCCGACAGCCCCCTCCGCCGATCAGACGACGCCATCGTGATCGACAATACCCTCCTTTCTGAGGAACAACAACTCGAACAAGCCCTGAAATTAGCCACAGAACGAATGGAACTACAGGTGAGCAGGCAGTAGACAGTAGGCAGTAGGCAGTAGGCAGCAGGCAGTAGACAGTAGGCAGTAGGCAGTAGACAGTAGGCAGTAGGCAGTAGGTAGTACGATTTACGAAGAGACCGCCTTAGATTACGCTACGGTCCCCTCTACGCTAAAATCGTAAATCGTAAATCGTAAATCAAAAAGCCTTATTTTCACGCTATGAAAAACGAAACTGTTTCCCGCGGACTAACCTTTCTGGCCGGCGCAGCAGCGGGCCTGGCTCTGGGTTATTACCTCCAATCCGAAAAAGGCAAAGCACTTAGGGCGCAATTGGGTGAAAATTGGAGCGATGCCCTCGATGATCTGGTCGAATACGGCCAGGAACAGATTGACGAACTGCTGAAAACGCTAAATCGCTCTATCGACAATGGTTTTAATTTTGCTGAAATGATTGATGAGCAATTTCGGGAAAACCTCGGCGATGTGGTGGAAGAAGCCGGTGATACCCTCGAAGAGGCCGAATCCTCCTTTGAAAACGGGATGGGCAAAGCCAAAGACAAACTCCTGAAAAAATTCGCCGATGCCGGCGCCATTTAACCCTGCAACCAGAAACCTTCAAACCAGAAACCCTCCAACCAGAAACCCTCCAACCAGAAACCCTCCAACCAGAAACCTTCAAACCCTCAAACCCAAAAAACCGGAAACCTTGCTAAAACATGAAAGACGCTGAAAAATTTCTCGAAGCAGCCGGCGAAACCGCCGAATATACCCGGCAATACGTCAAATTACAATTAGACTATCTACGCCTCGAAGCCGCGGAGAAATTGGCCAAAACTGCTTCCTCGGTCATATCCACGATGGTGATTGCCGCGTTGGGGCTGCTCGCCCTGACGATGCTAAGCTTAGCCGCAGCCTTTTATCTGGGCGATTTGTGGAACGCTCTCCCGCTGGCATTTCTCGCAGTGGCCGGTTTTTATGCCCTGCTGGCACTGTTGGTCCTGATGTTTAAAAAACATTTGCTCACCAACCCGCTGCTCAGCACCTTTATCCGTTCCTTTTTCGATTAAAAAACAGCTTATGAGTCGCAAAATCAATAATCTGGAAGAGCTGTTACAGGAAAAAGCCCGTTTAAAAGCTCAATTGGACATCGTACAAGCTGAGATGAACACCGGGGTACAGCGCACCCGCCAGGAGTTTATGATTCTGGTGGAAGAAAAATTTTCCCTGAGCAAACAAATCGGTCAAATGTTCAAAGGCGACGACAACCCGGGTATCGGAACCACGGCTTTACAGGCCGTAGGCCGGGTAGCCAGCCGCGGTACCTGGTGGGGCGGCATTGCCGCTACACTCCTGCCCGTGGCCGTCAATTTCGCGCGCCGCCAGTTCACCCGCCTGAAAGAGCGAAAAGCCGCAAAACTGGCCATCCGGGAAACTGCCCAAAATGCGCCGGAAATACCCGCCGAAACAACGCCGAAACCGGCAAAACGCGGGCTTTTCCGGCGGAAAAAGAAGGATACGGAGAATGAGTGATTTGTTGATTTGTTGATTTGTTGATTTGTTGATTTGTTGATAGTCCATTTTTTATACTTTCGGACGTTTTCTCCAAAAAACGTATCCTTAGTACAGTGTAAATTAAATTTCTTTGTATATTGCGGAGATTAAAAATCTCCTGATGAAAAAATCACACGTCTGTCTAGCGGATCAAGACCGCGAAGTTTTACAAGAAATGCTTTTTAAAGGCTCTTTGAGGTCGAGGACTTA